>NZ_JACHMH010000001.1:9371047-9714594 GCF_014204915.1 Crossiella cryophila
TCGGCCCCGTTGACCAGGTCTTCCAGGCCGGGCAGGCCGTAGGGGGAGTACCAGGGCGGGCCGGTGCGGACCAGGTCGACCAGCTCGGCCCACGGCTTGGCGGCGAAGGCATCCTGCACCCGCTGGGTGTGCCCGGCGAAGGCGCTCAGCGCGATGCCGGGAGCCGCGTCCAGACGGCGTTCCCGCAGCACCAGGTGCGCGGCCAGGTCCCGGGTGGTCCATTCCCCGCACAGGGTCGGCGCGTCCGGCCCGACCGCGGTGAACAGCTCGACCAGTTCCCGGCGTTCCGTCCGCGCGATGCCCATGCCGCCACCCTACAACCGGACTACCGGTCCGCTACGCCGGCTCCACGGTGAGCACCGCCACCTGCTCGCCGTGCCGGTTGCCGAAGCGGCCGCGCTCGGTCCAGCCCCAGCGCAGGTAGGCGGCGTGCGCGGGCGCCGACGGCCAGGCCAGCAGCCAGCCGCCACGGCCGTCGAGCACCGCGGCCGCGAGCGCCCGGCCCAGCCCCTCGCCCTGCCGGTCCGGGTGCACGAACAACTCGAGCAGCTCGAACCGGCCGGGCAGCAGCTCGTGCGCGACCGATTCGCCGCCGATGGCCTCGGCCACCGTGGCGTAGAGCCGGGTGAACGGGCTGTCCGGCACGTGCAGGCCGGGTGGGGTCACCCAGCCCCAGCCCGCGCCGAGCACGGTGTCGTCGGCGTCGAGGGCCAGCACCGCGGCCGCGCCGGGCTGGGCCGCGGCGAAACCGAGGGTGTTCAGCGCGCGGTCGACCTTGGCCTGGTCGTAGGCGTACGGCGGCGCCGCGAACGCGGCCGCGTAGGCCGTGGCCACCCGCGGCCGCAGCCCGGCCAGCGCGGTCCCGGTGAGCAGTTCCAGCCGCATCCGCGCGGGCTCAGCCCTCGGTGACCAGCGGGCTGGAGGCGACCTCGGTGCCGTCGGCCAGCGTGGAGATCTCGAAGTCGTTGAAGACGTTCGCCGCGACCTTGTGCAGCTGGCGCAGGCACTCCACGGCCAGCGCGCGGATCTCCACGTCGGCGTGCTCGGTGGCGCGCATCGCGATGAAGTGCCGCCAGGCGCGGTAGTTGCCGGTGACCACGATGCGGGTCTCGGTGGCGTTGGGCAGGATCGCCCGCGCCGCCTGCCGCGCCTGCTTACGGCGCAGGGTGGCGTTCTTGACGTCGGCGAACTTGCGCTCCAGGCCCTCGAGCAGCTCGTTGTAGGCGGCCACGCTGGCCTCGGCCGCGGCCAGGAACATCCGGTGCAGTTCCGGGTCCTCGGCGATGACGTCCGGCTCGACCATGGCGGCGTCCCGCTCGGGCACGTAGCGCTGGGAGAGCTGGGAGTAGGAGAAGTGCCGGTGCCGGATCAGCTCGTGGGTGAGCGAGCGGGACAGGCCGGTGAAGTAGAAGCTGACCGAGCCGTGCTCGAGCACGGAGAGGTGGCCGACCTCCAGGATGTGCCGCAGGTAGCCGGCGTTGGAGGCGGTGGCCGGGTTGGGCTTGCTCCAGGACTGGTAGCAGGCGCGGCCGGCGAACTCCGCGAGCGCCTCGCCGCCGTCGGCGTCGGTGGACCACGGCACGTCGGCCGGCGGGAAGAACTCGGTCTTCCCAATGAGCTGAACCTTCGGCTGCACCGTCTGAGTCACGGCGAACACAGTAGTTCGCCTTGTCCCCGACGTGCAGCAGACCCCGTTGACAGCACCTCGCCGCCACCCTTTCCTTGACTGACGTCACTAGCGACGCCATAGTGGCGTCATGGATCTCACGAGCTACGTCAACGGACTGCGGGAGGACCTGACCACCGCCGCCTCGGCCGGGGACGAGCAGACCCGGCGCACCGCGGCCCTGCTGGCCGCCGCGCTGGAGCCGGCGGCTCGGCTGGCCATCATGAACGCGCTCTCCGACCTGGCCGCCGAGGTCACCGCGACGCTGGACGGACAGCTGGTGGACGTGCGTCTCGATGGCAGGGACGTGCGCGTCGTGGTCACTCCCGCCGCTGGTCAGCGGCAGTCTCCCAGCGCGGATTCGGTGCCGCCACCGCCTCCGCCACCACTGCCGCCGTTCCCCCCGCTGGGTGAGGGCGGCGATATCAGCCGGATCACGCTGCGGCTGTTCGAGGAACTCAAGGGCAAGGCGGAGAAGGCGGCCAACGCCCAGGGCGTGTCGCTGAACTCCTGGTTGTCCCAGGCGGTGCAGGGCGCTCTGCACGGGCAGGGCACGGACGATCGGTCGCGACGTCACGAGTGGCGTCAGCAGCGGCGCAGCGAACAGCGGGGCGAGGCGACCAACAGCCGGTTGCGCGGCTGGGTCCAGGGCTGAGGACAGAGGGGTGGATGTGATCATGACCGAGGCCAACACCGGCCCCGCCGCGACCAGGGTCGAGGAGTTCGCCGCCGAGGGACCGGGCGAGGTGCACGTGGAGATCGGCTCCGGCCGGATCGAGGTGCGGCTGAGCGACAAACCCGGGGTGCACGTGCGGCTCACCCACGATCCCGGCCTTGCCACCGGCTTCGGCAACCAGCTCACCGGCCTGCTCACCTGGGTAACCGACCAGTT
Source organism: Crossiella cryophila (assembly GCF_014204915.1). Classification (NCBI taxonomy): domain Bacteria; kingdom Bacillati; phylum Actinomycetota; class Actinomycetes; order Pseudonocardiales; family Pseudonocardiaceae; genus Crossiella; species Crossiella cryophila. The sequence continues at coordinate 9,373,606 of NZ_JACHMH010000001.1, forward strand.
CGGTTCGGCGGGCGCGACCCGCGACCCGGCCGAGGTCGGCGCCGAGGTGCTGCGCCGCACCACGGTGGAGTTCACCGGCAACCGGTTGCGCGTGCGCACCCCGTCCGACCTGCCGTTGCGCCTGGTCCCGGTGAAGGTCGAGGTGCAGGCGCCCAACGGCTCGCACCTGACCGCGCACAGCGGTTCCGGCGACGTCACCGTCACCGGCACCGCGAACCGGCTCGACGTCAACACCGGCACCGGCCAGATCTCGGTGGACCGGGCCGACGGCGCCGCCTCGGTCAACGCCGGTTCCGGCAGCGTCCGGCTCGGCCCGATGCTCGGCGGCCTGCGCGCCCGCAGCGGCAGCGGTGACCTGGAGGTCTCCTCGGTCGGCGGTCCGAGCGAGCTGACCACCAGCCGCGGCAGCGTGTGGCTGGGCGCGGTGCAGGCCGATGTGCGGGTGCGCACCGGCACCGGCGACCTGACCGTGGCCGACGCCGCCGAGGGCAAGCTGGAACTGCGCACCGGCTCGGGCGAGCTGCGCATCGCGATCCGGCCGGGCGTGGCCGCCGAGCTGGACCTGGAGTCCAGCTACGGGCAGGCACGCAGTGAGCTGGAGGTCCACGGCGACACCCCGCCGGAGGACCTGCCGCTGCGCATCACCGGCCGCACCGGCTACGGCAACGTCGTGGTGACGACCTCCTCCTGGTAGGTCGGCGCCGTTCGGACCGCCCCGGGGGTGGTGGCGGTCGGGGGATCAGCGGAGCGCGGCGGCCAGGTCCTTGGCCAGGTCGCCGCGCCCGCCGATCGCCACCCCGGAGAGCCCGAGCCAGTCCGCCATCAGCGTCAGTTCGTCGGCCAGTTCGGCGACCACCCGCGCCCGCGGCGGCTTGTCCGGCCCGTCCTCCAGGAACGCCCCCGGCACCCGCAGCAGCCCGGCGGCCCGGTCCGCCTTGAGGTCGACGCGGGCGGACAACCGCTCCTCCAGCAGGAACGGGAACACGTAGTAGCCGTGCACCCGCTTGGGCGCGGGCACGTAGATCTCGATCCGGTAGTGGAAGTCGAACAGCCGCTCGGTGCGGGCCCGTTCCCAGATCAGCGGGTCGAACGGGCACAGCAAGGCCCGTGCGGGCACCTTGCGCGGGGTCCGCGCCCGCACGTGCCGATAGGCCTGGCGGCCCCAGCCGAGCACCTCGACCGGCTCCAGCTCGCCCTCCTCGACCAGCTCGGCCACCGCCTGCCGGGCGCCGGCCACCGGCAGCCGGTAGTAGTCGCGCAGATCGGTCTCGGTGGCCACACCCAGCGCCACCGCGGACCGCCGGATCAGCTCCCGGTGCGCGTCCGCCTCCGGCAGCTCCGGCTGACCGAGGAACTCCGCCGGAATCACCCGTTCCGGCAGGTCGTAGAGCCGCTCGAAGGAACGCCGGGTGCCGGTGGTCAGCCCGCCGACGGCGAAGAGGTACTCACAGACCATCTTCACCTCCGAGCGCTCCCACCAGGCCCCCGGCCCGCGCCCCTGCCCGCCCAGCGCCTTCTCCAGCGCGCCCGCGCCGACCGGCCCCAGCTCCTTGACCGCGGCCAGCACGTCCTCGACCAGCGCCGGCGTGTCCACCGCGGCCTTCCAGTGCCTGCCGCGCAACGATTCGTAGTGCCGCATCCGCCACCGGAACAGCGGCCAGTCCGCCACCGGCACCACGCTCGCCTCATGCGCCCAGTACTCCACCAGCAGCCGCGGCCGGCGCGCGCTGTGCGACCAGGCGGCCTCGTCGAGCAGTTCGGTCGGGTACGCGCCGAGCCTGCTGAACAGCGGCGCGTAGTGCGCGCGCACCGCGACGTTGACCGAGTCCAGCTGGATGAGCTGGGTCCGTTCCAGCACCCGTTGCAGGTGCCGCCGGGTCGGGGTCGCGGTGGGGCGGGGTTCGGCGAATCCCTGGGCGGCCAGGGCGGTCCGCCGGGCAGCGGCCGGGCTCATGGTCTGCACCCGGCGGATCATCGCAGCCACCCCTGACAAGATCGCCCGCCGCCAACGTTTGTTCAAAACTCCGAGCCACACCCGCCGTTAGAGGGGTTCAGCCGAAAGTGTGACGGCACCCACACTCTGTCCGGCTTCACCATTCCGGACCGCCGCGCCCCCCTGCACTGGCACGGCGGTTCGCCGATCGAGGGGTTTGACCATGCGAGGGAAGAAGACCCTGCGTTCCATCCTGGCCACCATCGCGGTGAGCGGTTCCCTGCTGCTCGGCGCCCTGCCCGCCGCCGCCGCGCCCACGACCACCCAGGACGTGGACCCGCTCATCGTCGGCGGCGGATTCGTCAGCTCCGCCAAGCCGTGGATCTCCGCCCTGCACCGCAACGGCGGCTTCACCTGCACCTCCAGCATCATCGCGGCCCGCTGGGTGCTCACCGCGGCGCACTGCGTCGAGGCGGCGGGCACCTACTCGGTGCGGGTCGGCTCACTGACCCGCAGCAGCGGCGGCACCACGGCCAACGCCACCCGGGTGATCAAGCACCCGAGCTACTCCTGGCCGAACGCCGACATCGCCCTGGTCGAGCTGGACCGCAGCATCAACACCACCTACTCGGTGCTCGCGACCAGCGCGGACATCGCCACCAACCAGGCGGCCACCGCCTACGGCTGGGGCTCGGAGAAGGCGGACTGGTCCGGCCCGCTGCCCGAGCGCCTGAAGTACGCCGACGGCAGGGTCTCCGACGCCAACTGCGCCTCGGCGAACCCGAGGGTGCTGTGCACCCAGACCAACGGCAGCATCGCCGGCGGCGACTCCGGCGGCCCGGTGTACGTGCGCAACCCGCAGTCCGGCCAGATGGTCCAGGGCGGCGTGTGCGCCATCGGCCACAAGCCGGCCGGTAGCGGCTGGGCCGGCTACACCAACGTCGCGTTGTTCCGCACCTGGATCCGCTCCTACGCGGGCGTCTGACGACCGAGGGGCAGCAAGGAAGGGCGTCATCCTGCCGGGTGGCGCCCTTCTGCCTGTCCCACCGACCCAGGAGAACGGTTACCTGGAGAACCGCGTTTTCGACGATTTCCACGGTCCCTACGAAGGGATCCGCTCCTCGCGCGAGGCTCGCACACTCGGCCCTGCGGCCAGGCTACCGCCGCCGCATCCCTGTGCGTGACCATCCCTGCGAAGGACCCACCATGCGAGGAAAGACCAAGCTCCTGCGCGCCGCCGTGCTGGCGCTATTCGTCTGCGCGACCGCCGCCACCGCCTCCCCAGCCGCCACCGCCACCCCGGGCACGACCACCGACGCGACCAACTCAGCCACCACCGCCGACACCACCACCGGCTCCACCACAGCCGCCGCCGACAACGCCACCATCGCCCACCCCCTGGCCCCCGACGCCACCGCCCCGCCGGCCGCAGGCGACGTCGAGCCGTTCATCGTCCGCGGCAGCACCGTCACCCAGAACATCCCCTGGATCGTCTCGCTGGCCTACAACGGCAGCCACACCTGCACCGCCTCGATCATCGCGCCGCGCTGGGTGCTCACCGCGCGGCACTGCACCCAGCGCCCGGTCGCCAACTTCACCGTCCGGGTCGGCTCGCTCAAGCGCAGCAGCGGCGGCCAGACCGCCAAGGCCACCCGCCTGGTCAACTACAGCGGCCGCAACGACGTGAGCCTGGTTCAGCTCGACCGGGACATCAACACCACCTACTCGCGGCTCGGCGCGGCCGGTTCGGTGCGGGTCGGCTCCGCCGACACCATCTACGGCTGGGGTGCGGACAAGTCCGACTGGTCCGGCCCGCTGCCGGAGAACCTCAAGTACGCCACCGGCAGCGTCGCCTCGCTCGGCTGCGCCGGGGACAACACGCTGATCTGCGTGCGCAACAACGGCGAGGTCGCCGGCGGCGACTCCGGCGGTCCGATCATCGTCAACGGGGTGCAGGTCGGCGTGTGCTCGATCGGCCACAAGCCCACCCAGAACGACGGGTTCGGCGGCTACGCCGACATCACCGGAATGCGCTCCTGGATCAAGCAGATCTCCGGAGTGTGACCCACACGACTTTTGTCACGGTGACGGACGCGGGCGCGCGGGCCCGCGTCCGTCACCACCCCCGGCTCAGGCGGCCTGCGCCTCCAGCAGGTGCAGCGCGGGCGAGTCCGGCAACGGGTGCACCCCGACGAGGACCAGCCCGCTGTCGGCGAACACCCGGGCGAACTCGGCCAGCGTGCGCTCCCGGCCGGGGGTGAGCACGAGCATCTGGATATCGCTCATCGCCGCATGCAGCCCACCCGCCCCGGCCGGGTCCTCGGCGACCACCGGTTCGACCACGAGCACCCGCCCGCCAGGGCGCATCGCGGCGCGGCAGTTGCGCAGGATCCGCACCGAGTCCGCGTCCGACCAGTCGTGCAGGATGCTCTTGAGCAGGTATCCGCCCGCGCCCTCGGGCACCGAGGCGAAGAAGTCCCCGGCTTGGGTGTCGGCGCGGTCGGCCACCCCCGCCGCGGCGAACACCCCGGCCGCGGCGCCGATCGCGGCCGGGGTGTCGAAGACGGTGCCGCGCAGCGCCGGGTAGGCCGAGAGCAACGCGGCGAGCAGGGTGCCGTCCCCGCCGCCGACGTCGATCAGGGTGCGCAGCGGACCGAAGTCGTAGGCGCTGACCACCGCGGGCAGCACCACCCGGGTCGAGCCCGCCATCACCCGGTGGAAGGTGGCCGCGGCGGCCGGATCGGCGTCCAGGTGCCGGAACAGTCCGTGGCCGTGCACGTGGTCGAAGGCGGTCTCGCCGGTGCGCACGGTGTGGCCGAGTTCGGTCCAGGCGTGGCTGAGCACCGGGTCGAGGGCGAGTTCGATGGCGCCGCGGACCGAACCGGGCACGTCGGCGCGCAGGTACCGGCCGAGTTCGGTGAGGTGCAGCACGCCGTCGCGGTCCTCGACCAGTCCGAAGGCGATCAGCAACCGGGTCAGGCGGTACAGCGACGGCTCGTGCGAGCGGGTCGCGGTGGCGAGTTCGGCGATGTCCCGGGGGCGCTCGGCGAGCAATTCGGGCAGCCGTAGTTCCAGGACCACGCGCAGTACGTGCGTGTAGGCGAAGCCGTAGGCGATCGGCAACAGCTCGGCGGGCGAGCGCGGTGCGACGGCGGAGTGCTCGGAATTCTCGGTGTCGGGCACCTCGGTCAAGACAACCCCCAGGAGTGTGACTTTGCTTTGGTTAGCCTTGCCTAAGTTATATCGCAGCGGGCAACCGGCTAGGTTGTCTCGCATGGCAGACGCCGCCGTCCGGCCCGCACTCCCCACTGACGCCGCCGAGATCGCCCGCATCCAACAGGTCACCTGGCAGACCGCGTACGCGGCGATCCTGCCCGCCGAGGTGCTGGCCGGGCTGGATGCCGAGGAGACCGAACGGCTGTGGCTGGAGGCGGTCACCACGGGCCCGGCCACGGTGCTGGTGGCCACCGAGGGCGAGTGGGTGGTCGGCTTCTGTGCCGCCGGGCCGGCTCCCATCGAGGAGATCGCGGCCGCGGACGGCGCACTGCCGGTGGACGCCGAGTCGACCGCGCTGGTCAGCGTGCTGCTGGTGGAGCCCCGCTGGGGCCGCCGCGGCCACGCCGGCCGGCTGCTGGCCACGGCCGCCGCCCGGCTCCGGGACCAGGGCGCCCAGCGCGGGGTGACCTGGGTGGCCGAGGCGGACCAGGCCTCGCTGAGCTTCTTCCGCTCCGCGGGCTGGGACACCGACGGCACCATCCGCACCCTGGACGCCGGTGGCCGGCCGCTGCGTGAACTCCGGTTGACGGGTTCTCTGGAGTTGTCCCTGGTGGAGTAGGTCGCCGCAGCTCACGGGTACGCTGGCGCCCGACGAGGCGGGAGCGCGGTGTGCTGATGTGGTTGGCGCTGAGCCTGGGCATGGGCATCGCGTCGGCGTTGATCCCCATCATCGTGCTCGAGGCGTACGTGCTCGCCGTGGTGCTGGCCCAGCCGCAACTGCCCTGGTGGGCGATGGGGCTGGTGGTGGCCGTCGGCCAGGTGGCAGGCAAGTTGCTGTACTTCTACGCCGGCCGCGGCGACATCACCCTGCCGAAGTTCCTGCGCCGCGAACGCGATCCGGAACGGCCCAAGGGCAAGTGGAGTGTGCGCGTCGACCGCTTCCGCGAGGTGTGCGCCCGTCGGCCGGGCTGGTCGTACTCGGTGATGCTGCTGAGCGCGACCGCGAGCGTGCCGCCCTACGCCGCGATCGCGGTGATCGCCGGCGTCGCCAGGGTGTCCCTGCTGAACTTCGTCTCGGCCTGCCTGATCGGCCGCTTCGCCCGTTTCGCGGCGCTGGCCGCCGCACCGGCACTGGTCAGCGGCTGGCTGCTCTGAGGTCGGCGGGGGCGCGAGCCGAGCCCCAGCGGTCAAATCAGGTGGTGTTGCCCAGTTCGATGGCCTTGCGCATCGCCTCACGCGCCCGCCGCCGGTCCCCCGCGATGTCATAGGCCTGCGCGAGCTTGAACCAGCCGCGCCAGTCCTGCGGCGCCGCGTCCACCTCGGCCTTGCGCTCGGCGAACCAGGCGTCCGCCGCGTCTCGTTCCACCCGTCCCGACGGTCGCCGGGGCAGGTCGCTGACGTCGGGCAGCTCGCCTGCCTCGTCCAGTCGACGGGCCAGCGCCTCCGTGCGGCTGCCGAAACGCAGCTCGGCCAGGACCATCCAGGCGCCCAGGATCGGCAGGATCAGGATGGCCAGGCCCAGGATGAAGGCCACGGCGGTGCCCGAGGTGACCAGGGTGTAGGCGCGTTCGGCCAACAGCACCAGGTACACCGCGAGCACCGCGGTGAGGATGTAGGCGACTCTGCGGGCGTTCACAGGTCGAGCAGGGATTCCAGGCCGAGGGTCAGGCCGGGGCGGGTGCGCACCGCGCGGATGCCCAGCAGGACGCCCGGCATGAACGAGCTGCGGTCCAGCGAATCGTGCCGGATCGTCAGCGTCTCCCCCGCCGTGCCGAAGAGCACCTCCTGGTGCGCGACCAGGCCGGACAGCCGGAGCGAGTGCACCCGGATGCCGTCGACGTCCGCGCCGCGGGCACCGTCCTGCTCCTGCGTGGTGGCATCCGGGATGGGCCCCATGCCCGCCTTGTCCCTGGCCGCGGCGATGAGCTGGGCGGTGCGGTGCGCGGTGCCGGAGGGCGCGTCGGCCTTGCGCGCGTGGTGCAGCTCGACGATCTCCACCGACTCGTAGTACTTCGCGGCCAGTTCGGCGAAGCGCATCGACAGGATCGCGCCGATGGCGAAGTTCGCCGCCACCAGCACGCCCAGCTCCGGCTTCTCCCGGAGCCAGCCGCGGATCTCCTCCAGCCGCGCGTCGCTGAAGCCGCTGGTGCCGACCACGCAGTGGATGCCGCGTTCGACGCAGAAGCGGACGTTGTCCATCACCGCGCTGGGGTGGGTGAAGTCCACCACCACCTCGGCACCAGCGTCGCCGACACCGGCCAGCCAGTCGCCCTCGTCGACCATGGCGACCAGTTCCATGTCCTGCGCGGCGTCCACCGCGCGGCACACCTCGGCGCCCATCCGGCCGCGTGCGCCGAGCACCCCGACGCGAATCGGCTCCTCGGCGCTGCGTCCGGCTGACTGGACGGGGGCCGTCATGCGATCACCTCGTGCACCTCGGTTGGCAAATCGTCGGCAGAAGCGTACGGCCCCACCACCGCGGCGCTGAGCGGGCGTTCCAACAATTCACGTGCGAGTTCGGCCACCTGCTCGGCGGTCACCGAGTCGATCCGCGCGAGGGTCTCCTCCACGGTCAGGTGATCGCCGTAGTTCAGCTCGCCCTTGCCGATGCGGGACATCCGGGAACTGGTGTCCTCCAGCCCCAGCACCAGCCCACCGCGCAACTGCCCCTTGCCCCTGGCCACCTCGGCGGGCCGCAGCCCGTCCCTGGCGATACCGGTCAGCACCGAGCGCACCACGCCCGCGACCGCGCCCAGCCGCTCCGGCTGGCACCCCGCGTACACCGCGAGATGCCCGGTGTCGGCGTAGGCGGCGACCGAGGAGTAGACCGAGTACGCCAGCCCGCGCCGCTCCCTGACCTCCTGGAACAGCCGGGAACTCATCCCGCCGCCCAGTGCCGCGTTGAGCACGCCCAGTGCGAAGCGCCGCTCGTCGTGCCGGTCCAGCGCGGGCACGCCGAGCATCAGGTGCGCCTGCTCGGTGTCGTCCTCGCACAGCACCAGCTTCGGCCCGCGGATGATCTCCGCGGTGCCGACCCGAGGCGGCAGCGGCGCCGGGTTGCCGGTCAGCCGGTCGCCGAGTGCGACCTGCGCCAGCTCCAGCACCTGCTCGTGCCGCACGTTGCCGGCCGCGGCCAGCACCATCCGGGGCAGCGTGTAGTTGTCCCGGTAGAAGCCGTAGAGCGCGTCCCGGCTCATCGCGGTGATCGACTCCTCGGAGCCGAGCACCGGCCGCCCCAGCGGGTGGTCGCCGAGCATGGCCGTGCAGAACGCCTCGTGCAGCAGGTCCTCGGCGTCGTCATCGCGCATGGCGATCTCTTCCAGGACCACGCCGCGCTCGAGTTCCATGTCCGCGTCGGCGCACACCGCGTCGAAGACCACGTCACCGACCAGGTCCACCGCCAGCGGCAGATCCGCGTCGAGCACGTGCGCGTAGTAGCAGGTGTGCTCCTTGGCGGTGAACGCGTTCAGCTCGCCGCCGACCGCGTCGATCTCCTCGGCGATCTGCACCGCGTTACGCCGCTTGGTGCCCTTGAACAGCAGGTGCTCCAGGTAGTGCGCGGCGCCCGCGACCTCCTGCGGCTCGTCCCGGGAGCCGATGGCCACCCAGATCCCCACGGACGCCGAGCGCACCCCTGGCAGTTGTTCGGTGATCACCCGGAGGCCGCCCGGCAGCATGGTGCGCTGCACTGCGCAGTCCTCCGAGGTGCGCTCCAACACCTCGGTCACAAAGCCCTCCGATACGGCGCAGGGGGCGCCGGAAGCGCCCCCTGCCCTGTTGTTCCGCGACGTCACGCGTCAGCCGGCTCCGGGGTGGCAGCACCCTCGGCGCTGACCTCGGCACCGGTGTCGGCCTTGGCGGCGTCCTCCTCGTTCACCACGACGAGGCTGATCTTGCCGCGCTGGTCGATGTCGGCGATCTCCACCCGGAGCTTGTCACCGACCTTGACCACGTCCTCGACCTTGTTGATCCGCTTGCCGTTGCCCAGCTTGGAGATGTGCACCAGGCCGTCCTTGCCCGGCAGCAGCGAGACGAACGCGCCGAAGGCCGCGGTCTTGACCACGGTGCCCAGGAAGCGCTCGCCGACCTTCGGCAGCTGCGGGTTGGCGATGGCGTTGATCATGTCGATCGCGGCCTGGGCGGACGGACCGTCCGCGGCCCCGACGTAGATGGTGCCGTTGTCCTCGATGGAGATGTCGGCACCGGTCTGGTCGGTGATCGAGTTGATCATCTTGCCCTTCGGCCCGATCACCTCGCCGATCTTGTCGACCGGGATGGTCACCGAGGTCACCCGAGGGGCGTACGGGCTCATCTCGTCCGGGCGGTCGATGGCCTCGGCCATGACCTCCAGCAGGGTGAGCCGCGCGTCGCGGGCCTGGTCGAGCGCGCCGGCGAGCACGTCGGAGGGGATGCCGTCGAGCTTGGTGTCGAGCTGGAGCGCGGTGATGAACTCCTTGGTGCCCGCGACCTTGAAGTCCATGTCGCCGAAGGCGTCCTCGGCGCCGAGGATGTCGGTCAGCGCGACGTAGCGCGTCTTGCCGTCGACCTCGTCGGAGACCAGGCCCATGGCGATGCCCGCGACCGGCGCCTTCAGCGGCACACCGGCGTTGAACAGCGACATGGTGGAGGCGCAGACCGAGCCCATCGAGGTGGAGCCGTTGGAGCCCAGCGCCTCGGAGACCTGGCGGATCGCGTAGGGGAACTCCTCGCGGGTGGGCAGCACGGGCATGAGCGCCCGCTCGGCCAGCGCGCCGTGACCGATCTCGCGACGCTTGGGCGAGCCCACCCGGCCGGTCTCACCGGTGGAGTACGGCGGGAAGTTGTAGTGGTGCATGTAGCGCTTGTGCGTCTCGGGCGAGAGCGAGTCGATCTGCTGCTCGAGGCGCAGCATGTTCAGCGTGGTGACACCCAGGATCTGGGTCTCGCCGCGCTCGAACAGCGCGGAGCCGTGGGTGCGCGGGATGACCGCGACCTCGGCGCCGAGGCTGCGGATGTCGCTGACGCCACGGCCGTCGATGCGGACCTGGTCGCGCAGGATGCGCTGGCGCACCGACTTCTTGGTCAGCGAGCGGAAGGCCGCGCCGATCTCCTTCTCCCGGCCGGCGAACTCGGCGTCGGCGTCGGGCACGAGCGAGTCGAGCACCTTGGCCTTCAGCTCGTCCAGACGGGTCTCGCGCTCCTGCTTGTCCGCGATGGTCAGCGCCTGGGTCAGGTCGGCGGCGACAGCGCCCTCGACCGCGGCGAAGACGTCGGCCTCGTAGGCCAGGAAGACCGGGTAGTCCGCGGTCGCCTTGGCGGCGTCGGCGGCCAGCTCCTGCTGGGCCTCGCACAGCGCCTTGATGAACGGCTTGGCGGCCTCCAGGCCGGCCGCGACGATCTCCTCGGTCGGGGCGGCGGCGCCACCGGCGACCAGCTCGATGGTCTTCTCGGTGGCCTCGGCCTCGACCATCATGATCGCGACGTCGTCACCGACGATGCGGCCCGCGACGACCATGTCGAACACGGCGTTCTCGAGCTGCTCGTAGGTCGGGAAGGCGACCCACTGGCCCTCGATCAGGGCGACCCGGGTGCCGCCGATCGGCCCGGAGAAGGGCAGACCCGCGAGCTGGGTGGACGCGGAGGCGGCGTTGATCGCCAGCACGTCGTACAGGTCGGTCGGGGACAGGCTCATCACGGTGACGACGACCTGGATCTCGTTGCGCAGACCGTCCACGAAGGACGGGCGCAGCGGACGGTCGATCAGCCGGCAGGTGAGCACCGCGTCGGTGGAGGGACGGCCCTCGCGGCGGAAGAACGAGCCGGGGATACGGCCCGCGGCGTACATGCGCTCCTCGACGTCCACCGTCAGCGGGAAGAAGTCGAGGTGGTCCTTGGGGTGCTTGGACGCCGTCGTGGCGGAGAGCAGCATGGTGTCGTCGTCCAGGTAGGCGACGACGCTGCCCGCGGCCTGACGGGCCAGGCGGCCGGTCTCGAACCGAACGGTCCTGGAGCCGAACTTTCCGTTGTCCAGAACAGCGGTCGATTCGTAGATCTCGACATCGGTCACGTGGTTACTCCTCTTTGGTTCTCTCTGTGTAGGGCCACCACGCGGCTGTCCCGGCGGAAGTGTCGCGACGAATGTCTGCCGGTCTTCGATCGAAGCTCCCGGGCATCCCGCCCGGGAACCACTACCGAGGACCGGCGTCCGCACTTCCGCTGCCTGGGACGGCGCGGGCCCCTGTGGGGTTCTGGCTGGTTTTCTACTGCATCCAGCCTGTTCGCGCCCGGTCTGCGGGACGCGATCGTGATGAACCGAGGGGGAGCGGCTCGGCCGCTCCCCCTCGGTTTCAGCTCATCGGCGCAGGCCGAGGCGAGCGATCAGCGCTCGGTAGCGCTCGATGTCGCTCTTCTTCAAGTAGTCGAGCAGGCGACGACGGCGGCCGACCATCAGCAGCAGCCCGCGACGCGAGTGGTGGTCGTGCTTGTGGGTCTTGAGGTGCTCGGTGAGCCCGCTGATGCGCTTGCTCAGCAGGGCGACCTGCGCCTCCGGCGAGCCGGTGTCCGACTCGTGGGTGCCGTACTCGCCGAGGATGGTCTTCTTCTGGTCAGTGGACAGTGCCACGCGTGTTACTCCTGTACTTCGCTCGTTCCGTGCGGACCCCTCGCCCATCCGGCGGGGGTTGGACGGTGCCAGCCGCCACGGAACGCAGCCGGACCCAAAGATTGAGGGTAGCAGCCGTTCGGCGCAGTGCGTCTCAGCCGGTCAGGGCGAGCCGCGCCACAGAGTGATAGCTGGGACCACGCGGGGTTTGGTCACTGCGGACCAGATCTACCTCCGCTGGCGTCCACCACGGCCCAGTGTAGTCGGCCAGCCGGGTGGTCAGCGAACTCATTTCCGGGCGGTCCCCGGCGAAGCGCAGCAGGGTCAGGTGCGGGGTGTACCGCTCCGGGTCGGCGCCCGCGGCCAGCGCGAGCGCGCGCAGCGCGAGTTCGTCGGCCGGGCTCGCGTACTGGATCCCGGCCCAGAGCACCCCGCGGAACTCGCCCCAGCCGCCGATCCGCAGTCGCGGCGCGCGCAGTCCGCGCAGCTGCCCGGTCAGCGCGAGGGTCCGGTCCTCGATCGAGTCCGGGCCGTGGAAACACAGCGTGAGGTGCCACCGCTCGACGGGCTCGGCACGCACACTCTGACCGATCCCGTCGAGCCCGCCGACGCACTCGGCGAGATGGCCGAGCGCCTCGGCCGGCGGCCAGAGCGCGGTGAACAGCCTGGCCTGGCTCAGGACTCCTCCGCCGCCCGTCGCAGCAGATCGGCCAGCGCCGGGTAGCGGCCGGCCAGCAGATCGGCCGCGCCGCTGAGTTCCTCGGCCACCGCCAGATCGCGCAGCCGGTTGAGCGCGGTCTGCTCGGCGCGACCCTCGTCCACCGGCAGGGTGTCCATGCTCACCTTGGGCCGGGAGTCACGGACCTGCACCAGCGCCTCGTCGATGGCGGACTTCTCACCGGCGGCGACACCGGGGGTCAGCACCCGCCGCTCCAGCATGACCATCCTGGCGAGCACCGAGGGGTTGCCGATCTTCGCCCGTCGTCCGCTCATGACCTGGCTGAGCATGGGCGCGCTGATGCCGAGCACGTCGGCCAGCTGCGCCTGGGAGATGTCGTAGGCGACCACGAGCCGCCGGACCCGGTCTCCCAGCGGTTCGCCGTACCACTCGCGCTGCAGCGCGAGGTTACGCTGGACGATCTTCTGTTCCTCCACTGCTATTGCACTCCCAGTTGGCTCGGTCCCCGGCGACCTGCGTTCAGCGGCTTGAATCCTGCCAGGTCGGACGGCCGGGACCGGCACGAACCGCCGAGGCGTTCGCAAGTGCACCCGCGGTGGGTTCACTCGTTCGTGAGCAGCTTCCGCGTCTCCGCGACGTCCAGGTGCATCTGCGCGATGAGCGCGTCGACGTTGTCGTAGCGCTCGGTGGCACGCAGCCGGTGCACGAAGTCCAGCGCGACGCGTTCGCCGTAGAGGTCCTCGTTGATGTCGAGCACGTATGCCTCCACCCGGCGCTCCCGCCCGGAGAAGGTCGGATTGGTGCCCACCGAGATGGCCGCGGGCAGCGAGCGGACCTGTCCGGGCACGCCGTGGCTGATGTGGCCCACGTGCACCAGCCGCCCCGCGTACACGCCGTCGGCAGGCACCGCGGAATGCAGTTGACTGGAGAGGTTGGCGGTCGGGAAACCGAGCAGCCGACCACGCTGGTCACCGCGCACCACGATGCCCTCCAGCCGATGCGGCCGGCCCAGCGCGGCGGCCGCGGCGTCGACGTCACCGGCGTCGATGCAGGCCCGGATGTAGGTGGAGGAGAAGGTGACCGAGTCCTCGGCGAGCAACCGCACGCCCTCGGCGACGAACCCGAACCGCGCGCCCAGCGAGCGCAGCAGTTCGACGTCCCCGGCCGCGCGGTGGCCGAAGCGGAAGTTCTCCCCGACCACCACCGCGGCCACGTGCAGCCGCTCGACCAGCAGTTCGTGCACGAACTCATCCGCAGGCACCCGGGAGATGTCCGGGCTGAACGGCAGCACGCAGAACACGTCCACGCCGAGCTGCTCGACCAGGTCGGCCCGCCGCGCGAGGTTGGTCAGCTGGGCCGGATGACTCCCGGCCCGGACCACCTCGGACGGGTGCGGGTCGAAGGTCATCACCACGCTCGGCAGGCCGCGTTCCTTGGCCAGTTCCACGGCTCGGGCGATGAGTTGCTGGTGACCGCGGTGCACTCCGTCGAAGACCCCGACGGTCAGCACACAGCGTCCCCAGCCTCCGGGCAGGTTGTCCAGTCCGCGCCAGCGTTGCACGAGGCGAGCCTACGTGGCTCGGTGATCGTCAGCCGGACTGGGCGAGCCTCAGCCGGACGGCGCGAGCACCACGAGCGGCTTGGCCCGGCCCGCGTTGTCCTTGGCGAGCGCGATCACCTTCCCGGAGGGCGCGAACACCCCGTAGGTGCCGTCGATGCCGGCCGCGGGCAGCGCGCCGCCGTGCGCGAGCGCGGAGGCCGCGCTGGCGTCGACGTCGCGGCGTGGGAAGGCGGCGGCGACCGCGGCGTCCAGGTCAAGGCTGAGCTGCGGCTCCTCTTCCAGCTTCTCCAGCGTCCGCGCCGTGGCCAGGCCGAACGGGCCGACCCGGGTGCGGCGCAGCGCGTTGAGGTGGCCGCCGACCCCGAGTTCGCGGCCGATGTCGCGGGCCAGCGCGCGCACGTAGGTGCCGGAGGAGCACTCGACCAGCACGTCCAGGTCGGTGAACTCGCCCTCGCGGCGCAGGTTGAGCAGGTCGAAGCGGGCCACGGTGACCGGCCGCGCGTCCAGCACGACCTCCTCGCCGGCACGCACCCGGGCGTAGGCCCGCTGGCCGTCGATCTTGACCGCGCTGACCGAACTGGGCACCTGCAGGATGTCGCCGGTGAGCTTGGCGATCTCCGCGCGCACCGCGTCCTCGGAGACCGTGCCGGCGTCGGCGGCGGAGGTCACCTCGCCCTCGGCGTCGTCGGTGGTGGTGGCGGAGCCGAGGCGGATGCAGGCCAGGTAGGCCTTGGTGTCCAGGGCGAGGTGGCCGAGCAGTTTGGTGGCGCGTTCGATGCCGAGCACGAGCACGCCGGTGGCCATCGGGTCCAGCGTGCCGGCATGTCCGACCTTGCGGGTGCCCATGATCCGGCGCACCCGCGCGACGACGTCGTGGGAGGTCATCCCGCTCGGCTTGTCCACCACGACGAGACCGGGTGGCACGGGGGGACGTGAGGCGCGTTCAGCTCGGGTCACGAGGCGCGATCCTAGGCAGCGGCGGGCACGGGCACGGCGGCGAGGTCGTCCCAGCGTCGCGCACGCAGCTGGACCGGCACTTCCTCGCCCCTGGCCGCGGCGGCGAGCACGACCGCGCGAGCGCGTCGCCACCACACCGCGGTCCGCCAGGTGCCGAAGAGCAGCACCAGCAGGATCGCCGACAACGCGACCTGGAACTTGACCGCCGAACCCAGTGGCGCGGCCACCTCCAGCAGCAGCCCGACGCTGAGCGCGGCGATCGTGGTCGCGCTGAAGCCACCCACGTTGACCAGCCCGGTCGCCGTGCCGACGGTGCGCAGCGAGTTGTAGTCGCGGGCCAGCGCGAAGGCGACCGTGGAGGCCGGTCCGCCCAGCGAGAGCACCACCAGCGCGATCACCACCAGCGCGATCGGCGGTTGCCCGCCGGGCCAGCCCAGCAGCACCACCCAGGTCAGCACGGCCGCGGCGAGGAAGCCGACGACCAGCGGCATGCGCAGTTCGGGACGGCGGCCGATGAGCGCGCCGAACAGCGGCCCACCGACGATCGCGCCGATCACCAGCACGCCGAGCATCGCGCTGGCCACGTGCGGGCTCAGCCCCTGCGCCTCGGTCAGGTAGGGGAAGCCCCAGAGCAGGCCGAGCACGGCCGGGGCGAACATGGTGGAGAAGTGCACCCAGAAGCCGAGCCGGGTGCCGGGGATCCGCCAGGCCGCGGCCACCGAGCGACCGACCGAGCGCAGCGGCACCGGGTCGGCGGCCGGGACGGGCGCGCCCTCGGGCACATCACGCAGCCTGGTGCCGGCCAGCGCGGCGTAGGCGGTGGTCAGGCCGCCGCCGATGAGGAAGGTCAGGGTCCAGCCGACGTTGTCCAGCAGCATGGTCAGCGGCATGGTCGAGGCCAGGTTGCCGGCGCCGCCGAGCGCGGCGGAGATCGAGACGACCACGGCGTACTTGCGCGCGGGGAAGTGCCCGGCGATCAGGCGGAGCAGGCTGACCCAGGTCATCGCGTCACCGCAGCCGAGCACGGCGCGGGCGGAGAGCGCGAGCGGGTAGGAGTCGGCGAGCGCGAACAGCATCTGTCCGGCGCCGATGAGCAGCGCGGCCGCGGTGAGCACCCGCCGCGGCCCGAACCGGTCGACCAGCAGGCCGGTGGGGATCTGCATGGCGGCGTAGACGCCGATCTGCAGCACGGTGAAGACACCGAGCGCGGCCGGCCCGACGCCGAAGCGCTCGGCGGCCTGGGGTCCGGCGACCCCGAGCGAGGTGCGGTGGAAGACCGCAGCCACGTAAACGATTACCGCGATGGACCAGACCAGCCACGCCTGACGGCGGGCACGCTCGGCCGACAAGGAAACCCTCCAAGGAACAGCGGAGAACAGTGAGATAGAAGTCGGAAAGGGTGCGGCCGACGCTGGCCCACCTTAGACATCGGATGATCACCCGTAAGCGTTATCAACCCGAGACGTGCTCTGGCCCACACGCCTGCGCGAACCAGCCCCGCGCGGCCCCGCCGCGGGTCAGCGACTCGTCAGTCCCGCACGGCGCCCACCACCGCCCAGCGCCCGCTGCCCGCCCGCCACAACACCGCGGCGAGCCGCAGCACCATGAACGCGCTGAGCCCGGTCCAGATTCCGAGCAGTCCCCAGCCGAAGACCATCGACGCCCACACCAACGGCAGGAAACCCAGCGCCGCCGACAGCAGGGTCGCGGTCCGCAGGAACGCCGCGTCCCCCGCCCCGAGCAGCACCCCGTCCAGCGCGAACACCACGCCCGCCACCGGCTGCAACGCCACGAAGAACCACCACGCGTGCGGCACCTCGGCGAGCACCCCGGCATCCGGCGTGAACACCCCAGGCAGCACCCCCGACAAGGCCGCGAACATCACCCCGAGCGCGATCCCGAACACCAGCCCGTAGCGGATCATCTGCCTCGCCAGCGCCTTCGCCCGCTCCGCCCGCCCCGCACCCAGCTCGGCCCCGACCAACGATTGCGCCGCGATGGCCAGCGAGTCCAGCACCAACGCCAGGAACGTCCACAGCTGCAACACCACCTGGTGCGCCGCCGCGGTCGCCGCCGAGGTCCGCGCCGCCACCGCCGCCGCGGAGACGAAACACGCCTGGAAGGCCAGGCTGCGCAACACCAGGTCACGCCCCAGTCCGAGCTGCGCGAGCATGCCCCGCCAGTGCGGTCGCAACGGCACCCGCTCCACCGCCAGCGCCCGCAGGAACAGCACGGCCGAGATGGCCTGGGCGAGCACGTTGGCGATCGCGGAGCCCTCCAGGCCCCACCCGTCGAACCCGCCGAGCCCGTGCACGAACACCGGGCAGATCACGGCGGAGAGGGCGTTGCCGAACAGCACGTACCGCATCGGCCGCGCGGTCTCCTGCACCCCGCGCATCCACCCGTTGCCGGACATCGTGACCAGGATCAACGGCGCCCCGAACAACGCGATCCGCAACCAGGAGACCGCGGAGTCCGCGACCGCCCCCTCCCCCGCGAGCAGTCGCGCAACCGGCCCCGCGAACACCTGCCCGACCAGCACCAGCCCCGCACCCAGCAACAACGCCAGCCAGGTCGCCTGCACCCCCTCGGCGACCACGTCCTCTCGCCGCCCCGCCCCGTGCAACCGGGCGGCTCGGGCGGTGGTCCCGTAGGAGAGGAAGGTCAGCTGCGTGGAGACCTGCGCGAGCACCACGCCACCCACCGCGAGCGCGGCCAACGGCACCGCGCCAAGCCGCCCGACCACCGCCGTGTCGACCAGGAGGTACAGCGGTTCCGCGGCGAGTACCAGCAGCGCGGGCAGCGCCAACGAGAGCACCCGCCGCAATGGCACCTGGTCCACGGCAACCTCCCGGTAAGGTGCTGTTAGCTATTTGACCCCTGACGCATGGCAGCGTAGACGTAAGGACCGACAATGGACAACGCCGATTACCTCGACGTGGCCCTCCGCCTCGCCAACGCGAGCCTGGCCGACCTGGCCGACCTCCGCGCCGCCCTGCACGACGAGCCATGGTGGGCCGACCGCACCACCGAAGCGGACCTGGCCGCCCTCCGCACCGTCGCCACCACCCTCCGCCAGGCCCTGGACGCCGCCGTCAACGACAACGCGGACGCCGTCCTGACCACGGTGAACACCCTCCTGACCACCCACCCGCCGCGCCCCCGCCTGTCCGGCCACAGCAGCGGCGAAACCCCCAACTGGCACATCCACGTAGCCGAACCCGACGCCCCACCCGCCCAGGAGATAGCCGCCGCCGCGGCCTGGGGCCTGGCCCAGGCAGTCGTCCGCCACGGCCTGGATCGCTGGGGGCATTGCGCCGCCCAGGACTGCGCCACGTACTTCGTCGACACTTCGACGAATCGCGCCAAGCGCTTCTGCTCGGCGCGCTGCGCGAATCGGGTCCACGTGGCCGCGTTCCGCGCCCGACAGCGCACCTGAGCAGCGCTGACATCTCACCGGCGCCAAGTCAGCGAGCTATCCCGCCGATCAGATTCCGGCCAGCCAATCGCGCCAAGCAGGGCGCCGCCCGCGCCCGCACACCGCATGCTGTGCCCCGCCGTGGCGTTCTCGCACTCGACTCACGAGCCACAGCGGCAGCGGCAACCCGATCCTCTCCCGCACCGCGACGCACCGCATTCGCCTCGGCCGCAACCTGGACCTGTTCGCCCCTGATCTGGCCGCCGCTGACCTGGTCGTAGCTGGTCCGGCTACAGCAGCCCGGCTATAGCAGTGGGGCCGCGTTCAGTGCCGCACGCACCTCGTCGAGCACCTCGTCCAACGCGCCGCGCATCGTGCAACCGGCCGCCAGCCGGTGCCCGCCACCGCCCAACGCCTGTGCCGCCGCACCCACGTTGACCCGGCCGACCGCACGCATCGACAGCGACCACTCCTGGTCGCCGATCTCCTTGAACACGACCGCCACCTCGGCTTCCGCGGTGCTGCGCACCACGTCGACGACGCTGTCCACGTCCTCGCTGCGCAGGCCGGCCACATCGCGCAACCGCACCGCCGCGTGCACCAGGCCGAAGCCGCGGGCGCCGTCGGGCTCCAGCCGGGCGCCGCCCAGGACCGTCGAGAGCATGCCCAGCCAGGCGAAGGGGTGGTTGTCCATCAGCGGGCGGGCGGTCGCTTCGGCGTCCACGCCCGCCGCGAGCAGGCGGGCGGCCAGTTCGTGGGTGTGGGGGCGGGCGCGGCGGAATGAGCTGGTGTCGGTCACCAGGCCGGCGTACAGGCAGCGGGCGATGTCGGGGTCCGGGGTGATGCCCATTTCGTCCAGGAGGCGCAGGACCAGGACGGTGGTGGACTCGGCTCGGTCGTCGACGATGTGGTGGGTGCCGTAGCGGGTGTTGGAGGCGTGATGGTCGATGACCACGACCTGGCCGCCTGCGGCGATGATCTTCGGCACCCGTTCGCCCAGCCAGCCGAGGCGGGCGAGGCTGCCGGTGTCCATGGCGACCAGCACCGGCGGCGACTCGGGCACCTGCGAGGGCGGGACCAGCAGCTGCTCGGTGTCCAGCGCGACCAACGCGTCCGGCGCGCGGTCCGGGGTGGAGAAGGACACCCGGACAGTCTTGCCCAGGCGATGCAGGGCAAGACCGAGGGCCAGGGCGCTGCCCAGGGCGTCGGCGTCCGGGTTGACATGTCCGAGCAGGGTGACGTCGGTGGCCTCGGCCAGCAGCCGGGCGGCCGCCGCCACCTCGAGCTCGAGTGGGGCCACCGCTCCACGTTCGCCGGCCAGGGCGCTCACCTCCGCGACAATCCTGCTGTTGTAGCTGACCTCAAGGGGTCAGCCTCGCCCACAACCCCAGGTCACGTCCATGCCTTCCGGCGATATCCGGGCTGTTCAGCGGTGGCGAAGCTCACCGTCGGCCGGCTCGGCGGCGGTCGCCTCAGCCACACCTTCGGCTTCGTCCTCCTCCGCCTCCCGCGGTGCGCGGTACGGGTCGGCCTCGCCGGCGGGGCTGGCCCCGGAGGCGATGCGCGCGACCTCGGCGTCGGCTTCCCTGGCCTTGGCCAGCAGCTCGTCCATCTGCCGTGCGGTGTCCGGCACGGTGTCGGCGATGAAGGCCAGCGTCGGGGTGAACCGCACCCCGGTGCCCTGCCCCACCAGCGACCGGAGCACTCCGGTCGCGCTGGCCAGGGCGGCCGCCGCTCCGGCGAGGTCCGGCGGTGCGTCCACGGTGTCGCC
The DNA here is from genome assembly GCF_014204915.1 of Crossiella cryophila. Classification (NCBI taxonomy): domain Bacteria; kingdom Bacillati; phylum Actinomycetota; class Actinomycetes; order Pseudonocardiales; family Pseudonocardiaceae; genus Crossiella; species Crossiella cryophila. The sequence continues at coordinate 9,393,721 of NZ_JACHMH010000001.1, forward strand.
GAGGACGGTGTAGTACACGGTGGCGTCGCGCAGGTCTCCGGTCACCTTGGCGTCGGTGATGGTCACCTTCGCCAGTCGCGGATCCTTGATCTGGTGCTCGATCGCGGAGGCCACGATCTGGGCGATCCGCTTGGCCAGCCTGCGGGCGCGGGCCTGGTCGGCCACGGCGCTCACTCCCTTTCTCGGGTCTTGCCTGTCTTGTTACTCGTCGTCGTCCGGTCCGTGCACGCGCCGGCGCGCCGACAGCAGCTCCAGCTCGGGGCGCCCGGCGACCATCCGCTCACAGGCGTCGAGCACTTCCCGGATGTGCCCCGCGTCCGCGGCCACCACGGCCACCCCGACGAGGGCACGGCGATGCAGGTCCAGATGTCCGGCCTCAGCGGCGGACACCTCGAACTTGCGGCGGATCTCCGCGATCACCGGGCGGACCAGCGATCGCTTCTGCTTCAGCGAATGCACGTCGCCGAGCAGGATGTCGAGTTCCAGCGACCCGACGTACAAATGGCATCACCAGTGGGTAAGTCGATGGGCACGGGCCCGGACCGACCTGGGGTCGGTCCGGGCCCGCCACAACCTCAGTTGCGCGGCTTCTCCCGCATCTCGTAGGTCTCGATGATGTCCTCGACCTTGAGATCGGAGTAGTTGCCGAGCGTCAGACCACACTCGAAGCCCTCGCGGACCTCGGTGACGTCGTCCTTGAACCGGCGCAGCGTCGAGATCGGCAGGTTCTCCGCGATGACGTTGTTGTCGCGGAGGAGCCGGGCCTTGGTGTTCCGCTTGATCTCACCGGAGAGCACCATGCAACCCGCGATGGTGCCGACCTTGGAGGACTTGAAGACGTCGCGGATCTCGGCGCGGCCGAGCTGGACCTCTTCGTACTCCGGCTTGAGCATGCCCTTGAGGGCCTGCTCGATCTCGTCGATCGCCTGGTAGATCACGGTGTAGTACCGGATCTCCACGCCCTCGCGGTTGGCCAGTTCGGTGGCGCGACCCTCGGCCCGGACGTTGAAGCCCAGGACGATGGTGTTCTCCGCGGTGGCGAGGTTGATGTCGCTCTCGGTGACGCCACCGACGCCGCGGTGCACCACGTGCAGCTGGACGTCGTCGCCAACCTCGATCTTCATCAGGGCGGCTTCCAGTGCCTCGACGGTACCGGAGTTGTCGCCCTTGATGATCAGGTTGAGCTGGTTGGTCTCCTTCAGCGCGGAGTCCAGGTCCTCCAGGCTGATCCGCTTCCGCTTCGCCGCGTTCTGCGCGTTGCGGATCCGGGCCTGGCGACGCTCGGCGATCTGCCGGGCGACGCGGTCCTCGTCGACCACCAGGAAGGTGTCACCCGCACCCGGCACCGAGGTCAGACCGATGACCAGCACCGGACGCGACGGGGTCGCCTCGGTGACGTCCTCGTTGTGCTCGTCCACCATGCGGCGGACTCGGCCGTAGGCGTCACCGGCGACGATCGAGTCACCCACGCGCAGCGTGCCGCGCTGGACCAGGACCGTGGCCACCGGACCGCGGCCGCGGTCGAGGTGCGCCTCGATCGCGACACCCTGGGCCTCCATGGCCGGGTTGGCCCGCAGGTCCAGCGAGGCGTCCGCGGTCAGCAGGATCGCCTCGAGCAGGCCGTCGATGTTGATGCCCTGCCGCGCGGAGATGTCCACGAACATGGTCTCGCCGCCGTACTCCTCGGCGACCAGCCCGTATTCGGTGAGCTGCTGGCGGATCTTGTCGGGGTTGGCCCCCTCCTTGTCGATCTTGTTCACCGCGACCACGATCGGCGCGTTGGCCGCCTGGGCGTGGTTGATCGCCTCCACCGTCTGCGGCATCACACCGTCGTCGGCGGCGACCACGATCACCGCGATGTCGGTGGAGTTCGCACCACGGGCACGCATGGCGGTGAACGCCTCGTGACCGGGGGTGTCGATGAAGGTGATGAGTCGCTCGTTGCCGTCCAGCTGCGTCATCACCTGGTAGGCGCCGATGTGCTGGGTGATGCCGCCGGCCTCGCCCTCGTGGACGTTGGTCTTGCGGATCGTGTCCAGCAGTCGGGTCTTACCGTGGTCGACGTGACCCATGACGGTCACCACCGGCGGACGGATGACGAGGTCTTCCTCGTCACCGGCGTTCTCGCCGTAGGTGATCGCGAAGGAGGACAGCAGCTCGCGGTCCTCTTCCTCCGGGCTGACGACCTGGACCTGGTAGTTCATCTCCGAGCCGAGGAGCTCGAGCACCTCGTCGGAGACGGACTGGGTCGCGGTGACCATCTCACCGAGGTGGAAGAGCACCTGCACCAGCGCGGCCGGGTTGGCGCCGATCTTCTCGGCGAAGTCCGTCAGCGAGGCGCCGCGGGGAAGTCGGATGACCTCGCCGCTGCCCTTCGGCAGCCGCACGCCGCCGATGGACGGGGCCTGCATGTTGTCGAATTCCTGGCGCTTCTGGCGCTTGGACTTGCGACCACGGCGAGCCGGGCCACCGGGACGGCCGAAGGCACCCGCGGCACCGCCACGGCCACCGGGACCACCCGGACGACCGCGGAAGCCACCGCCACCACCGGCGGGCGCGCCACCAGGGGCGCCACCGGGACCGCCGCGGAAACCGCCGCCGCCACCGCCACCACCGGGGCCACCACGGAAGCCACCGCCACCGCCGCCACCACCGGGACGACCGGCACCGCCGCCGCCACCGCCGGGACCGCCGCGGAAGCCGCCACCGGCACCGCCGGCACCACCGGGACGGCCAGCGCCGCCACCGGGGCCGCCACGGCCACCGCCGGGACCACCCTGGCCACCACGGCCACCGCCGCCGGGACCAGCCGGACGAGCCGGCCGGGGCGGCATCATGCCCGGGTTGGGCCGAGGCGGCATGTTGCCCGGGGTCGGGCGCGGGCCACCGCTGCCCGGTGCGGGCCGGTCACCGCGCGGCGCGGGCGAAGGACGCCCGTCGCCGGGCCGCGAGTCGCTCGGCCGGGGCGGCATGGCGCCCGGCGTGCCGGGACGCGGGCCGGAAGGACGTGCGGGCGGCGCACCGGCGCCGACACCGAACGGGTTGTTGCCGGGACGCGGCGCGCGCGGACCGGGCTTCGGGGACTGCGGCTTCGGCGGCACGACGCCGGCGTCCGGCGCGGGCTTGGGGCCGGGACGTGGGCCGGGGCCGGGACGAGTCCCGGCGGGCCGGTCGGCCTTGGGCTGCTCGGCCCGGGGCGCGTCGGCCTTCGGCTGCTCGACCTTGGGCTGTTCCACCCGCGGCTGCTCGACCTTGGGGGCCGGCTTGGGCTGCGGGGGCTTGGGGGCCGACGGGGCGGGAGCCGCCGCCGGTGCGGCCGCCGCCGCGGGGGCCGGAGCCTGCTCGACCGGCTTGGGGGCCGGCGGGCGCGGGCCGGGCTTGGGGCCCGGACCGGGACGACCCGGCATCGCGGCCGGGCCGGGGACCGGCGCGGACGGGCGGGCCTGCTCGCCGGCGGGCTGGGGCTTCGCGTCGGTCGGCGACGGACGGGAAGCGGGCGGCGCGGGTCGCGGAGCGGAGCGCTTCGGGGAGTCGGTGGCGCCCAGGGAGTCCCGGAGCCTGCGGGCGACGGGGGCTTCCACGGTGGACGACGCGGACTTGACGAACTCGCCAAGCTCCTTGAGCTTGTTCAGTACTTCCTTGCTGGTGACTCCGAGCTCCTTGGCGAGCTCGTGCACGCGGGCCTTGCCTGGCACTGGTCTCCTTATCTGGAGGCCAAGCGGCAGTCCCGCTCGACCTCGCCTACCGTCGAAACGCGCTCATGGCTTCAGCTTCACGGCTGACTCATGACGGGTCGACCTGCTTCCTTGTTCCGGACATGACGCGAGAGGTCCTCGCATCGGTGAAGATTCTCAAGCTCGCTGGTCGAGGTGATCCCTGACCAGCACCGCGTCCAGCGGTCCCGGAACGCGCAACGCTCGCGGGAACGCCCGACGCCGCTCGGCCAGGCGCAGGCATTCCGGATCGGGGTGCAACCAGGCCCCCCTACCGGGCAACCTACGGCGAAGATCGAGAACGAGCGAATCGTCCTCGACCACCAATCGCAGCAGCTCAGTGGCCAACGCCCGAGACCGGCATCCGACACACGTCCGTACCGGACCTTCGTGCACGAAAACCGCTCCCCAGCGTTGCGCCAAGTTAGAGTCTAACGCTTCCAGCTCAGTCAGCCGAACCGGATGCCGTAGCGCCCGCCGCCGCCGCTCCCGCCCCAGGTCCAGCGGGGTCCGCGTCACTGCGGATGTCGATCCGCCAGCCGGTGAGCCTGGCGGCCAGTCTGGCGTTCTGACCTTCCTTGCCAATGGCCAGCGAGAGCTGGAAGTCCGGCACGATCACCCTGGCGGTCTTCGCCCGCTCGTCGACCACGTGCACTGTGACGACCTTGGCCGGCGAGAGCGCGTTGCCGACGAAGGTGGCGGGCTCCTCGGAGTAGTCGACGATGTCGATCTTCTCGCCGAACAGCTCGCTCATCACGTTGCGCACCCGGGCGCCCATCGGCCCGATGCACGCGCCCTTGGCGTTGACCCCTGGCACGGTGGAGCGCACCGCGATCTTGGAACGGTGACCGGCCTCACGGGCGACCGCGGCGATCTCGACGGTGCCGTCGGCGATCTCCGGGACCTCCAGCGCGAACAACCGCCGCACCAGGTGCGGGTGGGTGCGGGAGAGGGTGATCTGCGGGCCACGCATGCCGCGGGAGACGCCGACCACGTAGCACTTGATCCGGTTGCCGTGCTGGTAGTCCTCGCCGGGCACCTGCTCGGCCGGGGGCAGCACGCCCTCGGTGTCGCCGATCTGCACCACGACCATGCCGCGGGAGTTGGCCCGCGCGTCGCGCTGCACCACCCCGGCGACCAGCTCGTTCTCCTTGGCCGCGAACTCGCCGAAGGTCTTCTCGTGCTCGGCGTCCCGCAGCCGCTGCAGGATGACCTGGCGTGCGGTGGTCGCCGCGATCCGGCCGAAGCCCTCCGGGGTGTCGTCCCACTCCTGGGCGATGGCCCCGTCGTGCGCGAGGTCCTGCGCCAGCACCCGCACCAGGCCGGACTTGCGGTCGATGTCGACCCTGGCGTGCGGGGCGTGGCCCTCGGTGTGCTTGTACGCGGTGAGCAGCGCGGTCTCGATGGCGTCCAGGACAGTCTCGAAGGGGATGTCCTTGTCCCGTTCGATTGCCCGGAGTGCGGCGATATCGACGTTCACTTCGACTCCTCCTTCGATCCGTCCGTGCCCTGGCAACGGTCCAGCTTGATCAGTTCTTCGGCGGGCGGCTGGCGGAACTCCACCTCGACGATGGCCTTGGCCATCTCGCGGTAGGCGACCGTGCGCAACTCGTCGTTCACCAGCAGCACCACGCCGCCGGTCTCGTGCTCGTCGGCCGGGCCGACCCGGCCGATGTACTCGGCGCCCTCGAGCGGCCGCACCTTCACCAGCCGGAGCCGGTTGCGCCGCCAGTGGCGGGGGTGGGTGAGCGGCCGGTCGATGCCCGGCGAGGTGACCTCGAGGGTGTAGGCGCTGGCCAGGATCGCGTCGTTGGCGTCGAGAGTGGCCGACACCGAGCGGGACACCTTGGCGATCTCGTCCAGTCCGATGCCGTCGTCGGAGTCGACGACCACCCTGACCAGCCGACGCCGTCCCGCCTGCCGGATGTCGAGCTCCTCCAGCTCGAAACCCTCCTGGTGCACGGTCTCCCGCACTAGAGGTTCGAGCTGGGCGACGAGCTCGTCGCGCGGCGCGCTGGACACGTGGTCACTCCTTGTCTGCGGTGCAGGGGGTTGCGACGGCGCCCGCAGATGGCAAGGGCCGTCCCGCGTCCGGTGCTGCACTTCACCGGCCGAGGTTGCTCAGCGTATCTCGTCGGAGGAGGTGCCCGGGTCCCGACGATCACCGCTCGTTCGGTTGAGTCGCCGACTGTGCGGTTCGACGGGCCCGCCGGGCGGCCTGGCAGGATGACTCGGTGTGACCACCGTCCTCCCGCGTATCGGCCGCCGCCGGGTGCTCGTCGCCGGCGCACTCGCCGTGACGACGCTGCCGCTGGCCGGCGCGTGCACTCCCGAACCGGCCCCTGAGCAAGCCGATCCCCTGGAGGCGCTGCTCAGCCGGGCCAGGACGGACATCGCCCTGGCCAAGGCCACCGCGACCGCGCACCAGGGCCTGGCCGCCCAGGCCGGGGCCGTCGCCGGTGACCGTCAGCAGCACGCCGACGCCCTGCAGAAGGAGATCGACCGGGTCCGCCCCGCCCGCCCCTCGACCTCGGCGTCGGGCGCGCCGACCGGCAATCCCGCCCCGCCGCCGGTCCTCGGTCAGCAGACCGCCGCGCTGACCGCGCTGCGCGAGGCCGTGGCCGCCGCGGAGAAGGAGGCCGCCGGCCTGGTCGCGGGCCTGCCGATGTACCGCGCTGGCCTGGTCGGCTCGGTCGCCGCCTGCTGCGCGAGCCTGCGGGAGGTGCTGGCATGACCTCGCCCCAGCCCAGCGGCACGACCACCACGATGGAGCCCGAAGCCATGGCCGCCGTGCAACGCGCACTGGCCGCCGAACACGCCGCGGACTGGGCATACGGCCTGGCCACGGCGTTCGTGAAGGACTCACTGCAGAACGCACTCCGCGAAGGCGCCACCCTGCACCGGGCCCGCCGCGACAGCACCGAACGCCTGCTCCGCGACGCGGGCGCCACGCCGGTCGCCGCCGAGCCCGGCTACGCCGCACCACAGCCGGTAACCGACCAGCCAACGGCGATCACCCTCCTGGTCACCGCGGAAACCGACGCCACGGCCGCCTGGCGCGCGGTGCTGGAACGCACCGCAGACGCCAACCTGCGCAGATCCAGCCTGGACGCCTTGACCGCGGCCGCGGTCCGTGCGACCCGGTGGCGCAAGGCAGGGGGCGCGACGCCGCTCACAGTGCCGTTCCCCGGCCAGCCCTGACCACCGACGGAGCACCCTGACACACGGCCTGCCGGGCACCCGGCAGGCCGGTAAACGCCCGCCTGGTCGTCCAACCCGCCGCCGACCAGGCGCTGCGCGAACCAGCCGCCGCGCCCGCACTCGCAGCCGATGACGCGACTCCGGGATGTGTGTGAAAGGCGCACGCAAGACCAGTCCAACCGACACAGTCCGCCCGGTCTTGTCCTGCCTCCCCCAGCCCCACGACCTGCCCAGTTCAGTCCACACAACGCGATGTCCACGCAACTCGACGCGACCTGAACTCGCCGCCAACGTAGCCGGGGCCAGCCCTCCAGGCGCTCAGCTCATGATCGCGCCGAACCGCAACGCGTCGGTGCTGATCGCCTTGAGCAGATCCAGGTCCGACCGCCCCTCGGTGAAGAAGTCAGACTCGACAATGGTGACCACGGACCCGGTGACAGTGGAGGCATAGCCAGCCCCGGTCAATTTCCGCGGCCCATCCGGCACGGTGTAGCCGTCACGGAGCAGATCGGTGATGTTGCCGGTCTTGTCCCGCGAGGCCAGTTGGTTCAGCTCAGCAGCGGTCTTGCTGTCCGCCATCCGCACCACCGAGATGGACACGACCACCTTCGCCCCGTCCGCGGTGCTCGTGGTGTGCAGCGAACGCACCACCTGCTGACACGACGAACTCGACAGGAACTCGGCGACGGCCCCGTAGGCCCGCTTCCGGCAGTCGGTGTCCCGATGCTCGGCGTGCGCCTGGAACTGATAGGCCGGAACCCCCGCCGGAGTCGTCGGCGTGCCCACCACCAGCGAAGGCTGGAAGGCGACCCACAACAACCCGGACAGGATGGCCACCCCCACCAGTCCCAAGCCCTTGACCGCGTAGTTGACCACCGGCCGCTCGACCAGCGAGGGCTCCCCCGCGACCGGGTGACCCTCGTCCACCCCGATGGACACAGCCGGCAACTGCGAGGTACCACTCCCACGCCAGGGATCCGACAGTTCCCTCACCGGTCCGGATGAAAGATGCTCCGACACGATCTCTCACCGTAATCGCATCCGGCCAGGACCACGAACCGAGTGGTCAATTGTGATTATCCCTCCTGGTAGGTCACTTCCAGCCGCGGCGGATGCCCCTCGCCACCTTCGCTGGCCGACCACTTCTTCCACGCGAACACATCGGCCTCGTCCTCAGCCCGCAACCCCAGCCCACCCAACGCGGCTCCGCCACCAGCCCACTCCCGCACCAGCCCGGTCAACTCCACCCCGACCGTGCCGTCCGGACAGTTCGCCGAGTACCCCAGCGTCCTGGTCGACCCAGCCACCAGTCGCAACCACGCCGGCTGCAGGCTCCAGGCGGTCTTCCCGTCAGCCACCCCGGTCTCCCACACCTGCCAGCCCCTCGGCTGACAAGACCACGAATGCCAGTTCCACAGCTTCAACTCAGCCCGCCGAACCTGCTTCCCCCGCAACCCCGACAACTGCCAGCTGAGAAACGACCGCGCGACGATCGCCCCGTCGAATGTCCCAACCCGAACGTCCGGCTGATCCCCCATCGGCGCGGTCAGGATGTTGCTCTGCACGTAGGTGTCGAGCACGGGCCCCAGCGACACACCCACCGGCTCAGCCACAAGATCCGACCCACTACTCCAGTCAACCCCGTTCTCAGCCATCGGTGCCCCTGCTCCACCACCGCTGGGCACCAACCGCTGCGTGAACCCATTGCGAGTCACCGTCACCACCAGGTCCTGCCCAGGCCGCGCCCCCGGATAGGTCGCACGATTACCCGCCAGCAACGGCGCGGGCAACGGCGTCGGCCACTGCCGACTGATCCGGGCGGACCCGTCCACCAGCCGCGCCAACTCCGTGCTTCCCGCCCCACCGAGACTCAACGCCCGAGGATGGGCAACAGGCTCGACCCGGCCGCTCGCGACCATCCGCAACGTGAGATCAACCGGTCGCCAGCCGCCACCGTCCCGCACGTGCACCGGCCCGGTGTGCAGCATCAACGTGCGGGAGCCATCCGGATTGGCAAACGTCGAGGTGTACTCGGTCCGCGCCTCGACAAGTTCGACAGGTTGTTGCTGTGACTGCGCGGATCCGACCGGAACAAGAGCACTGACAAGGGCAACGACAACGGCGACACGGCGCACGAGCATGTCCCCCACCATTGTGGTCGACCCCGGGCAACCGATAGCCACCACCTCAACGTTCACCGTCCCGGGTGATTCCCACAAACCCGACCACTCCCCAGCTCGAAAAATGTCAGTCCCCCCGCCTAGCGTCGATGACATGTCCAACGACCTGCGGAAACGCCTCCGCGACCAATGGCGGAACCTCACCAAGCTCCAGGCCGAGTTCAGCCGGACCATCGGCGAAGCCGACGCGCGCGGCGACTACAAACTCGACCGGCACACCTCGATGCGATCCTGGCTGGTCCGCGAATTGCACATGACCGGATCCGAAGCGTCCCAACGGGTTTGCGTCGCCCGGCAACTCCGCGAGCTGCCCAAGGTGACCGCATTGTTCACCGACGGCCAACTCCCCTACCCACATGTCAGCCTGCTCGCCCGCACCCGCGTCGGAATCGGCGCCACCGCGTTCACCGAAGTCCAGTCAGACCTCCTGGCCACAGCCCAAGCCCTCGACGCGGCCCGCTTTCGCCAGCACGTCAGACAGGTCCGCCAGGAACACACCCCTGTCCGGCGCGGCACCGCGGCAGACCAGTCAGGCCACGGTCGGCTGGCCATCCGAACCCACGAGGACGGCACGGTCACCCTGCACGGCCGACTGGATCAGTCTGGCGGCGCGACCCTGCAGGAGGCGCTGAACACCGTCCTGCCCACCCCGACCGGTACAGCCCCGACCCCGAAGTCCGAACGCCGTGCCGAGGCACTGATCACCTTGTGCAGCCGCCAACTCAGTTCGTTGCGGCAGAACACATCACGTCGGATCCCGAGCTGGTCGGTTGCCCGCATGCGCCCCCGCCACTCACATCGCCACCTCGCCAGCACGCACCGCCCAGCCAGCACCTCGGTGTCCCCGCCCAACCACCGGCAGACTCACACGGCAGCCGCCCGCACCTCGGCCGTCAACGTCGCCAGCTCCATCCCCCTGCCACGCCAGGGCCACACTCCCGGCCGTCGCACATTCCCCGACGGCAGCCTCACGCCTGCTCTGTCCGGCATCGAAAGACGCTTGGACGCCATCACGTCGAGCGCCAGGGCTACGTGAGGGCGCCCAACACAAGGTCGACGTCCGCGGCGGTGTTGTAGAGATGGAACGACAAGCGTGCTCTACCTGCCCGCATGCTGAACCGAACCCCCGCGGCCCGCAGGCGCCTGACCTGTTCTGTGGTCAGTTCAAGAGAGGTGATCGCTGACCCATTCCCCTGAAGCCCAAGTTCCCTGCGCACAGCGTCGACCAGCCCCACGCAGTGGTCGCGAATCGCCCCCAAGTCCAACCCCGCCAGCCACGGAATCGCTGCCGCCGCACCCACTTGCGCGAACCACGCCGGTGACAGGTCAAGGCGTCGAGCATCGTTCGCCAACCGAAGCGGCAGACCGTAGATCGAGGCCCACGGGTCTTCTCCCGCGTACCAGTTGGCGGCGAGCGGAAGCGTGCGCTCGAGCGCGTCCGGCCGGACAGCGAGCCAGGCCGCGCCACGGGGTGACAGCAGCCATTTGTAGGCGGCACCGACGACCCAGTCGGCCCAGCCAAGCGAGAGCGGCATCCATCCGGCCGCTTGGCTGACGTCGAGCAGCACCGGGACGCCCGCGGCACTGGTCGCCTCGCGGAGTGCGTCGGCGTCAAGCACGGAGCCAGTGGACGACTGCACGAGGCTGACCGCGACCAGGTCGAACTGCTCCACAGTGGACAGGAGCTTGTCAGGGTCGACCTCGGTGACTGTGATGCCGCGATGCGCTTGGGCGGCAAAGGGAAATGTCACGCTGGTGAAGTCGTCGGACAGGGTAAGGACGCGAGTGCCGTCTGGGATGCTGCCTGCGACCAGCGCGATCAGTTGGGAGACGCTGGCACCGCTGGCGACCTGTCCGGGTGGGACGCCTACCAGGGCGGCGAAGCCTGCTCGGGCGCGAGTGACCTGTGCGTCAAAGTCTGGGGCGGTGTCGGCGCCGGTTCGCCAGCGGGTGATGGAGTCCGTGAGGGCATCGGCCGCGAAGGTGGGCGGGATTCCGATGCTGGCGGTGTTCAGGTAGCCGATCGGGGCTTCGAAGTTGTGTCCGGGGGTGGGGCGCACGAGTACGACCCTAGGTCGGGATCGGTAGCGTGCGTGAGGTGTTGACCGAGGAGATCGAGATCCGGACCGGATCAGTCGAGGTGGTCTACGACCTCACGGCCGAGTGCGAGCGATTCCTGGCGGACGCGGGTGAACGCGACGGTCTGCTGCACGTGTGGGTGCCACATGCGACGGCGGGACTTGCCGTGCTGGAGACCGGTGCGGGCAGCGATGATGACCTGTTGGCCGCGTTGCGGGAGCTGTTGCCGAAGGATGACCGGTGGCGGCATCGGCATGGTTCACCTGGGCATGGGCGGGATCACGTGCTGCCGGCGTTGCTGCCGCCCTATGCGACGGTGCCGGTGCTCGGTGGGCGGATGGCGCTCGGGACGTGGCAGTCGGTGTGTTTGGTGGACACCAATGTGGACAATCCGGTGCGGAAGGTGCGACTCAGCTTGCTGGTGGGGTGAGTTGGGGGCGCTTGGTTTGGTTGGCGGGGCGGATCGCGGATGGATGTCCGGATAGCGGACGGAATCGTCCGAAAATCTTGACTCCGGGCTGCGTGCGAGTGAGGCTGCGGCGCATGGCTGACGGGGTTCGGGAGGGGGCTGGCGGCGCTGTGGGGCGTGGGCCGCTCATGCGGGTGGTGAGCGCGGGCGTCATTGGCACCACGGTCGAGTTCTACGACTTCTTCCTGTATGGCGCGGCTGCGGCGACGATCTTCGGGCCGGTGTTCTTTCCGCAGGCCGATGGCTTGGTCGGGGTGTTGCTCGCGCTGGTCACCTATGCGGTTGGGTTTGTCGCGCGGCCGTTGGGTGGAGTGGTGTTCGGGCACTTCGGCGACCGGGTTGGGCGGAAGAAGCTGCTCGCGGTCAGCTTGCTGCTGATGGGGGTGTCCTCGTTCCTGATCGGGATCCTTCCGGGGTATGCCGAGATCGGGGTTGTGGCGCCGGTGCTGCTGACGTTGTTGCGGCTGGTGCAGGGGTTCGCGCTGGGTGGTGAGTTCGGTGGGGCCGTGTTGCTCGTCGCTGAGCATGGGCCGGCTCGGCAGCGGGGGTTCTGGACGGCTACGCCGCAGACCGGTGGGCCGTTGGGGAACCTGCTGGCCACCGCCGCGCTGGCGGCGACCGCGTACTCGATGAGCAGCGCCGACTACACCTCCTGGGGCTGGCGGATTCCGTTCCTGGCGTCCGTGGTGCTGGTGCTGGTCGGGTTGTGGGTTCGGTTGCGGGTGGCCGAGTCGCCGTTGTTCGCCGAGGTGAAGCGGGAGGCTCGACCGGAGCGGGCACCGCTGGTGACGGCGTTTCGGCGGCATCCGCGGCAGTTGTTCAGCGTGTTCGCGGCGCGGGTTGGGGAGAACGCGGCGTTCTACGTCTTCACGATCTTTCTGCTCGTCTACGCGAACCACATCGGGTTGCCCGCGGGAGCGGCCACGGTGGCGGTGACGGTGGGCTCGGTGGTGCAGGTGCTGGCGATGCTTGCCGGTGGGGCCTTGTCAGACCGGCTCGGGCGGCGGCCGGTGGCGGTGGTCGCCGCGGTGCTGGCCGCCGGGTGGACGGCGGTGTTCTTCCCGCTGGTCGCGACCAAGGACCAGATGTGGGTGTTGCTCGCGGTGGGGGTGGGGTTGCTCCTGCACGGGTTGCTCACCGGGGCGCAGGCCGCCTTCTACGCGGAGCTGTTCGACACCACGGTGCGGTACTCGGGTGTGTCGGTCGGCTACCAGGCGGCGACGATGCTGGCTGGGGCGGCGGCGCCGCTGGTCGGGACGCAGCTGTTGCGGAGCACCGGGTCGCCGGCGCCGGTGGCGTGGCTGCTCGCGGCGTGCCTGGGTTTGACGGTGGTCGGCATGTTGATCGTGCCGGAGACCCGACGGTCCCAGCTGCGTTAGGTACGGTGTCCAGCCGTGACGTGGTCTGGGGATCAGGGCAACAGGGGCGGCGGCGAGTTCACCGGGGCTTATGGGGGCCTGGGCGTGTTCGGCGAAGGTCAGCCCGAGCCGCCGAAGAACCGCTGGCGGATGGCGATCATCGCCGCGTTGAGCCTGGTCATCGTGGTTGGGCTGGTGATGGTGGTCGTATTGCTGGGTCGGGACGAGAGCACGCCGCCCGCGGCGCAGACCACTCCCGCGACCTCGTCGGCCACGGCGGGGAGCAGTTCGAGCAGCGCGAAGTCGGCGGCGGTGCAGACCATCACCAACACCGAGTCCGGGCTGACCTACAAGGTGCCCGCGTCCTGGCAGAAGGGCGGTGACGGGATGTCGCGCACGACGTCCGGGCCGATCCTGAAGGGCATGGCGGCGCGCTACCCATACGACTGCGGCAACGGGCAGTTCACCCGCGCCGAGGTCGGCTCCGGCCGCACCGACGACACCAACCTCACTCGCGCGGCCAGCGACCTGGCCAAATACGTGGCCACCCAGGGCTACACGGTCGACAAGGTCGAGCCGAAGGTGGTGCTCAACGAGCCGAAGACCTTCGACAACAGCGGGACGACCGGGGTGCTGGTGGTCGCGAACGCCACGGCGGCCAAGACCAGTGAGTGCAACGCGCCGCGTGGGCAGGTGATCGGGCTGGCGGTCAAGGGGGCGAAGGGCAGCTCGGTGTTCATGCTCGACGTGTCGTACGAGGGCAAGAACTCGCAGTTCACGCCGACTGAGGACGAGATGAAACAGATCCTCGACTCGGTGCGGCTGGCCAAGTGACCGAACTCCCCGGGTCGGGACCGGTACGGTCGCGGGGTGACATCGTCAGGACCCGGCAACGGACAGGATCCGGCCTACTGGGAGCGGTATCAGAACACCGAGTTCTACGGCTCGGGTCCGGAGTACGGCGGGCTGGGGGTGTATCGGACCGACGGTCCGGTTCCGCCGCAGCCGCCCCCTCCGCCGCAGCAGCGTGGTCGCCGGATCGCCGTGGTGGCGCTGAGCGCGGTCATCCTCATCGGGCTGGTGTCGATCGTGTTCCTGGTCAGCGGTTCGGGCGGGTCCGGGCCGAGTGAGACGAGCGCGGTGGCCGCGTCGGGCACCACCGGACGGACCACTCGCGGCACCACCTCGCGCACTCCCGCGCCGACCACGACGCTGCCGAGTAAATCGGTGACGCCGCAGGTCACGGGGTGGCAGGCGGTCTGGACGAAGCGTGGGCTGGCCTATGACGTGCCGCGCGAATGGAAGGTGCTGAGCCCGGCCACGATCGTCGGGTTCGAGGACGCGAACGGGCCGAAGGTCGCGATGAGCGGTGTGTCCACCTTCAGGGAGGGCTACTGCACCGCTGATCCGAAGCGGCGCACGGCGCGACGTGCGCTGGTCGGGATCGGTGGCGCGAAGGTGTCGGACGCGGCGAGTACCGCAGGGGAAGGCGCGAAGCTGTGGGCCGACGGCCGGTATGGCGAGGCCGAGGGCGTGCAGCCGCAGGTTGAGCTGGGCAAGGCGACGCCGATGATGGTGGGCACCCGGGAGGCCTCGCGGGTCACGGCCAAGGTCAAGGTGGCCGCCAAGCACGAGTGCGATCCGCCCGCGGGCGTGGTGCACGTGGTGGCGGTGAAGGGTGCGACGGCGGAGACCGGGGCGGTGTTCGTCATCCAGGCCGACCAGGACACGCCGGACTCGTTGAGCACGGCCGACATGGAGAAGATGGTCTCCAGCTTGCGGGTGGTGGAGTGATGACGCCGCACACACTGGTGCTCTGGGACATCGATCTGACCCTGGTTGACCTGCGCGGAACCGGTGCTGACTGGTACGGGACCGTGCTGCGGCGGCTGGCTGGGCAGGCGATCCGGCATGTGCCGTCGATGCAGGGGCGGACCGAGCGCGCGATCACCACCGAGCTGCTGAACCGGCACGGCATCCCGGACACCGAGGACGAGGTGCGGCGGGTGTTCGCCGCGCTGGTCGACGTGGTGGCCGAGGACCGGGAGCTGCTGCACGAACGTGGCAGCGCGTTACCGGGGGCGGCGGCGGTGCTGCGGGCGCTGGCGGACACCCCTGGCGTGGTGCAGAGCCTGGTCACCGGGAATCTGCCGGAGGTCGCGCGGTTCAAGCTGGACGCGTTCGGGTTGGACGAGCACGTGGACTTCGAGGTCGGCGGGTACGGGCACGAGTCGGTGGAGCGGCATCCGCTGGTCGGCACGGCGGTGACGCTGGCCGAACGCAAGTACGGGGTGGCGTTCCCGGCTGAGCGGGTGGTCGTGGTGGGCGATACGCCGCATGACGTGGCTGCGGCGCTGCATCACGGGGCGACCGCGGTCGGAGTGACGACTGGGCGTTGTGACGCGGCCGAGTTGCGGGCGGCGGGGGCGCATGTGGTGTTGCCGGATCTGGCGGATACGGCGGGGGTGTTGGCGGCGCTGGTGCGCTGAGCGGCGGGGTTGCGCTGCGGCGTTGGGTTGAGTTGTGGCGCTGAGCTGCGAATTTAGGCTGCGGTGTTGAGCTGAACTTCGGGGCTGAGCTGAGCTGACGAGCTGTGGCGTTGGGCTGAGTCGCGGTCTTGAGCTGGGCTGCGGGGGCCAGGAATCGGCGTGACGTGGCTGGGTGGGGCTGCCGGATTCGGACTGGCTGACGATGGTCTTGGCCGTGGTGGTGGGGTGGGGATCGGCTGGGTGCTGGTGTCTCGCGCTTATGGCCGGGTGGGCTGGTGGAGATGTGACAGCGCCCCGGCGGTTGGCCGCCGGGGCGCTGTGGTCAGTGCTGGTGGTGCGGGCTGTCAGTGGTGCTCAGGTCCTGGGAGCTGAGCACCACTGGCAACTGGTCAGAAGCCGAGGGCCTTGCGGCCGCCGACGACCGGAAGCTCGATGTTGCTGGTCAGCAGCGAGATCGAGTTCTTGCCGGCCTTGGCGTCGACCGAGACGTAGCTCGCGTTGTTGGCCACGACCACCAGGCCGATGCGGTGACCGGCGGCGAAGATGTAGTCCTTCGGGTGCAGCTTCCAGCGCACGTAGTAGGACTGGCCGGGCTTGAGGTCGTGTTCCCAGCTCAGCGACAGGTGGTTCTTCACGTCGATCGCGCCGCGGGTGACGACGATCGGGCGGAAGGCCGGGTCGCTGGCCGGGCCGTAGTCGACCAGGAGACCGGTCAGCGGGGTGCTGGTGGTCTCCGGGGTGACCCGGACGGTGACCTCGGAGGTGCCCGAGATCCTGGTGGGCTGCTTCAGCTCGGGGGTCAGGTAGGCGAGGCGGTTGGCCTTGGCCGCTTCCGGGCCGCCGATCGCGTTGACCTCGGTCTGCTGCGGGTCGTCGGTGAACGACTGGTTCCCGGACGGCCAGCTCGGCAGCGAGCGCAGGGTGCCCGCGACGCCGTCGGTGGCCGGGCCGAAGAACAGGCGGGTGTCCTCCGCCTTCTTGTCCGGCCAGCTGGTCTGGGTCTCCCACTTGCCGTCCGGGCGCTGGATGTCGGCGATCGGCTCCTTCATCACGCCGTTGTCCAGGCCGTACAGCCAGTGGTCCATCCACCGGTGCATGGCGGCCTGCCACTCGGCCGAGCGGACGCCGTTCGGGTCGACGTGCCCGCCGCGCAGCAGCCACAGCTTGCGCGGGATGTGGTTCTTGGCCAGCAGGTCCCACAGCTTGGAGTAGTGGCCCGGCTTGACGTTCCAGTCCTCCTGGCCGTGCACGACGAACACCGAGGCGCGGATGTTGTCCACGTCCGGCTTGTAGTCGCGTTCCCGCCAGAACGAGGTGTAGTTGAACGTGTCGTCGCCGGAGTTGTCACCCAGCGCCTTGAGCTGTTCCTTGCACCGCTCGCGGGCGGCGGGGCTGGCGACGTAGCTGGCCAGCCACTCGGCGTAGCGCTCGTCCCAGCCGTTGCTGTAGCCGATGCCCTGGTCGCGGGTGTAGTCGTACCAGCTGGAGATCGCCGACATGGGGACGATCGTCTTGAGGCCCTTGATGCCGGTCGCGGCGACCGCGGTCGGCAGGGTGCCGTTGTAGGAGCCGCCGAGCATGCCAACGGCGCCGGTGCTCCAGGAGGCGACGGCGGGGGTGCCGTCGGCGTAGAAGGCCTTCGCGCGACCGTTGAGCCAGTCGATGGAGGCGGCGATGGACCTGGTGTCCTCCTTGCCGCCGGTGGTCGGGCAGCCGTCGGAGCGGGCGGTGCCCTGCATCTCGACCTCGACCACGGCGTAACCGCGCGGCACGAAGAACTCGTCGTACCAGCGACGGAAGTCCTTCGGCAGCATCGGGATCTGCCGGTCAAGGCGTTCCCGGGTCAGCAACGGGGCCAGCTGGTAGTACGGGCTGGCCTCCATCACGATCGGGACCTTCAGGCCGGAGTTGGTCTCCTTGGGACGCATGACGTCCGCGGCGATCCGGTCGAGCTTGCCGTCCGAGTCACTGTCGATCTTGGACTCGATGTAGACGGTTTCCTTCACCGCGTCGGCGTGGGAGTAGATCGGCTTGGTCTCGTTGCCGACCACCGGCCCCTGCGGGGTCGCCGCGGCGGAAAGCGGCATCAGCAACGCCGAGCCGGTGACCACAGCCACCAGACCGGCGAGCAGCGCGACTGGTCTGCGCGCGTGTTCCATGAATCCTCCTCCGGTCACGCCTGCCTCACCGAGGCGCGACCGCTGACAGCTCACAGGACGAATGGGCCTGGCGGATCGACCTAATGGCGCAACCTTGTGCGCTCTGACCTGCTTCGAATGCTTGAAACCAGGCCGTTCGGGCCGAAACGACCGGTGGTCCCGCCCGGGTTGCCGCCGGGCGGGACCACCGCTTTAACCGGTGTTGTTCGGTGGGACCTCTCGAGTGGTCAGCCGCCGAGCGCGGTGTTGCCGCCGACCAGCGGCAGGTCCACGCTGCTGGCGGCCAGCGACACCCGCACCCCGCGAGCGGCCGCGTCCACCGAGACGTAGCTGCTCAGGTTGGCCACGAGCACCACGCCGATGCGGTGCCCGGCCGGGAACACGTAGTCCTTCGGGTGCAGCTCGAAGCGGACCCGGTAGGCGGTGCCCGGCGTCAGCGCGGTGCCGCGCTGCAGGGACGCGTGGTTCTTGACGTCGATCGAGCCCTTGGTGACCACCTGGTAGGTGACCGCGGCCTGGCTTTCCAGCGGCGGCGCCGCGCAACCGGTGCGCAGGGCCAGGTCAGCGGCCTCGCAGGACTCGGTGAGCAGCTGTTCCGGGGTCTTGTCGGACAGCGTGGTGGTGGTCGCCGGGCCGTAGTCGACCAGGACCGCGGTCAGCGGGGTGCTGGCGCTGTCCGGGGTGACCGTGACGTCGAGCTTGGCGGTGCCCGACAGCGTGGTGTTCTTGGCAAGCGGCGCGGTCAGGTAGGCGAGCCGGTTGGCCTTGGCGGTCTCCGGGGTGGACACCGCGGTGGTCTCGGTCTGGCTGCTGTTGTTGGTGAAGGACTGGGTGCCGGTGGCCGCGGTCTTGTTCAGCGAGCCGACCGCGCCGGCGGTGGCCGGGCCGAAGTGCAGCTTGGCGTTGGCGGTGCCTGCCTGCGGCCAGGCGGAGTGGGTCTCCCAGGCGCCGTTGGGGCGCTGGATGTCGGCCTGCGGCTCGTTCATGATCCCGTTCTGCACGCCGACCAGCCAGTGGTCCATCCACTTGTGCATCACGCGCTGCCACTCGGCCTGGCGGAAGCCGATCGGGTCGAGGTGGGCGCCGCGGTGCAGCCAGATCTTGCGCGGGGTGTTGTTCTTGACCAGCTCGTACCAGAGCTTGGAGTAGTGACCGGGCTTGACGTTCCAGTCCTCCTGGCCGTGCACGACGAACACCGACGCCTTGATGTTGGCGGCGCTGGGGCGGTAGTCGCGTTCCTGCCAGAACGGGGTGTAGTCGAAGGTGTCATCGCCCGCGTTGTCGCCGAGGGCCTTCACCCTGGCCGCGCACTTGGTCTTGGCGTCGGCGCTGATGACGTAGTTGGCCAGGTACTCCGGGTAGCGCCGGTCCCAGCCGCCGCTGTAGCCGATGCCCTGGTCGCGGGTGTAGTCGTACCAGCTGGAGATCGCCGCGATCGGCACGATGGTCTTGAGGCCCTCGATGCCCGCGGTGGCCACCGCGTTGGGCAGGGTGCCGTTGTAGGAGACGCCGAGCATGCCGACCTTGCCGGTGCTCCAGGAGGCGACCGCGGGCTTGCCGTCGGCGTAGTAGGCCTTGGTGCGGCCGTTGAGCCAGTCGATGGAGGCCACGATGGAGGCGGTGTCCTCCTTGCCGCCGGTGGTCGGGCAGCCCGCCGAGCGGGAGGTGCCCTGCATCTCGACCTCGACCACGGCGTAACCACGCGGCACGAAGAACTCGTCGTACCAGCGGCCGAAGCCGCGCGGCGCGGTGCCGGGGATCTGGCGGTCGGCGTCGACGGCCCGTTCACGCGCGGTGGTGCCGCGGTAGTACGGGCTGGCCTCCATGACCACCGGCGACTTCAGGCCGGCGGTGTTGGTCTCCTTGGGCCGCATGACGTCGGCGGCGATGCGGTCGAGCTTGCCGTCACCGTCGCTGTCGATGGTCGACTCGATGTAGACGGTCTCGCGGATGGCCTCGGCGTGGGAGTAGATCGGCTGGGTCTCGTCGGCGACCACGGACATCCCCGCCGGTGCGGGGGCGGCATTGGCCGGCAGGACGGCCAGGGTGCCCGCGAACGCGGCGGTCACCGCGGTCAGCAGGGTCAGGGTGGTGCGTGCAGGGCGCATGTGGTCCAGCACACAAGGTCGCTGTGACCAGCAGATACGAACTAAAGGAGGTGCGTTTCAACAGATACATAAGCGACGTGGGCGGTTCCGCCTAACCGGTTGGTCCATTCGGCCGAGCGTGGATGTAGACCTTGGCCGCGTTGCCCGCGGCGATGCCGTGCACCAGGCGTTCGGCGGTGCGCAGCGGCAGCGCGTCGTCGGCGAGCCAGGTGTCCACCAGCCTGCCCAGTCCGCGCCGCCACAGCTTGGCGCCCAGGAACAGCAGTTCAGGCAGGCCGTAGCCGTCGGAGGAGTAGCAGACCGAGCTGAACGGGGCCAGCTCCAGCAGCTCGGCGAGCACCTCGTGCGCGCGCTCGCCCACGTAGGGCACGGCCAGTCCGACGTCAACCCGGACCTGCCCGTAGACGTGCGCGAGGTAGCCCGCGTTGCGGTGGAACGGCCAGCAGTGCAGCAGCATCACCGTGGCGCTGCCGTGCCGGGTCGCGGACAGGAAGTCGCTGAGCAGCAGCGGGTCGGCGCGTTGCAGTCGCAGGTCGGGGTCGCCGAAGCCGGTGTGCAGTTGCAGCGGCAGGCCCAGTTCGGCGCCCACGCGCACGCCCAGGTGGGCCAGCCAGCCGAGCAGTACGGGGTTGGCGAGCCTGCCGTCGCCCTCGCGCAGCCAGGTGTCGGCCGCGCGGGTGAACTCGGCCGCGGTGGGTGGCTGGGCAGGCAGTTCGAGGCCGGTGCGATAGGCGACGATGCTCTTCAGACCGACCGCGTGCGCGCCACGCGTGCGCACCGCCGCCTCCACCGCCGCGGCGAGTCCGGCGGCGTCGGCGGTGCGGGAGACCTCCTCGAAGACCTGTTCCAGCCGCAGGATCTCGTGTGCCACGCCGCCGCCGAGTCCGGCCAGCTCAGCGGGGGTGGTCAGCGATACCGAGCTGTACCCGGTGTCGACCAGCCAGGTGTCGACCCCGGCGGCGCGCAGCAGCCGGCTGCTGACCTCCGACCAGCCCAGTTCCCAGCGCCGGGCCAGGTAGCGCTCGGGATCGCAGTGCGGTTCGAGGTCGAGCAGTGGCGCGCACCAGCGCAGCACGGCCGCGCCCAGCAGCGAGTCGAACCCGCTGCGACCGGGGTGCGCGGTGGGCGCCTCGGTGAGCAGTGCCTCGAAGGCGGGGCGGTCCAGGTCGGCGTCGACCACGCCGTGGCAGTGGTGGTCGAGCAGCGGCACCTCGTCGGTGATCATTCAGAACAGCCAGCGGGTGCGCGTGACGATCTCCTCCGCGTCGGCTTCGGCGAATCGCTCCGCCTCGCCGCGGCGCACGGTGAGGATCGCGTCGTGCAGTGGCGCGCCGAGTGCCTCGGCCAGCACCTCGGAGCCTTCGAGCGCGTCCGCGGCCTCGAGCACCGAGGTCGGCAGCCGGTGCACGCCCGCCGCCGCACGCGCCTCCTCGGTCAGCCCGGCCGGATCGCCGGTGATCTCCGGCGGCAGGGTCAGTTCGGCCCGGACCCCGGCCAGACCGGCCGCGATGATGCCGCCGACCACCAGGTACGGGTTGGCGGTGGCGTCGAAGCACTTGATCTCGGCGTTGGCCGCGCTCGGCCGCTGCCCCGCCGAGGGCGTGATGAACCGCAGCGCCGCCTCCCTGGTCTCCCGGCCCCAGCTCTGCCAGGCGCCTGCCCAGAACGAGGGCCGCAGCCGCAGGAAGCTGGCCGGGTTGCCGGCGCCGATCGCGATCAGCCCTGGCAGTTCGCGCAACACCCCGGCGAGGAACGCCTCGCCCACCGGTCGCAGACCGTGTCGGCCGGACCCGCCCGCGAACGCCGGTCCACCCTTGGTGTGCACGGACAGGTGAACATGCGCACCCGACCCGGACCGCCCGGCGACCGCGGTCGGCGCGAAGCTGGCCCGCCAGCCACGGGCCGCGGTGATCCGGCGGATGGTGTGCCGGACCAGCAGCACGTCGTCGGCGGCGGCCACCGGATCGTTCGGCTCGATGGACAGCTCCAGCTGCCCGAGTGCGTACTCGGGGTGGAACTGCTCGACCTCGATCTCCTGCCTGCCGAGCACCTGCACCAGGTCACGCGCGTAGTCGGCGACCGTGGCCAGCCGGGCCAGCCCGTAGCCAGGCCCCTCGAAGGCCGGCACGAACTCGGTGCCGGTGTCGGGCAGCCCGACCTGCCATTCGGTCTCGAAGGCCATCCGCAGTTCCAGCCCCAGCGCGGCCGCCGCGGCGACTTGCCGGGCGGCGAAGCTGCGCTGACAGGCGGTGAAGACCTCACCGTCCTGGGTGAACTTGGTGACCGGGGCCAGCGCCCACCCGGTCTGCGCGGCCAGCGGCACCAGCCGGTTCAGGTCCGGGATGAGCCGGAGGTCGCCGTCCGGCCCACCCAGGTACTTGCCGACCAGCGGCCGGTCGTCACAGGTGAAGGTCTCGAAGCAGGGCGAGGCGCCGACCCCGTGCCGGACCGCGGCGGCCAGCTTGCGGGAGGGCACCGCCTTGACCCGGACAATGCCCGCATTGTCCACAAAGGACAGTGCGATCAGGTCGATGCCCCCCGCTCGCAGACGGGCCGCCAGTTCGTCCACGCCGTTGGCGTCCAGGGGTAGCTGCGCAGTCACCTACGCAGGTCTACCCGGTGCCTGGGTGTCACGCCAGGTTCAGCCGCGCACCAGGGCGACCAGCTGGGCCACGACCTCGTCCCTCGGCACGTCCTCACGCTCGCCGGTGCGCCGGTCCTTGACCTCGACCACGCCGTTGGCCAGCCCGCGACCGACCACCACGATGGTGGGCACGCCGACGAGTTCCGCGTCGGCGAACTTCACCCCCGGTGAGGCGGTGCGGTCGTCCAGGATCACCCGCACGCCCTGCGCGTCCAGCTCGGCGGCCAGCGATTCGCCGCCCTCGCGCAGCGTCTCGTCCTTGCCCGCGATGACCACGTGCACGTCGGCGGGCGCGATCTCGCGCGGCCAGATCAGCCCGCGGCCGTCGTGGTGCTGCTCGGCGACCGCGGCGACCGCGCGGGAGACGCCGATGCCGTAGGAGCCCATGGTGATCCGGACCGGCTTGCCGTCCGGGCCGAGCGCGTCCAGCCCGAAGGCGTCGGCGTACTTGCGGCCCAGCTGGAAGATGTGGCCGATCTCGATGCCGCGCGCGGCGACCAGCGCACCCGCGCCGTCCGGCGAGGGGTCGCCCTCGCGGATCTCGGCGGCCTCGATCACGCCGTCCGGGGTGAAGTCGCGGCCGGCCACCAGGTCGATCACGTGGTGGTCGGCCTGGTCCGCGCCGGTGACCCAGGCGGTGCCGGTGACGATGCGCGGGTCGGCGAGGTAGCGGACCCCGTTGTCCTGGATGGCCTTCGGGCCGATGTAGCCCTTGACCAGCCAGGCGTTGGCCTTGAAGTCGGCCTCCTCGAGCAGCGCGACCTCCAGCGGCGCCACGGATGCCTCCAGGCGCTTGAAGTCGACCTCGCGGTCGCCGGGCACGCCCACCGCGAGCAGGTCCCAGTCGGCGTCGCCGGGCTTGCGCACCTTGACCATGACGTTCTTCAGCGTGTCCGCGGCGGTGAACTCACGGCCGAGCCCCGCGGCGTTGAGGAAGTCGACCAGGGTGTCGATGGTCGGCGTCTTCGGCGTGTGGTGGACCTGCGCGGCGGGCAGTCCCTCGAGCGCGCGGGCGGGCGGGACCGGCGTGGTGACAGCCTCGACGTTGGCCGCGTAGCCGGACTCCAGGCACCGCACGAAGGTGTCCTCGCCGGTCTCGCTCTCGGCCAGGAACTCCTCGGAGGCCGAGCCGCCCATGGCGCCGGAGACCGCGGAGACGACCACGTACTTCAGGCCGAGCCGGTCGAAGATCCGGATGTAGGCCTCGCGGTGCAGCTCGTAGGAGCGCTTGAGGCCCTCGTCGTCCAGGTCGAAGGAGTAGGAGTCCTTCATGACGAACTCGCGGCCGCGCAGGATGCCCGCGCGGGGGCGCGCCTCGTCCCGGTACTTGTTCTGGATCTGGTAGAGCACGGCCGGGTAGTCCTTGTAGGAGCCGTACTCGCCCTTGACCATGAGGGTGAACAGCTCCTCATGGGTGGGTCCGAGCAGGTAGTCGGCCTTCTTGCGGTCCTTGAGCCGGAACAGGCCGTCGCCGTACTCGGTCCAGCGGCCGGTGGTCTCGTAGGGCTCCCTGGGCAGCAGCGCGGGGAAGTGCACCTCCTGGCCGCCGATGGCGTCCATCTCCTCGCGCACGACCTTCTCGATGTTGCGCAGCACCCGGTATCCCAGCGGCAGCCAGGAGAACATGCCCGGCGCGACCCTGCGGACGTAGCCGGCGCGCACGAGCAGCTTGTGGCTCGGCACCTCGGCGTCCGCCGGATCCTCGCGCAGCGTGCGCAGGAACAACGACGACATCCTGGTGATCACGACGGGACTCCTGGGGTTTCGGGATCGGGTGGACGTGCGCTGACAAGGCGCGCGGGAAAGCGTAGTGAAGGGTATCCGCGCAGCGCAGGCGGGTTGTCGGTGGCAGGGTCTAGCGTGCGCGCCATGACAGAGCGGACAGTGGGTTTGAGCATCGGCATGGTGACCATCGACTGCGCGGATCCGCAGGCGCAGGCCGGTTTCTGGACGCAGGTGCTGGGCGCCTCGGTCGCCGCGGACTACGGCGATTACGTGGTGCTCGCGCCGCCGGGTCCGGGCGCGACCGGGATCGGGTTGCAGCGGGTGCCCGAGGAGCGGGCCGGCAAGAACCGGGTGCACATCGACCTCACCGGACCCGATCCGGACGCGCAGATCGAGCGGGTGGTGGGGCTGGGCGCCCGGGTGCTGGCCACGCACAAGGTGCCGGGGCTGACCTGGACGGTGCTGGCCGACCCGGAGGGCAACGAGTTCTGCATCGCCAACCACGGCGATCCGGCCGAACTGGGCTGAGGACCTCGCGGTCGTCAGCCCGTGGTCGGTCGTGCCGGGGCGGGCAGCTGTTCGCCGTGGCTGACCCAGCGGTGCACGACCTCGAAACCGGCGCGCTGGTACACCCCGAGCGCGCCGGTCGGGTTGTCCGCGTCCACGCCGAGTGCGGCGCGCGGGAATCCGGCGGCGGCGCAGCGGGCGAGCACATCGGCGATCAGCGCGGCGGCCACGCCGCGACGGCGCCAGGGCCGGCGCACGCCGATGTCGCCGAGCCAGACCCGTTCCCTGCCCTGGTCGTCACGGTCGCGCTCACCGCGGAAGCAGAGCACGTAGCCGGCGATCTGGTCGCCGTCGTAGGCCAGGCGGGACAGGTCACGGCGGAAGATGCCGGAACCGACGAAGTTGTGCTGCCAGTAGTCGGGGTCGGCCTGCGGGCTGCCCCAGTGGTCGCCGAAGGTCTCCACGTAGGCGAGCCGGACCGCCTCGTCCGCGCTGACCGCGTGGTCGGCGAAGCGCAGTCCTTCGGGCACCGGCGCGGTGACCAGGGGTGCGGTGAGGTCGCACGTCATGTCGAAGAACCAGCGCACCGGTTCCATCCCGGCGACGGTGAGGATCTTCTCGTGGTCGGCGTCGCCGTGGTGGCGGCTCGCGTAGACGAAGCCGGGCAGGGCGCTGCCGCTGTCGCGGTGCATCCGCCGGGTGCGGTCGCGCTGCCAGCGCAGCAGGGCGGTGCCGATGCCGCCGCGGCGGTGGTCGGGGTGCACCGCGCCGTCGAGGCGGTACCGGAGTTCGGGCTCGCCGGTGGGTTTGCGGTGGACCAGGCCGATGGCGACGAGCGTGTCGCCGCGGAAGACGCCGAGGGAGTCGGTGGCCGGGTCGAAGCCGGGCACGGCCAGTTCCTCGGCGAGTTCGCTCGCGGAGTACTCCTCGCCGCCGGGGTCGACCTTCTGCGTGGCCGCGGTCAGTTCGGCCCAGGCCGGGGCATCGGCCGCGGTCAGGGGCCGGTGGATGAGGTCCGCGCCGAAGGTCTGCATGGGTAAGGAAGGTAAGGACCACCCGAGGAGGTGACGACTGAATTTCGCCGGGCCCCGGCCCGGATAGGGTGCGTTCGTGCTGGTGCTGCTCCCCCCTTCGGAAACCAAGGCCCCCGGCGGCGACGGGCCCACGCTCGCGGTGGACGGGCTGTTCGCGCCCGAGCTGAACCCGGTGCGGGAGAAGCTGCTGGACGCGCTGGTGGAACTGGCCGCCGACCTGCCGGCGAGCCTGGCCGCACTCGGCATCTCCGCACGGCAGTCCGCCGAGGTGGAACGCAACGCCGCACTGCGCCGCGCGCCGACCATGCCCGCGCTGTCCCGCTACACCGGGGTGCTCTACGACGCGCTGGACGTGCCGGGGTTCGGCAAGGCGGAGCTGGCGCGGGCGAACTCCCGGCTGGCGGTGGCCTCGGCGTTGTTCGGCGTGCTGGCCGCGGGCGACGGGATTCCGGCGTACCGGTTGTCCGGCGGCAGTGTGCTGCCCGCGATCGGACCGCTCGGCGCGCTGTGGCGGCCCGCGCTGGAGCCCGCGCTGTCCTCGGTGTCCGGGCTGGTGGTGGATCTGCGGTCGGGGGTGTACGCGAACCTGGCGAAGATCCCGGACGCGGTGACGGTGCGGGTGCTGACCGAGGACGCGCGGGGCAAGCGGACCGTGGTCAGCCACCACAACAAGTCGCACAAGGGCAGGCTGGCGCGGGCGCTGGCGACGACCAGGTCCGAACCGTCCACTGTGGACGGAGTGCGCAAGGTCGCGGTGGCCGCGGGCATGCGGGTGGAGAGAGCAGGGGAACTGGCCCTGGACGTGATCGTCAGCGGCTGAGTCGTCGCCGCGGAAATTCGGTTGTGCGCCGACGGTCGTGGTCGGCATGCTGCGTTCGCACGTACCGGTGCCGGTGCTCATACCGGCTGGGTCGAGGAGGTGGGACCGATGGAACTTGCCATCGCCCTGGGCGCGGTTCGCCGTTGCCCGCCAGTTCTCCCCGCCGGTCGCTGACGTCTTTCTCGCGCGCACGGCTGGGGTGTAGTCACCTAGGAGACCCAGCGTGCGCAGGCACGAGTACGACAACGCCTTCAGTTCATCCCGCACCCCGCGCCGTAAGAAGCGCTTCGACGACGAGGAACCGCGCGACGCGACCCGGCGGCGGCGCTTCGAGGAGCTGTCCCGCTCCGAACGCGGCCCCGGCCCCGTGCCGGACTGGCTGGTCACCGACCCGGACACGACCGATGTCGAACTGGGTGTGCTCAAGACCGGCAAGGAAGCCGATGTGCACCTGATCGAGCGGACCGGCGCGGACGGGACCTCCTGTCTGCTGGCCGCCAAGCGGTACCGCGCCCGCGAACACCGCATGTTCCACCGCGACGCCGGCTACCTGGACGGCCGCAAGGTCGCCGAGTCCCGGCAGATGCGCGCGATGGCGCAGCGCACCTCCTTCGGCCGCGACGTGATCAGCCAGCAGTGGGCGGTCGCCGAGTTCGCCGTGCTCAGCCGGTTGTGGCTGGCCGGGGTGCCGGTGCCGTATCCGGTGCAGCTGGCCAACACCGAGTTGCTGCTGGAGTTCCTCGGCGAACCCGACGGCACCGCCGCGCCGCGGCTGGCCCAGCTCCGCCCGGACCCGGACGAGCTGCGCGGCCTGTGGCGGCAACTGGTGCAGGCGATGCTGGACCTGGCCGCCCAGGGCCTGACCCACGGCGACCTGTCCGCGTTCAACCTGCTGGTGCACCGCGGGCGGTTGATGCTGATCGACCTGCCGCAGGCGGTGGACCTGGTCGCCAACCCGGCGGCGAGCGGCTACCTGGATCGCGATGTGCGCGGGGTGTGCGACTGGTTCGTCAGCCGCGGCCTGTCCCCCGGCGTGGCCGATCCGGACTGGCTGACCGACCTGCTGGCCAGGGAGGCCGGCATCCGCTGAACCGGCTGAACCGCCGCGCACCGGAGTCCAACCGGTGGGCGCCGCTGTCCGCTTCGTGGACACCGCGCGCCCACCGGTCCACGCCGCTCTGACCTGTGCGGACGTTAGCTCGCTCACTCAGAGCTGGATCGGTGCGGAGCATCTCCGGACACCAGCTACACTGATCAGGTACCGCGATCGGGCGGACGACCGATGGTCGCCGTCCAGCCACACTGAACGGCCCGTGGTGCCAAACCACCCACCAGAGGCGCGCAACGCGCCGGGCTCGTCCTTGCGATCAGCTCCCGAAACGCCATCCATGGCGTGGGGCATCCCCGAGACGTGCCATGTCTCGGAGGTCATCTGTGTCCGTTGACACATCTGTCAGTCCCGCTCGCCCTGAGGACGCCGAGGGCGTCGTCGAGCAGGCGGTTCCTTCCTTCAGCGAGCTTGGTCTGCCGCTCCCGGTCGTCCAGGCGCTGACGCGCAAGGGCATCATCACCCCGTTCCCGATCCAGGCCGCCGCGATGCCCGACGCGCTCGCCGGCAAGGACGTGCTCGGACGGGGTCAGACCGGTTCCGGCAAGACCCTCGCGTTCGGCCTGCCGATGCTGACCCGCCTGGCCGGCTCGCACGCCAAGCCGCGCCAGCCGCGTGGCCTGGTGCTGGTGCCGACCCGCGAACTCGCGATGCAGGTCCAGGACTCGCTCACCGACTACGCCGACGCGCTCGGCCTGACCTGCCGCATGGTCGTCGGTGGCACCTCGTTCCCGAAGCAGATCAGCGCGCTGCGCCGCGGCGTCGACCTGCTGATCGCCACCCCCGGCCGGCTGGCCGACCACGTGCGCCAGGGCACCGCGGACCTGTCCGAGGTCACCGTGACCGCGCTGGACGAGGCCGACCAGATGGCCGACATGGGCTTCCTGCCCCAGGTCCGCGAGCTGCTCGACCTGGTCGCCGCCGACGGTCAGCGCCTGCTGTTCTCCGCGACCCTCGACGGTGACGTGGACAAGCTGGTCCGCCAGTACCTGAAGAACCCGGTCACGCACTCGACCGCGCCCTCCTCGGCCAGCGTGACGACCATGGACCACCACGTGCTCCTGATCTCCGCCGAGGACAAGAACACCATCGTGGCCGAGGTCGGCGCGCGGGACGGCCGCACGATCATGTTCGTGCGCACCAAGCACACCGTGGACCGCCTGACCAAGAAGCTGCGCAGCCTGGGCGTTCGCGCCGGCGCGCTGCACGGCGGCAAGACCCAGGGCGCCCGCACCCGGACGCTGGCCGAGTTCCGCGAGGGCATCGCCCCCGTGCTGGTCGCCACCGACGTCGCCGCCCGCGGCATCCACGTCGACGGCGTCAGCCTGGTCCTGCACGTGGACCCGCCGGCCGACCCCAAGGACTACCTGCACCGCGCGGGCCGCACCGCACGGGCCGGCGAGTCGGGCACCGTGGTCACCCTGGTGCTGCACAACCAGCGCCGCTCGGTGCAGGCGATGACCGGCAAGGCCGGCGTCAGCCCGGTGACCACCAAGGTCCGCCCCGGCGACCAGGCGCTGATCCAGCTGACCGGCGCCCGCGAGCCCAGCGGCGAGCCGATCCCGGACGAGCCGGAGCGTCCCGTGGGCCGCCGCAAGTTCGGCGACCGGCCGGAGCGTGGCGAGGGCGGCGGCGGTTACCGCGGCCGCAGCAGCTGGAGCGACCGTGGTCAGGGTGGCCGGCCGAACCGCTTCAAGCCGAGCACCGACGAGCGCGGCGGCGCGTCCCGGCGGGACTACACCGAGGCCCGGCGCGACTTCCGCGACAGCGGCGAGGGCCGGTCCGACTCGACCTACCGCGGTGGCGGCGAGTACCGGTCCAACGACCGCGGCGGCTACCGCGGCAGTGACAACCGGAGCAGCGACAACCGCGGCGCCGACAGCCGGGGCGGCGACTTCCGCCGCACCGACGACTCCCGCGGCCCCCGCGAGGGCGGCTACCGCGACAACGCCTCCCGCGACAGCGCGCCCCGCGAGGGCGGCTACCGGGAGAACCGTTACCCAGGTAACCGTTATTCGGAGAACCGCGCAGGCAGCGGCGGCTCCTATGGCGAGAACCGCGGCTACGGCGAGAACCGCTCCGCCGGCGAGCGCACCGCTGGTGGCGGTGACCGCTACCGCAGTGGGGGCGACCGCTACCGCTCGGAAAACCGCAGCGAGGGTCGTTACGACACCCCCCGCTCGGACAACCGGCACAGCGCGGGCACTGGCAGCACCGGCGAGAACCGCTACCGCACCGAGAACCGCTCCGGCGGCGACAACCGGCGCGCGGGCGGCGAAGGCTGGCGCGGCGGCGAAGGTCGCCCGAGCGGCAACCGCAGCAGCAGTGGCGGCTGGCAGCAGCGCCGCCACACCGGCGGCGCGACCCACCGCCCGAGCGCGGGTCGCTGACTAGTAGCTGATTAGCAGTACAGACGGGGCGGCCCCGGCACCAGATCGATGGTGCCGGGGCCGCCCCGTTTTGGTTGGTTCCGCTGGTTCCGCGGTGGCGCGGCCGGGTCGTGGCGGGGAGGCGCGTCGACCGTGGCTGGCCGGATACGGTGTCGGCGCGGTCCGACTGGTTCGCGTGATCGCGGAGCGCTGAGCACGGCACGCTGTTACCTAGTTATCCGTTCGCACAGCCGTCGCTTCTTGCGGTCGCCTCTTCGCTCGACCACTCCCTTGCCCGGCCATCCGGCCGACGTCGCCGCGGACTCGCACAGTCGCTCCGTAGCGGAGTCGCGGAGTCGCGGAGTCGCGGAGCACGCCCCAGCACCCCGCCAGGCCCGACCGTGCCCTCAGTCCCCCAACCGC
Organism: Crossiella cryophila; assembly: GCF_014204915.1. Taxonomy (NCBI): domain Bacteria; kingdom Bacillati; phylum Actinomycetota; class Actinomycetes; order Pseudonocardiales; family Pseudonocardiaceae; genus Crossiella; species Crossiella cryophila. Next base: position 9,424,107 of record NZ_JACHMH010000001.1, read on the forward strand.
CCCACCGCGCCCGCGATCAGCTCGAACGCCCCGGCAGCTCCGCGGCAAGACCCGCGACCGGCCCGACCACGATGATCGCCGGCGGCCGGATGCCCTCATCCCGGATCGCCGCACCCAGACCTTCCAACGTGCAGCGCAGCACGCGTTGGCTCCGGGTCGCGCCCTCCTGGATCACCGCTACCGGGGTGTCCGCGGGGCGGCCGTGTTCGATCAGTGCGGCGGCGAAGACCTCGGCCCGCTCGACCGCCATCAGCAGCACCAGGGTGCCTCGTAGCTGGGCCAGCAGTGACCAGTCGACCAGTGAGCGTGGGTCGTCCGGCGCGACGTGGCCGGAGACCACGACCACCTCGTGCGCCACCCCGCGGTGTGTCACCGGCACCTCGGCCAGGGCGGGCACGGCGAACGCGCTGGTCACGCCGGGGACGACGGTGACCGGCACACCTGCTTCGGCGCAGGCGATCAGTTCCTCGAAGCCGCGGCCGAAGACGTAGGAGTCGCCGCCCTTGAGGCGGACGACGAACTTCCCGGCCAGGGCGTTCTCGATCAGTGTCTTGTTGATGAACTCCTGGCTGGCCGCGCGGCCGTAGGGGATCTTGGCCGCGTCCACGACCTCGGCCTGTGGTGGCAGGTCCTCCAGCAGCTCGCGTGGTGCGAGCCGGTCGGCGACCACGACATCCGCCCTGGCCAGCAGTCTGCGGCCGCGTACGGTGATCAGCTCCGGATCGCCGGGACCACCCCCGACCAGTGCGACGCCGGGCAGTTCGCCGGTACGCACCCTCGGGTCGGGGCCCGCGTGCGCGTCGTCGAGCTGGCCGGTGCGCAGCGCGTCCAGCACGGTGTCGCGCACCGCGGCCGAGCGCAGTGGCCTGCCACCGGACAGGACCCCGAACAGCAGTCCGTCGTGCTCCCCCATCGCGGGCGTGACCGCGGTGCCCTTGACGCCGATGTCGGCGCGCACGCAGAACACCCGTCGCGCCTCCGCCTCGGCTACCACCGCGGCGTTGACCTCGGGATCGTCCGCGCAGGCCAGGGCGTACCAGGCGGCGTCGAGATCACCCTCGGTGTAGCGGCGGCGGGTCCAGGTGATCTCGCCGGCCTGGGCCATGGCATCCACCGCGGGAGTCGCCTCGGGGGCGATGACCTCCACCGCCGCGCCGACCGCGACCAGCCGGGGCAGGCGACGCTGGGCGACGGTGCCGGCTCCGATGATGACGACCCGGCGGCCGGTGAGGTCCAGTCCGGCCAGATAGTGGTGCTCTGCGTGCATGTGAAACAGCATGCCCCGGGCCGCTGTGAAGTCCACGATGACGTCGCCGAGCTGTGGTGATGACCATATCGGTCATTGACCGGAATATTCCTCAGCATGAAACCGCGAGGGCGGGGCGGCCCCACGCCGCCCCGCCCTCGATCACTCGCCCAGTCAGACCGCCAGGGCCGGGTAGTCGGTGTAGCCGCGGTGGTCGCCGCCGTAGAAGGTGGCCGGGTCGGCCTCGTTCAGGTCCGCGCCGGCGCGGAACCGCGCGGGCAGGTCCGGGTTGGCCAGGAACTGCCTGCCGAAGGCGACCAGGTCGCAGGCGCCGTCGGCGATCGCCTGCTCGCCGTGCTCCCTGCCGGTCGGGGCGCCGTCGTTGTTCGGGGAGAGGATGACCGTGCCCGACCACTGGGCGCGCAGCGTGCGGGTGAACTCGCGGCCCGCGCTCTCCACGATGTGCAGGTAGGCCAGGCCCAGCGGGGCGATCTCGCGCAGCAGCGCCGGGTACAGCTCCTCGGTCTCGGTCTCACTGATCCCGTTGAAGGTGTTCGCCGGGGAGATGCGCAGGCCGACGCGCTCCGGGCCGATCGCCTTGGCGACCTCGGTGGCCACCTCGACGGCGAACCGGATGCGGTTGGCCACCGAGCCGCCGTACTTGTCCGTGCGCTGGTTGCTGCCGCTGGCCAGGAACTGCTGGATCAGGTAGCCGTTCGCCCCGTGCAGCTCGACACCGTCGGCACCGGCCCGAATCGCGTTGCGCGCGGCCTCGACGAACTCGGCCACGGTCTGCTCGACCTCGGCGGTGGTCAGTTCACGCGGCGTCTCGTTGTCCACCAGGCCCTCATAGGTGAAGGTCTGCCCCTCGGCGAGCACCGGCGACGGCGCCACCTGCGGCTCGCCGCCGTGCAGCGAGGAGTGGCCGATGCGCCCGGTGTGCATGATCTGGATGAAGATGCGGCCGCCCTCGGCGTGCACCGCGTCGGTGACCTTGCGCCAGCCCGCGACCTGCGCGTCGGTGTGCAGGCCGGGCGTGGTCACGTAGCCCTGGCCGATCGCCGACGGCTGGGTGCCCTCGGTGACGATCAGGCCGGCGCCGGCCCGCTGGGCGTAGTAGGTGGCCATCAGGTCGGTCGGCACCCCGTCCCGGTCGGCCCGGTTACGCGTCATCGGGGACAGGACGATGCGGTTGGCCAGCCCGAGGCCGCCGATCTTCGCCTCGTCGAACAGGGTGCTCACGTGCGTCCTCCACAAGTTTTTCCCGACTGGCTTACTTTCCATAAGCTTCCCGACCGAAGGTTAGCTTGTCAAGCGGAAGGCGCTAATCGGAGGTAAGCTGCGCGAATGGACCAGATCACCCCCTACTGTCCGCAGTTCCAGGACGCCATGGAGGTGCTCGGTCGCCGGTGGACCGGGGCGATCGTGCGCGCCATGCTGGCCGGCCGGACCAGGTTCTCCGAGCTGACCGAGACCATCCCCGACCTGACCGACCGGCTGCTGTCGATCCGGCTCAAGGAGCTGGAGAGCGAGGGCATCGTCACCCGGCACGTGGAGCCGACCCGGCCGGTGCGCATCGAGTACCGGCTGACGGACAAGGGCCGCGAGCTGGCCGACGTGGTGATCCTGCTCGGCGACTGGGCGCACCGGCACGCCCCGCCGGAGGTGCAGGCCCAGTACGCCGCGATGAAGGCGGCCCAGGCGGCGAGCGAGGCGGCGGCGCGATCAGCCGAATCCGCCACCGCGGCGCCGGTCAATCAGACCTGAGAAGAATTCGGATAACCGAAAAAGCTCTGCCTGCCCCGGGCGGCGGATGGGGCAGGCAGAGCAGTCTCTCTTCGGCGCGATCAGCACACTGGATGCGGATTTGACCGCCCGCCGCGAACTCATCGCGGAACAACCACTTCGTGCTTCGTACTCCGATCTCCGGCACCGCGGCGTCGGGGGGCTTCGGATAATCCCTTCGCCACCACTCGTGCTGTAGTGGCCACCACTTGCCTGCCGTGACAGGCCCGTTTCTCGACCTCCCCGAGTCTGGCCCGACTACGTCCCGGTGCTAAGTCAATGCCAACACGCGGCCAACAGGCTGGTCAACTGCACGGAAGTTGGATTCTCCGGGGCCTGTGGAAACACGATCCGCGACGATTACCGGACGGTCACGGCCACAGAATTGACCGAACCAGCGAGTTCGACTGTCCCGGGTACACATTCGGTTGAACTCGCGCACGCGGCCGGTTCACTTCGGGCCGGATTTCTCAGTGTCCGGGGGCCCTGTGGATAGCCGCCACACCGATCACGACGGCGGTGCTAGCGTCGAAGGCGGCCGGGTCCAGCTCGGCCAGCGGGATCCACCGGGCGGCCTGGTCTGGCCGGCCCGGGTTGCGGACCACACCGGCGGGGGTGTCCGGTCCGCGGGATTCCAGCAGCGCGGTGAGGACCTCGGTCGCCAGGGTTTGCCAGGCGGTCGTGGGGCTCAGCCAGAGCGGCAGGTCGCTCGCGGCGAGTCCACGGAGACGCTGTTCCTGTTCGGGCCAGGGCTGGGCCGCGGACAGCAGCAGCTCGATGTGGCCGCCGGGTGCGGTGGTGCCGCGGTGTGGTGCCGCGCCCGGGAACGGGGTGGGCACGGCGACGTTGGGCGTCTCGCCGGTGCGCGGCTCGGTGGTCGGGTGCCGGTCGGTGGCGTGCTCGTGCTCCGCGGACGGGCGGGTTGCCGCGGCGTTGTTGGGCCCTGCGGGCGCGGGCGGTATGGCAACGATGTCGGGGCCGACAGGCGGGTGCAGTGCTGCAACGCTGTCGGGGCCGACAGGCGGGTGCAGTGCTGCAACGCTGTCGGGGCCGATGGGCGGGTGCGGTGCTGCGACGTCCGCGGAACTTGTGGGTGCATGCGGTGCCGCGATGTCCTCGGGCTCGGCGGTGGCATGCGGTGCTGCAACGCCTTCCGGGCTCGCAGGCGAATGCTGTCCTGTGGACGAATGCGGTGCCGCGGGTGCATGAAGTGCCGCGTCGTCTTCGGGCCCGGCGGGTGCATGCGGTGCTGTGACGTCCGCGGATGCTGCGGGCGGGCGGGGTGCTGCGGCGTTGGCGGGCCTTGCGGGCGCGGGCCGGGTCACGGCGGCGGCGGAGTCCGCGGGCGAGAGTGGTGCTGTGGGTGGCTGGTGTGCCGTGGTCGGCTGCGCGGTTGCGGCTGACTGCGCGGTTGCGGCCGGGGTTGGCTGTGGGCCGGGGAGGGGTGGGGCGCTCAGCAGGGCTGTGGCGGCTACTGCTGTTGGGGACAGGCCGGGGACGGCGATCACAGTGATCTCCGGGCCGGTGGTGGGGGCGATTGGGCTCAGCAGGGCCACGGCGCGGCCGGCGGTGGCCAGGTCAACGGCCTGGGTGGCTGCTTCCTGGGGGTTGCCGCTGGACCACAGTTCGGTGCCGGGGCGGACCAGGGTGCGGACCTGGGACAAGGCTTGTTCGGTGCCGACGACCACCGCGGCTTTGCGGAGTTCCGCTTCGGCTCGGGGGACGCGCAGGTCGGGGTGGCCGGGGCCGAGGTCGATGACGGCCAGGCGGCCTCGGGGGCGGATGCGGGCCGCCGCGACGGTGACGTTGCCGCGTGGGGTTTTCTCGGCGGCGAGTTCGGTGGGGGCGCCCTGGGCGAGGGTGGCGGCGGCGTGCAGGGCGGCGGCTTCGGCGACGCTGGGGGTGCCGGTGGTGGTGTTGACCTGGGGGCTGGGGTTGGGGACCTGGATGGTGGCCAGGGTGGTGGCCGGGTAGTGCAGCAGGCGGGGGGTTCGGGCGGTCCAGAAGCCGTGGTCCTCGACGGCTTCGGCGATGCCGGGTTCGGTGGCCTTGGTGTCGACGGTAGCGAAGGCGAGCACCGCGCGGTGGTCCAGGCGGTGTTCGTCGGTCAGGGCGGCTACCGCGGTGGTGACGGCGGTGGTGGACACGCCGCTGCCCGCGCCGATGCCGACGACCAGGGTCCGGGGCACCAGGCGCAGGACCTGGCCTTCGGGTTCCGGGCTGGGCAGGCGGTCGTCGACCAGGACTGTCCACTGTGGACTCTCGTCGCCGAGGGGGGTGTCGGAGAGCAGGACGTTGGCCGGGAGGGCGGGGAGGGGGAAGCCGAGGGGGTTGGCCAGGCGGACGCGTTCGCCTGCCAGCACGGCGGCACCGCAGGCGGTGAGGTCGCCGTCGACGGCGGCGTCGAGGAGTTCGGCCAGCTCGTCCAGTGGGGTGGTGCCGGTGGCGTGTTCGGCGGCAGTGACGACCGCGGTGCCGCCGAGGATCTCGGCCACCTGTTCGGCCAGGTCGCGGGCGTTGCCAGCTGGGCCGTCGATGAGGGCTACCGCGAACCGTTCCGCCTCGTCGACGCAGACCACGGCCGGGTCGTTGTGGCGTTCGCGCAGCAGCGGGGCGAGCAGGCGGATGGTGGAGTCGGTGGCGAGCAGGAACACCGCGGCGTCCAGCTGGGGCCACAGGCGTTCCAGTGCGGGGCGGACCGGGCCGTCGGCGAGCACGGCGGCGGGGCCGAGGCGGCCAGCGAGTTCGGCGGCGGCTTGCCTTCCGGCGGCGCTCGCCGCGAACAGCCCGATCACGCGGGCAACGCTATCCGGCGTCCTCGCGGCGGCCGAACAGCAGGGTCGTCGGATTGACCGCGGTGAGGGTGCTCGATCCGTTGGACAGCGTGCCCAGCCGGGCGACGCTGAGCTGGCAACCGTCGACCTGGTAACCGCCGCCGCGCAGCGCGTTTCGGCAGGAGGCGACCTCGTCCAGCGCGTTGAGACCGACGACCACGCGTTCCGCGCCGACCGCGGCACATGCCTCGACGACCTTGGGACCGCCGCCGCCGACGTAGACCGCGTCGGGGGTGGGCAGGCCGGAGAGCACCGCGGGGGCCTCGCCCTCGACCATCCGGACGTCCACGCCGTGGTTGACCGCGTTGGCCACGATCCGCATGGTGTGCACCGGATTGCGCTCCACCGCGATCACCGCGGCGCCCAACCGTCCACATTCGACACCCAGCGCGCCCGAACCAGCGCCGACGTCCCACACCAGCATCCCGGGCCGCGGCGCGAGCCGGGCCAGAGCGAGGGCGCGGACCTCGGCGGAGGCGACCATGCCGTCGCGGTGGGCGAACGCCTCCTCGGGCAGGGCCCAGCCGCCGACCGCGGGCACCGGTTCGCCGCCCAGGTACCAGCCCGGCTCCGGCACCAGGCCGGGATCGGTGAGGCACAGCACCAGGTTCGGGTCCTTCCAGCGCCGTTTCGCGGCCTTGGCCGGGGAGATCGAGGTGACGTTCTCGTCCGGGCCGCCCAGGTCCTCGGCCACGATCAGGGTGCGCCGCCAGCCCAGCAGGCCGGCGCCGATCTCGGCCGGACCGGCCACGCCCTCGGTGAACACCGCGACCGCGGGGCGGGCGCGGCAGACGTTGAGCGCCTTGCGCAGTTCGCGGCCCTGGGCGTTGACCACGGTGACGTCGTCGCTGGAGCGGCCGATGCGGGCGAGCAGGCGCTGCACGGTGGAGAGCGCGGGCACCACCTGGGCGCGGATGTTGCGGGCCCGGATCTCCCGCAGGATCCCGAAATACCCGGGGTCGCCGTGGTCGAGCACCACGGCGGGGCCGTCCTCGTCGGTGAGCGAGCCGAGCGCGGAGAGCGCGGGCCCGAGCGGACCGAGTTCGATCCGGCGCGCGCCTTCGGGCGCGTGCAGTTCCAGCAGCCGACGCCTGCCGATGACCAGCCGCGCGTCGGCAAGGGCCTTCTGCGCGTCGGGGACCAGGGGACCGCCGTCGACGCCGACCACAGTGACCGTCATGTCGCCACCCACTCCGCCTCGGTTACGGCCACCAGCGGCCGACCTGAAGTCGATCATGGCAACGCCGGGCCGGATCCGCTGGCGCGGCTCGCCGATGAACCGTTGAAGTACCCGAGTGGCGGCGGACGCGCGGCGACAACGCCGAGCGTCGCGCTAAGTCCTCGTCCGCCGTCATCGGGTCAGCTGCTCCGCGGAGTCCGTTTGGTCCGCCGGGTGGCGGTGGACTTCGCCTTGTTCTTGCCTGCGGCGGGTTTTCCCGCCGTCGACGCCTTCATCGCGGGCTGGGCCGGGGTGGCCGCCTGCGATTCGGTCCTGGGGGCTTCGACCTCGACCGCGACCTTGACCGTCTCGATCCGCGGGGTCCCGGCCGGGGTGTCGGCCTGGGGTCGCTCGATGGCGGGGGCGGTGCCGTGGTGGGCCGGAACCTGCTGTGCCGCAGTGGTTTTCGCGCCGGGCGCGGTCGCGGCGGGGGTTGCCGCGCCGGTCCGGCCAGCGCTGGCGAAGCCGTTGCTGGTCTGGCCGTAGCCGGTGCCGGTCTGGTCGGCGCCGGCGAAGCCGTTGCCGGTCTGGCCGGTGCCGGTCGGGTGCGCGGCGTGCACGCTCGAGGTGGCCGTGGCCGCGCCGTTCATGCCCGCGGTGGCTGCGCCGTTCGAGCCTGCGCCGTTCGAGCCTGCGGCGGCCGGGCTGTTCGTGCTGACGCCGTTCGTGGCCGTGCCGTTCGTGGCCGCACTGTTCGTGGCTGGGCCGGGTTTGGCGGCGCGGTTCTGCTCGTCGTGCAGGGCCAGGGTGACCTGGCCGGAGCGGGTGGCGGCCGCGGCGGCGGCGCGCTTGGAGGCGCCGGTGCGGTAGCGGGCGCCTGCCCGGGAGGAGCGGGTGGACTCGAGCTGGTCGCGGCCGGACCACCAGGTGTTCGGGGTAGCGGGGGTGTCGGCTTCGGCCTCGACCACGGCTTCGGGGGGCTGGCCCGCGGCGAGGCGTTCGGCGCGGCGGGCGGTGAAATCACTGCGGCGGTAGCTCGTCGCCGGGCGGGTACCTGGCTGGTACAGCCGGGCCCGCTGGCCACCGGCGCGCAGCACCTGGCCGATCAGGAACAGCGTCTGCCGCCAGAGCTTGTGCTCCTTGACCGTGCCCAGCAGTTCGCCGAGCGTGGTCTGCACGAGCAGCTCGTCCGGCCAGCTCGTCTTGTACGCCACCACGACCGGGGTGTCCTCGGCGTAGCCGCCCGCGCGCAGCTCCTCGACGAGCTGTTCGGTGCGGGCCGCGGACAGCGCGACCGCCATGGTGCCGCCGTGCGCGGCCAGTTCACGCAGCTTCTCGCCATCCGGCAGCGCGCCGGTGTCGCCCTCGGGCCTGGTCAGCACGACCGGTGCGGCGGCCGAGACCGGGCCAAGCTCACGGCCTGCCGCGGCCGCGGCGGCGGACAGGGTCGAGACGCCGGGGACGATCTCGACTTCCAGGCCGATCTTCTGCGCGGCGTCGTACTGCTCCTGCACCGCGCCCCAGAGGGTGGCGTCGCCGGAGTGCAGGCGCACCACGGACAACTTCTTCACCGCGGCCCGGCGGTAGACGTCGAGGATCTGCTCGTGGCCCACCCGGGAGCAGTCGATCAGCTCGGCCTCGGCGGTGGCGTGTTCGCGCACGCAGTCGGCGTCGACGACCGTGGGCGACCACACCACGATGTCCGCCTCGGCGATCCGCCGCGCGCCCCGCAGCGTGATCAGGTCGGCGGCACCGGGCCCCGCGCCGATGAACGAGATCCGACCACTCACAGCAGTTCCCCTCTCCCGCGGCAGGCGGAAGGACTTCTCTGTCCACTTCGGACTTGGCGCCGGTGTCGCGAGTCGGTGTGCTCCGAGCGTCCGGCGAGTAGGCGACGACGTTACCGCCTGCGATTCCCGGCCCGTGCAGCCCGGTACCCGCTAGACCAAGATCGCCACGTCACGTAGCCGCTGCTGCGCCGAATCGCCGGACCTGTGACGGTCCACCTAGGACAGTGGTGACTGTGCGTGTCGGGCAATCGATAGCTTCGGGCGAATGGGCCGAAGTCCAGACCCTCGATCCGGCGTTCAGGGTTGGCGTGCGGCGAACGTCGCGGCGTGGCTGACGAACCGGGCGATCGAACCGGGGTCCTCGGCCGGGTGGGTGTGCAGATAGGACGCGTGCACGCTGCCGAGCACATACCCCTCGGCGTGCGGGCGATCGTCCTGCCGCCAGGCCCAGGCCGCGGTCGCACCCGAGGCGGGGACCAGCTCGGTGCGGTGGAACTCGTGCGCGGTGCGGCGCGTTCCGGCCTGCTGCAGCACCGAATCGCCGAGCGCGACCGCGTCCCGGTAGCCCAGGGTCAGCCGCGGCGTCATCCGGGCGATGGCGGGCAGCACGCCGCACATCGGGCGGCCGTCGAGTTCGCGGGCCAGGTAGAGCAGGCCGCCGCATTCGGCGTGCACGGGCGCGCCCGCGGTGGCCAGGGCGGCGACCGCGGCGCGCAGCGGGGCGTTGGCGGAGAGTTCCTCGGCGTGCTGTTCCGGGAAGCCGCCGGGCAGCACGAGTCCGGCGGCGCCCTCGGGCAGGGCCTCCGCGCGCAGCGGGTCGAAGACCTCGACCTGGGCGCCCGCGGCGGCGAGTAGTTCGGCGTGCTCGGTGTAGCCGAAGGTGAACGCGGAGCCGCCCGCGATGGCGATGACCGGTCGGCCGGGGCCGGGTTCCAGGCCGTGTTCCCAGGTCGCCGGGGGCAGTGGTGGGGCGGAGCGGGCCAGGCGGAGCACGGCGTCCAGGTCGACCGCGCCGGCGACCTTGTCCGCGAGCGCGTCCACCACCTCGGTGGCCGCGCGCCCGTGTTCGGCCGCGGTGACCAGGCCGAGGTGCCGGGAGGGCAGCTCGAAGGCCGGATCGCGCGGCAGGCTGCCGAGCACGTCCAGGCCGACCTCGGCGCATGCCTCGGTGAGCACCTGGGTGTGCCGGTCGGAGCCGACCTTGTTGAGCAGCACCCCGGCGATCCGCACCGCCGGGTCGTAGCTGCGGAAGCCGTGCAGCAGCGCGGCCAGGCTGCGGCTCTGGCCGCGGGCGTCCACGACCAGCGCGACCGGCGCGTCCAGCAGGGTGGCCACGTGCGCGGTGGAGCCGTGGCCCGGCGTGCCGAGGCGACCGTCGAACAGGCCCATCACGCCCTCGATGATCGCGATGTCGGCATCGCGCGCGCCGTGCGCGAACAGCGGGCGGACCCGGTCCTCGCCGCAGAGCACCGGGTCCAGGTTGCGGCCGGGACGGCCGGTGGCCAGCGCGTGGTAGCCGGGGTCGATGTAGTCGGGCCCGACCTTGCCGGGTGCGACGCGCAGGCCGCGGCGGCGCAGCGCGGCCATCAGGCCGGTGGCCACCGTGGTCTTGCCCGCGCCGGAGCCGGGGGCGGCGATGACCAGTCTGGCTACCACTCGATCCCCCGCTGGCCCTTCTGCCCGGCGTCCATCGGGTGCTTGACCTTGGACATCTCGGCGACCAGGTCGGCGGCCTCCAGCAGCGCGGGCGGGGCATAGCGGCCGGTGATGATCACGTGCTGGTGGCCTGGCCGGTCGCGCAGGGTGGCCACGACCTCCTCGACGTCGATCCAGCCCCAGTGCATCGGGTAGGTGAACTCGTCCAGCACGTACATGCCGTGCCGCGCCTCACCGATGCGGCGGGCGATCTCCCGCCAGCCCTCGCGGGCGGCCTCGGCGTGGTCGGTCTCGGTGCCCTTCTTCCGGCTCCAGGACCAGCCCTCGCCCATCTTGTGCCACTCGACCTCGCCGCCCTCGCCGGTCTGCTCGTGCAGCCTGCCGAGCGCGCGGAACGCCTCCTCCTCGCCGACCTTCCACTTGGCGGACTTGACGAACTGGAACACGCCGATGGACCAGCCCTGGTTCCAGCCACGCAGCGCCATGCCGAAGGCGGCGGTGGACTTGCCCTTCATCTCGCCGGTGTGCACCACCAGCAGCGGCCGGTTGCGGCGCTGCCTGGTGGTCATCCCGTCGGCGGGCACACTGGTCGGTTGTCCTTGCGGCATCGGTTTTCCTCCCGGCTCAGGCCGCGCGGGCGGCGCGCACCACGCCGGCCACCCGGTCGGCGGACAACTCGTCCAGGGTCAGGCAGTTCGCGCCGAGGGCGATGGCCAGGCGGGCGGCCAGGCCGAGGCGGACCAGGCCGTGTTCGCAGTCCACCACGATCGCGGCCACGCCGTCGGCGGCGAGCAGGGCGGCGGCGCGCAGGGCGTCGCGGACCGGGTCGCCGTGCACGCCGACGGTGGCGCGGCCGTCGGTGACCACGACCAGCAGCGGGCGGCGGCGCGGGTCCCGCAGGCGTTCGGCGGCCAGGGTCTTGCGGGCGCGCAGCAGGCCGTCCGCCAGCGGGGTGCGGCCGCCGGTGCGCAGCCGTTTGAGCCGGGCGGCGGCCGCGTCCACCGAGGAGGTCGGCGGCAGGGTCAGCTCGGCGCTGTTGCCGCGGAAGGTGACCAGGCCGACCTTGTCCCGCCGCTGGTAGGCATCGCGCAGCAGGGACAGCACCGCGCCGCTGACCGCGGACATCCGCTTGCGGGCGGCCATCGAGCCGGAGGCGTCCACCGCGAAGAGCACCAGGTTGCCCTCCTTGCCCTCGCGGACCGCGCGCCGCACGTCCTCGCCGCGCAGCAGCAGGCCGGGGCCGGTGCGGCCGCGGGTGGACTGGTGCGGGGCGGCCGCGGCCACGGTGGCCGACAGGTGCAGCCCGTGTCCGTCCACTGTGGACGCGCGGACCACCCGGCCGAACTCCGACCGGGACCGGGAACGCCGTCCGGGCGCGCCCTCGCCCAGGCCGGGGACCTGGAGCAGCCGGGCGCGGAAGGCGGGCGCTGGGGTGGCGGGGGCCTGTTCGCCGCTGCCGGAACCGCTCGGCCTCGGCTGATCGGGGCCGGACCGCTCACCGTCCGAAGTGGACTGTTGCTCGCCCTGCGGCGGGGCGGAGTTCTCGCCGTGGTCCTGGCCGCCGCCGGGGCCGTCCGGGTCGTCCTCCGGCTCGGGTCGCGGTGGTTCGGCCTCCTCGGCGGCGGCGGAGAGGGCCTGCTGGAGCTGCTCCTCCTCCAGGCCGGGCTCGTCGAAGGGGTCGCGGCGCTTGCGGTGCGGCAGCGCGAGCCGGGCCGCGACCTCGACATCGCTCGCCGCCACCGCCTCGGCGCCGCGCCAGGCGGCGTGTGCGAGCGCGGTGCGGGCCACCACCAGGTCCGCGCGCATGCCGTCGACCTCGAAGGCGGCGCACAGCGCGGCGATCCGGCGCAGTTCGACATCGGGCAGGGTCACCGCGGCCAGTGCGGCGCGGGCGGTGGCGATGCGGGCGGCCAGGTCCTCGTCGTCCGGGGTCCAGCTGGCGGCGAAACCGGCCGGGTCGGCCTCGTAGGCCAGGCGGCGGCGGACGACCTCGGTGCGGGTGTCGGTGTCGCGGGCGGCGAGCACGGTGACGGTCAGGCCGAACCGGTCGAGCAGCTGCGGCCGGAGTTCGCCCTCCTCCGGGTTCATCGTGCCGACCAGCAGGAAGCTCGCCGCGTGCGAGATGGACACGCCTTCACGCTCGACGTGCGCGCGGCCCATGGCGGCGGCGTCGAGCAGCAGGTCGACCAGGTGGTCGTGCAGCAGGTTGACCTCGTCCACGTACAGCACGCCGCGGTGCGCGCCGGCGAGCAGGCCGGGCTGGTAGGCGCGCACGCCCTCGGTGAGCGCGCGTTCCAGGTCGAGCGAGCCGACCAGGCGGTCCTCGGTGGCGCCGACCGGGAGTTCGACCAGCCGGGCCGGGCGGCTGGTGGCCGCGCCGTCGTGCGGGGCGTCCGGGCAGCCGGGGTCGGGGCGGGCCGGGTCGCAGGCGAAGCGGCAGTGCTCGACCACGGCGACCGGGGGCAGCAACGCGGCCAGGCCCCGCACGATGGTCGACTTGGCGGTGCCCTTCTCACCCCGGACCAGCACCCCGCCGATCCCCGGGTGCACCGCGTTGAGCAGCAGGGCGAGCCGGAGATCGGGGTGTCCGACCACAGCGGAGAACGGGTAGCCGACGGTCATGCGCGCGGTCCTTCCTCGGGTGTCCACGCCCGGGGCCGGAGGATCGAGGGGCCGAGTCTCCTGACTCCCGGAGGCAGGCTCCGGTCACAGTGGCGGGACCGTCCCGGACTCGCACCGGGTTCCTCGCGCACCCCTCGCTGACAAAGCAGTTCGCATCGTCGCACAGGATCAGGCGGTCGCGACCGTCTCGCTGATCACGCTTGCCCTGGCCAGCGCGAGCAGGTCGGCGCGCACCCGGGCCAGCGGCGTGCCCAGGTCCTCGGTGAGGTGCCGCACCAGCTCGGCGCGCATCGCGGCGAGCAGCGCGTGCGCGAGGAAGTCCGCCGAGCCCGCACGGGCCGGGTTGGCCCGGGTGATCCACTCGGCGAGCACGCGGTGCCGTCCGGCGGCGGAGCGGCAGCAGGAGCCGGGCGTCGCCTCCGCCTCCAGGGCGGCGACCAGCGGGCGCAGGCGCTGGGACTCGTCGAAGAGCACGCCGAGGTAGGCGAGCAGCCGGTCCACCGGATCCGCCGTGTCCGCGCAGGCCGTGTCCACCTTGTCGGTCACCTCGCCCCGGTACTGGTCGAGGAGTTCGCGGAGGAGTCCGCAGCGGTCGCCGAAGCGGCGGAACAGCGTGCCCTTGCCGACCCCGGCGGCCAGCGCGATCTCGTCCATGGTGACCGCGTCCGGGCCGCGCTCGATGATCAGCCGCTCGGCCGCGGCGAGGATCGCCTGGCGGTTGCGGGCGGCGTCGGCACGCTCGGCCACGGAACTCCTCCCTGGGTAACCGGACTGGCGGTCCGAATTTACCGGACCGGTCAGGCGCGGCGGGCGAGCACGCGCAGCGGGGCGCGGAAGGAGAGCAGGCCGAGCATGGGTGGTTCGGCTTCGAGGAGTTCCAGGCGGGGCAGGCGGCGGGCGACCTCGGTGAGCACCACGCTCGCCTCCGTCCTGGCCAGTCCGGCGCCGAGGCAGAAGTGGCGGCCGTGGCCGAAGGCCAGGTGACGGCGGACCTCGGGGCGGGCCGGGCAGAACCGCTCGGGGTCGGGGAAGACGTCCGGGTCCGCGCCGGAGCCCGCGAGCAGGAGCAGCAGGTGCGCGCCGCGCGGCACGTCGACGCCGGAGAGGGTGGCCGGGCGGGCGGCGATGCGGCGCCAGGTGTTCACCGGTGGTTCGCGACGCAGCACCTCCTCCACGCAGGCATCGGCCAAACCGGGTTCGCCAGCGGCCAGCCGGGGCCACAGGTCGGCGTGCGGGATGAGGCGGTGCAGCAGGGTGCTGAGCAGCTGGCTGGTGGTCTCCTGGCCGGCGATGAGCAGGAAGTAGCAGACACCGACCGCCTCGGCGATGCGCAGCGGGCGGTCGCCGGGCGCGCGGTGCGCGGCGAGCTGGCCGAACAGGTCCGGGCTGCCGGGGGTGGCGGCGCGGATGCGGGCGGCCAGCCACTGGTGGAACTCCCCCGCCGCCTCGGCCAGGGCCTGGTGGCGGTCCGGGTCGGGGCGGCCCCAGAACAGTTCCAGGGAGGCCGCGCTCCACGCCTTGAGCACTGGCAGGTCGACCTCGGTCAGGCCGAGCAGGTCGAGCAGCACCCGGCAGGGCAGCTCCGCGGCCAGGCCGCTGACCAGGTCGAACGAGCCGGTGGCCGGGAGGCGGTCGAGGTAGTCGTTGGCCAGGGCGCGGATGCGGGGTTCGGCGTCGCGGACCCGGCCGGGGGTGAAGTAGCCGGCGACCAGGCGGCGCAGGCCGGTGTGGCTGTCGGTGCCGTTGTTGGCCAGCGTCGGCGGCAGGGAGAACCGGGCCCTGGCCAGCACGCGCAGCTGCGGCGGCGGGATCGGGGTGATCGCGGTGAGCGCGTTGTCCGGGATGAACCCGTCGGGGTCGGCCAGCACCGCGCGGACGTCGGCGTGCCTGCTGACCAGCCAGAGGCCGGTGCGCTGGTCGTGGTGCACGGGGGCGCGTTCGCGGAGTTCGGCGAAACTCGGCCACGGGTCGCCGACGAAGCGTGGACCGAACAGGTCCAGCTCGTCTAGAGAACCCGTCGTCGCCCGCACGTCCAAGACGGTAGCCCGGCTGATGCGACACTCCGGCGGTGACCTCGACCACCCCGGACGTCTTCGCCTGGCTGGACACCCGCTCCCAGGCCCGCTCCCGGGCGGGCCTGACCCGCTCGCTGCGGCCGCGGGCCGCCGACGCCGCCGCGCTGGACCTGGCCTCCAACGACTACCTCGGCCTGACCCGCGATCCGCGGGTCACCGAGGCCGCCGCGGCCGCGGCCCGCCGCTGGGGTGCGGGGGCGACGGGATCGCGGCTGGTCACCGGGTCGACGGAGTTGCACGCGGAGCTGGAGCACGAGCTGGCCGAGCACTGCGGCGCGGAGGCGGCACTGGTCTTCTCCTCCGGGTTCCTGGCCAACCTGGGCGCGCTCACCGCGTTGTCCGGGCCGGGCACGCTGATCGTCACCGACGCGCACAACCACGCCTCGCTGATCGACGGCTGCCGGTTGTCCCGCGCCGAGGCGGCCGAGGCCGGGCACCGCGATCCGGCCGCGGTGGCCAGGCTGCTGGCCGAACGCGTGAAGAAGCGTGCCCTGGTGGTGACCGATTCGGTGTTCTCGGTGGACGGCGACCTCGCGCCGCTGCCCGAGCTGGCCGATGCCTGCCGGGCGCACGGCGCGGCGCTGATCGTGGACGACGCGCACGGGCTCGGCGTGCTCGGCGAGGGCGGGCAGGGCGGAGTGCACGCGGCCGGGCTGGCCGGGGCGGCCGACGTCGTGGTGACCACCACGCTGTCCAAATCGCTGGGCAGCCAGGGCGGGGCGGTGCTCGGGTCGCGGCGGGTGATCGCGCACCTGGTGGACACCGCGCGCGGGTTCATCTTCGACACCGGGCTGGCCCCCGCCTGCGTGGGTGGGGCGCTGGCCGCGTTGCGGGTGCTGCGGGCCGAGCCGGAGCTGGCCGGGCGGGCGCGAGGGGTGGCGCGGGAGCTGGCGGGGCGGCTGGGCGCGGCCGGGTTCGCGGTGAGTTCGCCGAGTGCGGCGGTGGTGTCGGTGCGCGCGCCCTCGCCTGCCGAGGCGGTGGAGTGGGCGGGCCGGTGCCGGGCGGACGGGGTCGCGGTGGGCTGTTTCCGGCCGCCGTCGGTGCCGGATCAGGTGTCGCGGCTGCGGCTGACCGCGCGGGCGGATCTGGCTGCCGCGGATCTTGGCCGGGCGGTGGAGGTCATCACGCGCAACGCCCCGGCGGCCGCGCGACGGGAGCGCTGACAACGCTGACCGCGAGGCCGCCCGCACCACGCGCGCGGGGCCGCCGCACCGTGGCGGCAAGCCCGCTGACGACACTTGCCGCAAGGCACGACAGGCGAACAGCCGCCCGCGCTGCTCCGTCCGGGGTGTCCGCGCGGGCCGAGTCCGACAGAGGACTGATGTTTTCCTTGCTTGTCACTCGAATGGCCCTAGGCTGCCGCGCATGACCATCAACCGGAGGCGCGCGCTCGGTCTGGGGACTGTGGCAGCGGCGGGCGCCATGCTGGGTTCCACCACGATCGCGGCGGCGCAGAGCGAGCCTGTCGACGACGAGAGCGTCATCCCCACTTCCGCGGCGCTCGCGCGCAGGCGGATCGAACGGGTCTACCGGCGGGAGTCGCTGCGGGCGGGCGGCACCTGGTCCTCGTTCATCAGCGTCACCGACCCCGACGGCACCCCGGTTCCCGCGGTGGAGGCCGAGGCGGACCGCGTGGTCGAGGCGTACAGCGTCAACAAGATCGCGGTCGCCGCGGCGGTGCTGGACAAGATCGACCGCGGGCTGCTGACGCTGGACCAGCGGGTGGAGGTCACCAGCGCGATCGTCAGCAAGGACGGCGACGGCATCTTCGGCTTCGACGGCGCCTACCCGAGTTCGGTGACGCTGGGCCACGCCATGGCCAACCTGCTCACCGTCTCCGACAACACCGCGGTCCGGCTGTGCGGGCTGGTGTGCCCGGCGGCCGAGCTGAACGAGATCCTGCGCGCCAAGGGCTTCACGCACACCCAGGTCAAGCCGGTGGCCAACCCGAACCGGTTCTTCCTCGGCAAGACCACCCCGCGCGAGACGCACACGATGCTGCGCAGGCTGGTCGACGGCACGCTGCTCTCCGCGGCCTCCACCGAGTACGTGCTGACCCTGCTGCGCTCGATGTCGGCCTTCACCGACGGCGTCCGGCTGGAGCTGAACTCCGCCGAACGCGGCCGGGTGGCGACCAAGGCCGGCTGGTTCGCCGACGGGCGCAACGAGGCGGGCGTCATCTTCGACACCGCGGGCAAGCCGATGGTGACCTACTCGCTGTTCGCCTCCGGCGAGTTCCGCGGTGACCCGGCGGAGAACCTGAACGACTACAGCACCACCCACCCGGCACTGCGGGCCAGGGTCGCGCTGGGCCGCAAGATGGTCGACGCGGTCTCCCGGATCACCGCCAGCACCGCGCGCACCCACCACCAGCCCGCGTACCAGCCCAGCAACGGCGGCTGACCGGCGGCAATGGACCAGGGTCTCGGGGTCGACCCGGAATCGGCCCCGGAGATCCGGGCTGATGGTGCTCCCTCGGGCGGGGGAGCACCATCACGCCGGGGCGGGACCCGGGGACGCGGCCGGGCCGCGATTCTCGGGGCATGACAAGGACAGCAAGCGGGTTCCTGGTGGCCGGACTGGCCGCCACGGCGGTTCTCGGCGGGGTCGCGGCGCCCGCCTTCGCGGCCGAGGCGCCGATGAGTGTGCGCGGCTCGGCCGGCGGGCAGCTCGGACCCGAGTTCGGCTCGATGGCCGGTGATCCGGTGCGGTTCGAGATCCAGGCCAGTGCCACCGACCCGCTGAAGCCGAGCGGGACGTTCAAGGTCAGCCACCACAAGCCGGACGGGTCGCTGCTGGCCCGGTTCTCCGGCGAGGTGACCGGTCTGCACGCGGTCGGTCAGGTCGGCGTGGTGAACGGGAAGATCACCTGGGCCGAGCATCCCGGCGCGCCGCAGATCGAGTTCGTGGGCAAGCCGGTGTCGCTGACCGTGCAGGACGAGGGGCGGCGCGGGGACCGGATCGGCTGGGTGTGGGGGTTCTTCGGGCAGCCGGTGAGTCCGCTGCAGGGCAGTGCGCCGGTGCTGCGGCTGAGCGACGGGGATTTCGCGGTGCGCGGGCCGGTGCCAGGGGCGGACGCGGCTGAGCGGGCCGAGGGTTCCGGGGTGGCGGTCTCGGCGGAGGCGGATCGCGGGCACCTGCTCGCCGGCACGGTGCGCGGCACCAGCAAGGACCCCCAGTTCCAGGACGATCCGCTGATGTTCTCGGTGGCGGCCAAGGTCGCGCCGGGGGCCGCGCCGGACACCGCGAGCGGGCGCTTCCACGTCACCCACCACCGGCCGGACGGCGGACTGGTCGCCGACTTCAGCGGGCGGATCACCTGCCTGCTGGTCGGCGGGCGGGTCGGCATGGCCACCGGGGTGGTGGAGCGGAGCGCGGATCCCGCGCACGTCGGGCTCAGGGTGTCCTTCTCCGTCTACGACGGGGCGCGCGCGGACCGGATCGGCTGGCTGTGGGGGCTGCCGACGTCGCCCCCGGTGCTGGACTGCCAGGGCTTCACGCCCTTCTTCGCACCGTCCAGCGGCGGGTTCGTCGCCCGCGGGTTGTAAGCGCAGGCCGAACGAACGGCGTCCTGACCATCGAGGGGGTGGTCAGGGCGCCGTTGTCGTGTTCAGGGGCGGGACATCTGGACGTGCGGGACGCCGCCGTCCAGGAACTCCGGGCCGGTGATCCGGTAGCCGAAGCTCGCGTAGAAGCCGGTCACCGTGGTCTGCGCGTCCAGCACGGACGGGGCATCGCCGATATCGGTCAGCGCCTCGCGCATCAGTTCGCGGGACAGGCCCTTGCCGCGCACGTCGGCCCTGGTGACCACGCGGCCGACCCGGATGGTCGCGCCGTCGGGCTCGATCAGCAGGCGCAGGTAGGACAGTGGCGCGCCGTCGGCCTCGGCGAACCACAGGTGCCGGGTGACCGGGTCCAGGTCACGGCCGTCCAGGTCCGGGTAGGGGCTTTCCTGTTCGACGACGAAGACGTCCACGCGCAGGCGCAGCAGGGCGTAGAGGGTGCTCGCGTCCAGTTGGTCACCGGTGGCCCGGTACAGGGTGCTCACCTGCCGTTCCTATCACCTCACGGAAAGTTCCCAAGATCGGCCGGGGTGAGGGAGCACACGTAGTTTCCGCGTCAATGACCGTAAGTCTTCCTGTTAAGATCCCATCAAGGCGAAAGATTGCCCGTTGAATCTGCTTTGAACCCATGGTTCGTCCTGCTACCGCGAGGGAGGCGACATGTCTCTGGACCTGACCCAACTGCCCGCGTTCCTGCTCGCCTGTGCCGTCGTGGTGCTCACACCGGGGGTGGACGCGTTCCTGTTGCTGCGCACCTCGCTGCGGCAGGGCGTGCGCTCCGGGCTGCTCACCCTGGCCGGCATCCACTCCGCCGCGCTGGTGCACGTCGCGCTGGTGGTCTCCGGGCTCGGCCTGCTGATCAGCCACTCGCCGGGCGTGCTCACCGCGCTGCGCTGGCTGGGCGCGGCCTACCTCGGCTACCTGGCCTTCTCCATCGCGCGCGGGCTGTGGCTGGCCCGTGGCGAACTGCGCACCGCGACCGCGGGCGAGCGGGAGGACGAGCGGGCGGGCAACGGCCCGTTCCTGCGCGGGTTCCTGTGCAACATCACCAACCCGAAGATGCTGCTGTTCTGCCTGGCCTTCCTGCCGCAGTTCATCGGAGCCGCCGGCAACCCGGTGCTCCAGCTCGGCGTGCTGGCCGGGGTGTTCATGGTGCTGGCCTTCGCCTGGGAGCTGGCGATCGTGCTGGCGGCGAGCCGGTTGCAGGAACGGCTCGCGCGACCGGTGGTGCTGAACGGGCTGGACGCCTTCTGCGCGGTAGCCTTCCTGAGCATGTCGGTCGGGCTGGTGCTCGGCAGCTGAGCCGCACGGCCCGCCGCCGTCCGACCCAGGGAGCCGCCCGTGTTCTTCATCCTCCAGGTAGTCATCACCGCCGTGGCGCTGTGGGTGTCCACCGCGTTGCCCGGCATCGACATCGGACCAGGTCCGGTCTCGGTGGGTGCGAAGATCGGCACCCTGTTGCTGGTCGGCCTGGTCTTCGGTCTGGTCAACGCGGTCATCAAGCCGGTGGTGAAGCTGGTTGGCTGCGTGTTCTACCTGCTGACCCTCGGGCTGATCGGCCTGGTGGTCAACGGTCTGCTGTTCATGCTGACCGGCTGGTTCGCCGACAAGCTGGACCTGCCGTTCCAGGTGACCGGCTTCTGGCCGGCGTTCTTCGGCGCGATCATCGTGGCCTTCGTGAGCTGGGTGCTGAACGCGGTTCTCCAGGCACGTGAGGCGCTGGACGACTAGCACCACCGCCGGCCGCTGCTAGGACCTGAGCACCAGGTCCAGCAGCGGCTGGTACGTGCTGACCCGCACGTACACCCCTGGCTGGTACGGCCGCGCGCAGCCGATGCCCCAGGAGGTCACGCCGATGAGTTTGCCGCCGGCGATCAGTGGCCCGCCCGAGTCGCCCTGGCAGGTGTCCACACCGCCGTTGGCGTACCCGGCGCACAGCATCGAACTCGCCTCGAACCCGGCCAGCACCGCCTGGCAGAGCGGGTCGCCGACGATCGGCAGCGCGGCCTTGAGCAGGTAGCGGGACGGGAAACCGCCCTCGGCGGTACGGCCCCAGCCGAGTGCGAGGGTGTAGGAGCCGGGGCCGTAGAGCAGGGTGTCCGCCGGGGTGGCCAGCGGCAGGGTCGGCCGGGCCAGCGGCAGCGCGAGGCGGAGCACGGCGACGTCGTCACCGGCGCGGACGTCGGTGTAGAACGGGTGGATCCAGATCCCGGTGAGCGCACGGATCTCCCCGCCCAGGGTGAGCAGGTCCTCGCGGCCGGCGATGACCAGGAGATCCTTCGGCTGCCTGCCGATCGCGCAGTGCGCGGCGGTGAGCACCATGGCCGGGGCGACCAGGGTGCCGCCACAGAGCGGCGAGCCGTCGGACTTGGTGATCGCGACCGTCCAGGGGAACTCCAGGATCGAGGCGCGGATGCCGCCGACGACGCGCGAGTCCGGTGGCGCGGGTGGTTCGGCCAGCGCGGGGGCCGGGGCGGCCAGGGTGAGCAGGACCGCGGCGAGCGCGGCGCCGAGGGTCGCGTGCCGGCGGAACCCACTGAGCTGTGAACGCGTGCCAGACCACATTGTCCGCTCCCGTCTGCTCGCCTCCCCTGCTCAAGGACAGCCCCGGCCGAGCCGGTGGACAAGTCGAGTCGGCGAAGGCAACCCACGCGAGTGACCGGGGTCCGGACAAGCCGGACACAGCCCGATGGGGCGGCCCGCGAACGGACCGCCCCATCGGGGTGCAGGGATATTCAGTTGTGGCCTCGCCGCAGGGCTAGGAGGTGATCTGCTGGGTCAGCACCGCGTGGTAGGGGGCGATCCGGGCGTAGACGCCGGGGTAGTTGGCCATCGCGCAGCCGCGGCCCCAGGAGGTGGCGCCGATGAGCTTGCCGCCGACGATCATCGGGCCGCCGGAGTCACCCTGGCAGGTGTCGATGCCGCCCTGGGGCAGGCCTGCGCACACCATCGAGGTGTTGCTGTACTGCGGGTACGCGGTCTTGCAGGTCTGGTCCGAGGTCACCGGCACGTTCGCCTTGAGCAGGTAGCGCGAGGCGGAGCCGCCGGAGCTGGTGGTGCCCCAGCCCAGGATCAGCGCGCTCTGGCCCGCGGCGTAGAGCGCGGTGTCCGCCGGGGTGGCCAGCGGCACGGTCGGGCCGCTGATGTTGCGGTCCAGGGTCAGCACCGAGACGTCGAAGCCCGCGGTGGCACTGGTGTAGCTGGGGTGCACCCAGATCTTGGTGACCTTGGCGACGGTGCCTGCGGTGCTCTGCTTGTCCTCCCGGCCGTGCACCACGAAGGTGCTGGCCGGCGAACGGCCCTTGGTGCAGTGCGCCGCGGTCACGACCTTGTTCGCCGCGACCAGGGTGCCGCCGCAGAACTGGCCGGAGCCGGAGGCGCCGGAGGCCAGGTACACCGTGTACAGGTGCTGGCCGATGGTGGCCCGGGAGCCGCCGACGATCAACGGGTCGACATCGGATGCCGACGGGGCCGGTGCGGCGTTCACAGCTGCCGCGGAGGTCAGCGTGACCGCCGCGACCGCGGCGACGACGCCGAGCATTCGGCCCAGGCGACGCAGGGTTACCGCCATGGTGGGGCTCCTTTTCTCGTGCCCTCGAACGAGTGGGAGACGCATACCAAGAGCAACAGAGGAGTGACCCGCCACACAACGGCCGTTCGATGTGGACCGTTCGGGCGGCGAGCCACTCCGTGCCTGTTAGGAGCTGATTTGCGTGCTGAGCTGGGTGTAGTAGCTGGACACCCGCGCGTACACGCCGGGCTTGCCCGCCTGGGCGCAGCCCTCACCCCAAGAGGTGATTCCGACCAGCTTTCCGTTGATCACCAGCGGACCACCGGAGTCGGCCTGGCAGGTGTCCTTGCCGCCCTGCGGGAAGCCGGCGCAGACCATGGACGCGCTCTTGTACTCCGAGTACGCGCTCGCGCAGGTCTGATCGGAGGTCAGCGGTACGACGACCTGCCGGAGCGTGTCGGAGTAGTCGCCGTTGCCGGTGGTGTCGCCCCAGCCGAGCGCGCGGGCCTGGGTGCCCGCCTTGTACAGCCCCGAATCCGCGGGCTTGGCCAGCGGCAGGGTGGTGTAGTTGAGGTTGCGGTCCAGCGTCATGACCGCGACGTCGTCGCCCTGGGTCACGCTGCGGTAGCCAGGGTGCTGCCACACCTTGGTCACCTTGGCCGTGTGGCCCTCGCTGGTGCGCAGGTCGGTGCGGCCGGCCACGATCTGCCAGCGCGAGACGGCCTTGCCCGCCGTGCAGTGCGCGGCGGTGACGACCTTGTTCGGCGCGGCGAGCGTGCCGCCGCACCACTGGGTGCCGTCGAGCAGCAGCGCCACGGTCCACGGGTACTGCTGGGTGGTCGCCGCGGTGCCGCCGACGATCAACGGATCCATGCTCGGCTCCGGTGGCGGCGCCGCGCTGGCCATGGCGCCGGGCGCCAGGCCGAGGGTCACGGCTGCCGCCGCGACCCCGATGAACTTGACCAGGCGATGCAGGGTGGTCGCCAACGGTCACTCCTTCCTCGTGCCCTCGTACGAGGTCCCGGCCCACGGTGGCCGGGTGCGCTGTAGGCAACGCGAGGAGTGTTTGCGGCGACAACCTTCCTTCGTCGTGACCCGTTCGGCCTAATCAGTTAGTGACCGTCCGGACCACCCGTGAGCAGGCAGAACCCAGCTCAGGAAGGCGGCGTTAATCTGTTGTCACGGAAACCCGTAATGATCGGAAACCCGCTGGTAACGGACTGAACTGAAACTCAGCGGGTGGCGCGGCGGGCGCCGAGCTGAGCGTTGATCTTGTCCAGGTAGTTGCCGATCTTGGTGTACACGCCGGGCTTGCCCTTCTGCGCGCAGCCCTCACCCCAGGACGTGATGCCGATCAGCCGCCCCTCGGCCACCAGCGGACCACCCGAATCGCCCTGGCAGGCGTCGATGCCGCCCTCCTCGTACCCGGCGCAGAACATCTTGGCCGGGGTGTAGGTGCGGTAGGGCGCCTGGCACTTGGCGTCCGGCAGCACCGGCACCTGCGCCTGCACCAGGTAGCGCGAGGTCGGCCCGGACTCGCGGGTGGCGCCCCAGCCGACCACGGTGGCCTTGGTGCCCGGCCGGTAGCGCGGGTCGCCGAACTCGGCCAGCGGCAGGGTCGGGTAGGAGACCGGCGCGGCCAGGGTGAGCACGCCGACGTCGTCGCCGTTGAACACCGACTCGAACTTCTCGTGCGTCCAGATCCGGTTGACCGCCAGCACCTCGCCGGTGGTGCGGCTCTGCGTGTCGGTGCGGCCCGCGACCACCCGCACGTCGGCCGGGGCGCGGTTGACCACGCAGTGCGCGGCGGTGAGCACCTTGGTCGGACTGACCAGGGTGCCGCCGCAGTACTGGTTGCCCGCGCGGCCGACCAGGTAGACCGCCCACGGGTGGTTCTCGCTGGCCGTGGTGGTGCCGCCGACGATCCGGGCCGAGAGCGGCCGGACGTCCTCGGCCTGGGCGGCGGGCCCGGCCGCCGGGGTGAGCACCGAGTAGACCAGTCCACCGAGGAGCACCAGCGCCGCCGCGGGCGCCAGCAGCCACCACCGGTTGCGCGGCGATTCGGTGTTCGTCATCGGCTTACCTCTCACGACGGGTGGCCCCGGCCGCACCGCCGGGAGATGAACGCAGCGCGACGAGTCAGACACCCAGCGCACGCACGGGGAAGCATACTCGGTCGTTCGGTCGATCGATTACTACGCCGAACGGGTGCATTCGGTGAGCGTGTCATCCTGAACGGGTGGGGAGCAGAAGCTGGATCGGACCGGTGGTGGCACTCGTGCTCGCGGCGACGCTGACCGCCTGCCAGGGCGCGGCGGCCCCGGTGGCCACGAGCAGCGCCGAGCCGCCGGTGACCTTCCGGTTCGAGCAGCCGGGCACGCCACCGCCGAGCGGTCCGCCGCCGACCAGCGAGGTGCGCACCGCTCCCCCGGCGCCGCCGGTGTGGACGGTCGGCGCCCGGCCGTTGCCACGGCGGCCGGACGGTTTCGGGCAGGTGCTGCCGACCCCGCCGGAGCTGGCCCAGCGCCGGTTGCCGAGCGCGGACCGGCTGCCGCCGCCGCGGGACGGGCACTTCGCCGCCACCGTGGGCCCGGTGCCCTCGGACGTGCTGGCGCGCAGCACCTGGCAACCGGCCTGCCCGGTCGGCGTGGACGGGCTGCGCTACCTGACGCTGTCCTTCTGGGGTTTCGACGACCGGCCGCACACCGGCGAGCTGATCGTGGCCAGTGGCGTGGCGGAGAACGTGCGCAGGGTGTTCGAGCGGCTGTACGCGGCGCGCTTCCCGATCGAGGAGATGCGGGTGACGAACAAGCCCGAACTGGACGCCGCGCCGACCGGGGACGGCAACAACACCAACGGTTTCGTCTGCCGCCCGGCCCGCGGCCAGACCAGGTGGTCGGCGCACGCCAAGGGACTGGCGGTGGATGTGAACCCGTTCAACAACCCGTACCTGCGCGGGGATCTGGTGCTGCCGGAGCTGGCCTCGGCGTATGTGGACCGGCGGCAGCGCAAGCCCGGCATGATCCACCCTGGCGACCCGGTGGTGCAGGCGTTCACCGCGATCGGCTGGACCTGGGGTGGCACCTGGCGTTCCCCCAAGGACCTGATGCACTTCTCCTCGACCGGCGACTGAACGCCGGAACGGCGAACCGCCCGCCGAGCCGGAGGCTGGACGGGCGGTTCGGGTCTTGCCGGGTCAGTTGGCCGAGGGGCCGGAGCCCTTGTCCGGGCCACTGCCGCCGGAGCTGTCGCCACCGCCGCGGTTGCCGCCGGTGAAGGAGTTCCACACCTTGCCGGCGGTGTCCGAGACCAGGCTGCCGACCTCGCTGAGCACCTTGGCCAGCGGGTCCGCCGAGGAGGTGATGGCCTCCTTGTAGGACTTGGCCGCGCCCTTGACGTCGTCCTTCCAGTTCGAGGTGGTGCTGTCGTCCTCCCGGCGCGGGTACTCCCCGGCCAGGATGTCGCGGTACTGCTCGCCGGCCGCCCACTGCTGCAGGTCGGCCGCGCGCACCACGGGCAGCGGGTGGGTGAGCCCGTCCAGGTGGATGAGCTTGAGCACGCTGTCGCGCACGTCCTCGACGCCGTCGTAGTCGGCGGCCTGCTTGAGGTACTCGGCGGTGTCGATCTTGGAGGGATCGGTCACGCCGGACAGGATCATGTGCACCCGCAGCGCCACGGCCGGGTCCTGCACGCACAGCAGGCCCGCGCGGTCGGCGGAGAGCTGGGAGCGGCGGTGCCAGTCCTGCAGCGCGAGGATGATCGCGCGCAGGCCCCAGTAGCCGACCGGCATCCAGGACATGCCGGCGGCCAGGCCGATCAGGCGGCGCAGGATCGTGTAGTACAGGACGTGCCCGGACAGGATGTGGCCCATCTCGTGGCCGAGGACGAACCGGAGCCCTTCCTCGTCGAGCAGCTCGACCAGCCCGGTGGTGATGACGATGAACGGCTCGTCCATCCCCATCGCGTAGCTGTTCGGGTGCGGGTCGCGCGTGATGAAGAGGTCGGGCACCTGCTCGAGGTCGAGCGCGGTGGCGCATTCCACCCGGAGCCGGTGCAGCTCCGGGTACTGGGTCTCGGAGACCTTGATCGAGGTCGCCAGGGCGAGCAGGCGCTCGCTGCGCTCCGGAATGGCGCCGTAGATCGCCTTGAGGACCGCGGGGAAGCCGGGCACCGCGCGTGCGGTGGCCAGGGCGCCCCGATCGGCCGGGTGTTCGTAGGCCCGCGGGCTGATCTGTGGGAACCGGGTGCGCCCCGTCGCCACAGGCACCTGGGCCGCGTCGTCCGCCATCGTCAACCCCCGTTAGTCGCTGAAACAAGCGGTACTGGATTCGAGCGTACAGACGCGCACGCGGCCACGCCGTCGTCTCAGGGACAACTCAGGGGAAACTCAGGGTCGGGAACTTCGGAAGTCCGAATCGACCACGCGGCGCAACCGGTGGCACTGGACGGCGCAGCTCGCTTCGGTAAACCGAAGTGCGCGTTTGTTTTCCTGATACCGCGAACTACACCCTTCCCGAAGTGCCAATCCGGTTCTTTGCCGCTTCGGTGATCAGTCTTGCCGCTAATTGCCGGGGGCTGATCTCATTCCTCTTGTCGGACCGCGACCCGACAAAGCCCAAGACAAAGCTCAATGTGAAACACCAGGAATGGGAGTGGTAACAATGCGCAACGTCACCCGGATTCTGGCCGCCGGCACCTCCGCCCTCGCCCTGTCCGCCGGCCTGCTGCTCACCGGCGGCATCGCCTCGGCCGCCCCGGCCGGCACCGCCACCGCGCAGTCCGCCGAGTTCAGCTTCAGCGGCGCCACCGTGCTGGAGGCGACCACCAAGAAGCTCAAGCTGAAGCTGACCTCCGGCTCCACCGTGGACGTGACGCTGGGCAAGAACACCAAGATCGAGGGCACCGTGGCCGTCGGCGGCAAGGTCAACGTCAAGGGCATCAGCATCGCCGGTTCGCTGCTGGCCAGCTTCGTGATCGCCCGCTGACCCAAATATCGTAACAAATTCACCGCTGAGAGTGACCGTGGTCAGCCAGATTGGTGGACCTCGGTCACTCTCAGCCGTTCGAATACCTGCCGGTAATGACGAATATGATGAGAATGGTCCATCCACCCTGCCGTCCCCCTGGTGATGAATGTTCACTGGCAGTTGAGCCCGATCAGGACTCACGCTAGGAACCGAGGGAGCCAGGACAATGCGATCCTTCACCAGACGAACCGTCGCCGTCGTCGCCGCAACCGCGATGTCAGCCGGATTGTTCCTCATCGCCGCACCGGCGATGGCAGCCACCCCCTCCGCACCGGCCACGAGCACGGCCGTCGCGGGCGACCATGACGACTACGACTACGAGGGCGCGGAGGTTGTCGCCGTCCTCAAGGCCGGGATCAAGGTCCGGCTCAAGACCGGAGCCATCGTCTCGTTGAAGGTCGGGTCGGGCTGCACGATCCTCAAGGGCGGCGTGCGGGTCAGCCTCGGTTCCATCAAGATCGGCGCGAAGGTCAACATCGGCCTCGCCGTGAACATCAACATCCTGGGCATCAAGATCAAGATCCGCGGCCTCGCCGGATTGATCTCGATCGGTTAATCGCCACCAGGCGCGCGCCGAACCCACGACTGGCCGCCGTTCCTGCTCAGCAGGGCGGCGGCCAGTTGCGAGCGGCGGGCGATGCCCAGCTTCCGGTAGATGCGGGTGAGGTGCTGTTCCACCGCCCGCGAGGTGACCTGGAAGCCCTGCGCGATCTCCCGGTTCGTCCGGCCGCGCACCACCTGTTCGGCGATCCGCAGCTCGTGCGGGGTCAGCTCGCCACCGTCGACCGGCTCGCCGCCGCGGCGCGCCTCGGTCAGTCCGGCCGCCTGCCTGCGCACCGCGTCGGCCAGCACGTCCGCCCCGCAGTCCTCGGCCAGCCGCAGCGCGCGCCGGAACAACGCGCCCGCCTGGGTGGTCTTGCCCCGCGCACCCAGGTGCAGGGCGAGTTCGGCCAGTGAGCGGGCCAGCTGCGCGCGGGCCGGGGAGGTCTCCAGCAGTCGCACCGACTCGGTCAGCAGGTCGAGGCGCTCGGCCTCGGGCGCGGTCAGCGCGGCGGTGCGCAGTGCGACGCCGAGCGGGCCGGGCCCGCCCCAGCGCCGGGCCAGCGCCAGTTCCTCGGCCGCGAGTTGTTCGGCCCGTTCGCGCTGGCCGGTGAGCAGGTAGAGCGGCACCGCGCAGGAGCGCCACACCAGCACCGCACGGTTGGTGACCCCTCGGTCCTGAAAGCGCTTTCCGCACTGTTCCAGGTCGGCCAGGCCGCCGCTGAGGTCACCCATGGAGGCCCGCAGCAGGCCGCGGACCAGCAGCAGGTAGTTGTAGCGCCAGCCGGCGGGCAGTTCGTCGGCCAGGCCGCGGGCGTGCAGCAGGTCGGCGGCGGCGGCGATCTCGCCGCGCTCCAGCAGGATCTCCACCAGCGTGGACACCGCGAAGATGGTGGAGCTGCGGGTGCCGCTGCGCAGTTCGTCGAGCACGGCCAGCGCGGCGCGAGCGTCGGTCTCGGCCTCGGCCAGCGCGCCGCGGCGGCAGCGCACCTGGGCACGCAGGCCGAGCGCGGCGGCGGCGCGCAGCGAGTAGCCGAGGCGGCGGGCCTGGGTGAGCAGTTCGGTGCAGTGCGCCTCGGCCAGGTCCAGGCGTTCCAGCACGAACAGGGCGGCGATCAGGTAGGCGAACTCCCAGCGTTCGGCCAGTTCGGCGTGCGCGCCGGTGGCCGGGGCCAGGCCGCGCTGGGCCCAGGCACGCAGTGCCAGCGGATCGGCCTCGGCGGCGCTGGACCCGCCGACGGCGGCCTGGAAGGCGAGCATGGTGTCGGCGAACCGGCTGGCCCGCATGGACCCCGGCGCGCCGCGCAGGCCGGCCAGGCGGGCAGGCAGGTCGGGCTGCACGTGGCAGTCGTCGACCTGCAGGCACAGCACGGAGAGCCGGAGCTGCCTGGCCAGTTCGGGATCGTGCGGTTCGACCCTGGGCACCGCGGCCTCGAGCAGGGCGATCGCCTCGGGGTGCCGGTCGGCCTCGCCGAGTTCCTGGGCCAGCGCGTGCGCGGCCCTGGCGCCGAGCACCGGATCGAGGTCCTCGCCGGTGAGCTGGGTGAGGCGGCGGATGCCGGGTTCCGGGTCGATCTGGAGTTCGGTGAGGGCGAGTTCGAGCCGGAGTTCGTCCCGCTGCGCGGTGGGCTGGGGTTCGGCCAGTGCCCGGCGCAGGCAGCGCACGGCCAGGTCGGGCGCGCCGTTGGCGGCGGCGCCGCGGGCGGCCCGCACCAGGGTGTCGGTGATCCAGTCGCCGGCCAGCGCGCCGGGCGGGGTGGCGGCCAGGTGCGCGGCGATCTGCTCGGCGGGCGCGGCGGCGGCGTGCAGGTGCGCGGCGGCGCGGGCGTGCGCGGTCTCCCGATCGGCCGGACCCGCCTCGGCGCCAAGGGCGGTGGCGACCAGGCCGTGCGCGAAGGTCAGCGGTTTGCCGTCGGCGAAGATGCCCAGCCCGGTCAGCTCGCGGGCGGCCTCGGCCGCCTCGGCCGGACTGAGGTCGGCCACCGCCGCGGCCAGGTCCAGTTCGGCCACGCCGAGCACGGCGACCGCGCGGGCCAGCCGGGTCACCTCGATGGGCTGGGCGTGCACCCTGGGCAGCAGCAGCTGGGCCAGGTGACGCTCGCTGAACTCCGGTATACCGGCGGCATACTCGGCGGCAGGCGGTATACCGGCGGCATACATCGAGTGCGCCAGCTCGCCGAGCAGGTACGGGTTGCCGCCGGTGGCCGCGGCGCAGGCGGCGGCGAACTCGGGCGCGACCGGCTCACCGAAGACGGCGGCGAGCAGGTCGGCGCAGTCCCCGCCGGCCAGGCCGGTCAGCGCGAGCGGCACGCTGGCGGTGGTCAGGTCGTTGAGCGCGACCGGGTCGGCGACCTCACGGCCCGCTCCCCTGGCCATGGCCAGCAGCACCGGCAGGCCGTGCAGGCGCCGGCGCAGGTAGGCCAGCCAGCGCAGCGAGGGCGGGTCGGTGGACTCCACGTCGTCCACCGCGATGACCAGCGGCGCGGTCGCGGCCAGGTTGGCGGTGAAGCGGAACAAGCCGTGCAGGGCGGCGTAGGTGTCCAGCGCGGGGCGTTCGGCCGCGCCGGGCAGGCCCTCCCAGCCGAGCACCCGTTCGGCCAGCACCGCCGGACCGGCCAGCAGCCGCTCCCGGCACTCCGCGGGCACGGTGAGCAGCACCGGCTCCAGCAGCTGCCGGACCACGCCGAAGGCGAAATCGCGTTCCACCGGCGCGGCCTGCGCGCTGAGCACCAGCAGGCCGGACTCCTCGGCCAGCTCGGCCACCGCGCGCAGCAGGTTGGACTTGCCCATGCCCGCGGTGCCGGTCACCAGCACCGCCCGCGGCAGCCCGCCGCGCACGTCGGCGAGCAGGTCGCGGACCATCGTCAGCTCGGCGGACCGCCCGATCAGCCGGGTGTCGCGCTCGGGCATCCATGGTCGCTGGCGCGTCATCGGCTGCTCCTCGAAGGCCACTTCGGGCTTCGCGGCGGTGCGAAATCTGAATGGAGGAAGACTAGGAAGCTGGGTGGACCAACGGCCAGTCCACATTGGAGTTTTGTGGTGCAGACTGTGATCGTGACAGCGGACCTGCTGGGGAATCCCTATACCGCGCGGACGATCAAGCTGGCCGCGGTCCAGAATGTGGACACGGTGGCCACCTTGGTGCACCACCCGGCGAAGTCGCCCGCCAAGGGCGCACTGCTCTACGTGCACGGATTCTGCGACTACTTCTTCCAGACGCACGTCGCGGAGTTCTTCAGTGAACTCGGTTACGACTTCTACGCGCTGGATCTACGCGCCTACGGCCGGTCATTGCGCCCTGGGCAGCTGCCCAACTTCGTCACCGACCTGGCCCAGCACTTCGAGGAGCTGGACGCCGCCGCCGAGCTGATCCGCGCCGACGGGCACGAGCACCTGGTGGTGATGGCGCACTCCACCGGCGGGCTGATCACCCCGCTGTGGGCGCAGGCCCGCCGGGGCAGCCTGCCGCTGGACGGGCTGATCCTGAACAGCCCGTGGCTGGACCTGGCCGAGGGCTGGTTCAACCGGGTCATCGGCACCGCGCTGGTGCGGCTGGTCGGCCGCTGGTTCCCGAAGCTGGTGATCAAGCCGACGCTGGCGCCGACCTACGGGCACAGCCTGCTGGCCAGCCACCACGGCGAGTGGGAGTACAACCTGGCCTGGAAGCCGATCGAGCACTTCCCGGTGCGCGCGGGCTGGCTGCGCGCGGTGCGCCGAGGGCACTCCCAGGTGCACGCCGGGATCGACGTCGGCGCGCCGGTGCTGGTGCTGTGCTCGGACAAGAGCCTGCTGCACCGCAAGGCGTGGGAGGAGGCGGCCGGGCACGCCGACACCGTCCTGGATGTCGAGCAGATCGCCCGGTGGGCGCCGAAGCTGGCAGGCGAGGTGACGGTGACGCCGGTGCCGGACGCGCTGCACGACGTGTTCCTGTCCGCACCCCCGGTGCGGGAGCGGGCCCTGGCCGCGGCCAGGGACTGGCTGACCTCGCGCACCTCGCTCTGACCTGGGCGGATGTGGCCGCGGTCACCCGGAGTCGAAAATCAGGGGTGTACCCCGAGGTGCGGACGGCGGGAAACGGGGAAAGTGAATGGGGAAGCGCCGCACCGAGCGGCCCTACTCCAGGAGGTACTCACGATGTCCGCCCCGATCAGGTCGCGACGCTTGGCCCGGTCGCGCAACAGTGTGTTCTTCGGCGTGGCCGGCGGGATCGCCGAACGCTTCGGCTGGAAGCCCGGCACGGTGCGGTTGGCGTTCGTGATCTCGTGCGTGCTGCCTGGCCCGCAGTTCCTGCTGTACCTGCTGCTCGCGCTGTTCATGCGCTCGCCGGAGAAGTACTGACCTGCGCTGAACTGACCTGAGGCGGGGCCCCCACCAACCACTGGTGGGGGTCCCGCCTCGTTGGTCGGCTCAGACCTGCGGGGCCCAGCCGGGCATCGGGTAGCCGGCCATCAGCTCGGCGACCTCGGCCGCGATCGCCTCGATGGCCTGCTCGTCCCCAGTGCCCGCCGCGGTGACCGCGCGGTCCATCCACTCCGCGACCCTCGGCATCTCCGCCACGCCCAGGCCGCGGGTGGTGATGCCCGCGGTGCCCAGCCGGATGCCGGAGGGGTCGAACGGCTTGCGCGGGTCGAACGGCACGGTGTTGTAGTTCAGCTCCACACCCGCCCGGTCCAGTGCCTTGGCCGCGGGCTTGCCGCCGATGCCCTTGCTGGTCAGGTCGGCCAGGATCAGGTGGTTGTCGGTGCCGCCGGAGACCAGCTCGAACCCGCGCTCGGTCAGCGCCGCGGCCAGTGCCTTGGCGTTGGCGACCACGGCGTGCGCGTAGTCGCGGAAGGCCGGGCCGGACGCCTCGCCGAGGGCGACCGCGATGGCCGCGGTGGTGTGGTTGTGCGGGCCGCCCTGCAGACCGGGGAAGACCGCCTTGTCCAGGGCCTTGGCGTGTTCGGCGTCGGAGAGCAGCATCGCGCCACGCGGGCCGCGCAGGGTCTTGTGCGTGGTGGTGGTGATGACCTGGGCGTGCCCGACCGGGCTGGGGTGCGCGCCACCGGCGATCAGGCCGGCGATGTGCGCGATGTCGGCGACCAGGATCGCGCCGACCTCGCCGGCGATCTCGGCGAAGGCCGGGAAGTCGATGGTGCGCGGGATCGCGGTGCCGCCGCAGAAGATCAGCTTCGGGCGTTCGGCGCGGGCCAGGTCACGCACCTGGTCCATGTCCACCACACCGGTCTCCTTGCGCACGCCGTACTGCACGCTGCGGAACCACTTGCCGGTGGCCGAGACGCTCCAGCCGTGGGTGAGGTGGCCGCCGGAGGGCAGTGCCATGCCCATCACGGTGTCGCCGGGGCTGGCGAAGGCCAGGTAGACGGCCAGGTTGGCCGGGGAGCCGGAGTAGGGCTGCACGTTGGCGTGGTCAACGCCGAAGAGCGCCTTGGCCCGATCCACGGCCATGGTCTCGATCGGGTCGATGAGCTGCTGGCCCTCGTAGTAGCGGCGGCCGGCGTAGCCCTCGGAGTACTTGTTGGTCAGCACGGTGCCGGTGGCCTCCAGCACGGCCTCGGAGACGTAGTTCTCCGAGGCGATCATGCGGAGCTTGTCGAACTGGCGACCGGCCTCGGCCTGCACGAGTTCGGCGAGCACCGGATCGGCCTGGCTGAGGTGGGGAAGGGCGGGCTGGTGCATGGGCGTTCCTCTCGCGGCACGGCAACGGATACCGGCTGCGCCCAGGCGTACGGCGCGCACCGAACCGTGCCGCTCCCCGGTGGTTGAGTCCACCCGAACACGCCAGTCGCGACCGGGTGATCCTACCGTGCGACGGGGTAGTACGGGGGTGGATAAGGTGACCGCAGCCGCGGTGGCCGTGACCCGCGACATCCCCTTCTGGAGTGCCGATGAGCCTCGAACGTCCCGTCGCCCCCGACCCGTACAGCCTGCTGCCCAAGGTCGGCTCGTTCACCGTCACCTCCACCGAGGTCACCGACGGCGAGCAGCTGCCCAGCGCGCAGGTCTTCAACGGGATGGGCGTCTCCGGCGAGAACCGCTCCCCGCAGCTGAGCTGGCGCGATTTCCCCGCCGAGACCAAGAGCTTCGCGGTGACCTGCTTCGACCCGGACGCGCCGACCCCGTCCGGGTTCTGGCACTGGCTGGTCGTCGACGTGCCCGGTTCGGTCACCGAGCTGGCCGCCGACGCGGGCCGGGCCGACGGCTCCGGGCTGCCCGCGGGCGCCTTCCACGTGCGCACCGACTTCGGGTCCGAGGGTTACGGCGGGGCCGCGCCGCCGGCCGGGGACCACCCGCACCGGTACATGTTCGTGGTGCACGCGCTGGACGTGGAGACCCTCGGCGTGGACGCCTCCGCGACCCCGGCGGTGGTCAGCTTCAACCTGGTGTTCCACACCCTGGCCAGGGCCGTGATCAGCCCGGTCTTCGCGCACTGACCGCGTGGGAGTCCGGGTCTTACCGGCCTGGGTCGCGGCGATCGCCGCGGTCGGGCTGGCGCTGGTGCTGTTCGTCCCCTACGTCGCCGTGCGCTATCGCAGGCGCGGCGACCTCGGCGCCGGGGATGTGGCGCTGGCCTTCGGGTTCCTGCTCTACGCGCTGGCGCTGATCGCCTATGTGATGGTGCCGATGCCGCCGGTGGGCCCGGACTTCTGCCAGTACTACGGCTGGGTGCGGCCGCAGTGGCAGCCGATGCACGTGCTGACCGAGTGGCCGGCGGTGCGCACCTGGCGGGATCTGCCCAGGGTGGCCGCGGACGGCAGCTTCCGCTCCTTCGCGCTCAACGTGGCCTTCTTCGTGCCGCTGGGCATGTTCCTGCGGCACCTGTTCCGGCGCGGGTTCGTGGCCACCGTGCTGATCGGGTTCGGGGTGTCGCTGCTGGTCGAGCTGACCCAGCTGACCGGGATCTGGTGGATCTACCCCTGCCCGTTCCGGATCTTCGACGTGGACGACCTGATCTCCAACACCGGCGGGACGGCGATCGGGGTGCTGTTCGCGCCGTTGCTGCGGCTGGTGCCGGGGCAGCGGGCGGTGGCCGACGCCGGGTTGCCGCGACCGGTGACGCGCTGGCGGCGGTTGCTGGCGATGATGTGCGACCTGCTGCTGGTCTGGTGGGCCGGGCAGGTGTTCGCGCTGCTCGCGGGCGTGTTCGGGTTCGCGGGGCCGTGGGTGCCCGCGTGGGCGGAGTGGTGGGTGCCCGCAGTGGGGTTGCTGGTGCTGACGGTGGCGGCGCGCGGGGCCAGTCCTGGGCAGGTGATCGTGCGGCTGCGGCCGGTGGCGGCCGGGGACGAGGTGGCGCGGGCCGAGCCCGCGGCCGGGCGGCGGCCGGGCGCTGTCGCGATGCTCCTCCGGTGGCTGGTCGGGCTGGGTGGGGTGGCCGGGTTGCTGGGCCTGGCGGTGACGCCTACCGAGGTCCCCGGGGCAGAGATCGCCTGGTGGGTGGCGCTGGGGTTGTTGCTGGTGCACGGTGTGTCCGCGGTCTTCGGCCGGGACCAGCGGGGAATCTCCGGGCGGCTGTCCGGGTTGCAGGTGATCGACGCCCGGGTGTCCGCGGCGGTCCCCGACCCCGCCGATGACCGGCGGCCAACGAGCGACAGGCAGGATGGATAGCGTGCCTCATTACGACCTGGTCATCATCGGCAGCGGCTCGGGCAACTCGATCATCGACGAGCGGTTCGACGACTGGAACATCGCGATCGTGGAGAAGGGCGTCTTCGGCGGCACCTGCCTCAACGTCGGTTGCATCCCGACCAAGATGTTCGTGCACCCCGCCGAACTCGCCAGCAGCCCCAAGGCCGCGGCCAAGCTGGGTGTCGACCTCGAACTGCACGGGGTGCGCTGGGCCGAGGTGCGCGATCGCGTCTTCGGCCGGATCGACCCGATCGCGGCCGGTGGTCAGCGCTACCGCGCGGAGGAGTGCCCCAACGTCACCGTTTATACCGGTGCGGCCAAGTTCACCGGGCCCAAGCAGCTGGACACCGGCACCGGGGTGACCATCACCGCGGACCGGTTCGTCATCGCGGCTGGCAGCCGGCCGGTGGTGCCCTCGGTGGCCGGGATCGACGAGGTCGGCTACCACACCAACGAGACCGTGATGCGGCTGGAAGAGCTGCCCGCGCGGATGGTGATCCTCGGCGGTGGGTTCGTGGCCACCGAGTTCGCGCACGTGTTCAGCTCCTTCGGCGTGCAGGTCACCGTGGTCAACCGGTCCGGGGCGTTGCTGCGGGCCGAGGACGCCGACGTGTCCGCGCGGTTCACCGAGCTGGTCAGCCAGCGCTGGGACGTGCGGCTCAACCGCAAGGCGCTGCGCGCGGAGCGGGTGGACGGCGTGGTCCGGCTGCACCTGGAAGGGCCAGAGGGCGCCGAGGTGGTGGAGGCCGAGGAGCTGCTGGTCGCGGCCGGGCGGATCCCGAACGCGCAGCTGCTGGAGGTCGAGGCGACCGGGGTGGGCACGCACGCGGACGGCCGGATCGTGGTCGACGAGCACCAGCGCACCGAGGTCGAGGGCATCTTCGCCCTGGGCGATGTCAGCTCGCCGCACCAGCTCAAGCACGTGGCCAACCACGAGGCGAAGATCGTCCAGCACAACCTGCTGCACCCGGAGTCGCCGCGGAGGACCGACCACCGGTTCGTGCCGCACGCGGTGTTCTCCTCGCCGCAGGTGGCCTCGGTCGGGCTGACCGAGGACCAGGCCAAGGCGGCCGGACTCGCGCACGTGGCGGTCACCCAGGAGTACGCGGGCATCGCCTACGGCTGGGCGATGGAGGACACCACCGGGTTCTGCAAGCTCATCGCGGACCCGGTCACCGGGCAGCTGCTGGGCGCGCACATCATCGGCCCGCAGGCCTCCACGCTGATCCAGCCGCTGATCCAGGCCATGCACTTCGGGCTGGACGCGCGGACCATGGCACGCGGGCAGTACTGGATCCACCCGGCCATGCCGGAGCTGATCGAGAACGCGCTGCTGAAGATCTGATCCTGGCCGGCTGACCTGTCCGAACCGCCCGCGACTGTGGACTTCGCACCACTGTCGCTGGCGGTTTCGGGTGGGCAGGGTGGGCGGCATGCCCTTTCGCGTCGACTTCGCGCCCACGGCGACCGACGAGGCCGAGCAGGTGTTGCGCACCCTGTTCGGACCGGACAGCCCGCCGGATCCGTACCCGCTGTTCGCCCGGCTGCGCGAGCTGGCCCCGGTGCACCGGAGTCCGGCGCTGGGCGCGGTGGTGCTGACCCGGTTCGCCGACTGCGGGCGGGTGCTCGGCGACACCGCGAACTTCCGGGTGGTGGACGCGGCCTGGCGGGACGAGCACACCCCGGACTGGCGGGACTCCAACGCGCAGGTGTTCCTGTCCGCGCTGCTGGCCTGGCGCAACCCGCCCGAGCACACCCGGCTGCGGCGGCTGCTGACCAGGGACTTCACCGTGCGGCGGGTGGAGGCGCTGCGCCCGGCGGTGCGGCGGTGCGTGGACGCGGCGCTGGACCGGCTGGCCGCCGACGGCGCGGGCGCGGACCTGGTGGACACGGTGCTGTACCCGGTGACGATGACCGTGATCAGCGAGCTGATCGGCGTGCCGGAGGCGGACCGGCCACGGTTCCGGGAGCTGGTCGACGCGGTGGGCCGGTTCCTCGACCCGCAGGCCGACGCGGCGACCAAGGCCCGCGGCGACGCGGCCGCGCTCGAGTACCGGGCCTACTTCCAGCGGCTGATCGAGGCGCGGCGGCGGGAACCGAGGGACGACCTGGCCTCGGCGTTGCTGGCCAAGCGAGCGGCCGACCCGGACCAGCTCGGCGACGAGGAGCTGGTCGACTCGCTGATCGTGCTCTTCGGCGGCGGTTTCGAGACCAC
Organism: Crossiella cryophila; assembly: GCF_014204915.1. NCBI lineage: Bacteria > Bacillati > Actinomycetota > Actinomycetes > Pseudonocardiales > Pseudonocardiaceae > Crossiella > Crossiella cryophila. Next base: position 9,461,756 of record NZ_JACHMH010000001.1, read on the forward strand.
GGCCGGGGTGCTCGGCAACGGCCTGGAGGTGCTGTTGCGGGACCGGGTGCAGTGGGCGCGGCTGGTCGCGGATCCGGAGCTGGCCGATTCGGCGGTGGAGGAGCTGGTGCGCTGGGACACCGCTGGTCAGCTCGGGCAGCGGGTCGCGGTGGCCGAGGCCGAGGTCGGCGGGCTGACCGTGCACGCCGGTGAGTCGGTGATGATCCTGACCGGGGCGGCCAACCGGGATCCGGCCCGGTTCGCCGAGCCGGACCGGTTCGACATCGGCCGGGCCGATGGCCGCTCGCTGTCCTTCGGGCACGGCATCCACCTGTGCCTGGGCGCGGCGCTGGCCCGGCTGGAGATGACCACCCTGCTGGGTGCGCTGGTGGCGCGGTTCCCGGAGTTGCGGCTGAGCGGACCGGCGGTCCGCAGGCCCACGGTGGCGTTGCGCGGGCTCAGCGGACTGCCGGTCCGGTTCTAGACGTAGCGCGGGCGGCCGGCCAGGTAGCCGATCAGCAGCTGGATGGTCATGGCGAGGAGCACCAGCAGCAGCGAGGCGGTCCAGCCGCCGGTCCAGCCGTGCAGCATGCCGACGCCGAACGGGCCGATCGCGGCGATCAGGTAGCCAAGGCTCTGCGCCATCGCGGACAGCTCGGCGGTGTCGGCCACGGTGCGCGAGCGCAGCGTGATGAAGGTCAGCGCGAGCGGGAACAGCCCGCCCATGCCGACGCCGAGCAGCACCACCCAGAGCACCGGGGACAGCGTGGGCAGGAACAGCAGGCCCAGCACGCCCAGCAGCGAGGTCGCGGTCATGCCGACCGCCCAGCCGGACTGCGCACGACGGCGGGTGACCAGCGGCGGGATGATCAGCGCGGCGGGCACGCCGATGACCATCAGCGCGCCGAGCATGACGCCCGCGGTGGTCGGGTCGACGCCGCCGACGTCACGCAGGATCTCCGGCAGCCAGCCCATCCAGGTGTAGGCGACCAGCGACTGGATGCCGAAGAAGCCGGTGACGGCCCAGGCCAGCCGGTTGCGGTAGAGGCTGGTGGTGCGCCCGGCGGCCGCGGTGGTGGACGCGGCGGCCGGGGCGGTGGCGGCCGGGGCGGTGGCGGGGGCGATCACGTCCGGGGTCGCGGCGGCGGCCGGGTCGGTGGCCTGGGCAGCCTGTTCCTCGGCGTCGTGGGCCAGGGCGGCGGTTTCCAGGGGCTGGGCGCGGCGGCGGGCCACCGCCCAGACGATCAGGGCGACCACCGCGAGACCGGCCCACAGGCCGACCGCGAGCCGCCAGCCGCCGACCCAGCGTTCCAGCGGGGCGGTGAAGGCCGCGGCCGCGGCGCCACCGGCGGAGAGGGCGGCGCTGTAGACGCCCATGACGAAGCCGAGGCGGCCGGGGAAGGACTCCTTGACGACCACCGGGATCAGCACGTTGGCCACCGCGATCGAGGAGCAGGCGGCGAGCGTGCCGCCGAGCAGGACCGCTGGTCCGTCCAGCACCCGCAGCGCGAGTCCCAGCCCGAGCAGGCCCAGCGCGAAACCGACGACGCGGAGGGCGCCGAATCGTCGCGCAAGCGTTGGCGCGACGAGACCGGCGAAACCGAAACACACCGTAGGCACAGCCGTGACCGCGCTGACCCAGACTGCCGAGACGCCCAAAGAATCACGGACCTCGGCCAGCACGGCGGCGAGGCTGGTCACGGCAGGACGGAGGTTCAGCGCGGCGAGCACGATTCCGACAATCAACAGCAGGCTGCCGCCGACGACCGTAGCTGCACGGGAGCGGTCGGAGATGGCAGTCTGATCCGTTGACCGGATGTCGTCAGGGAGGGTCGGCGTCACGGTCACGCAAGTACTATAGGCAAACATGGGATGTCCGGATGAAAGGATGAGACTGTGCCGTTGGCCACTACCCGACGCACCGGCCTCGTCGAGCAGGTGATCGACCAGATGCGCACGCTGGTGACCAGCGGCGAATGGCCGATCGGGCGGCGGATTCCCGCCGAGCCCGAGCTTGTGACGGCGCTGGGCGTGGGCAGGAACACCGTCCGGGAGGCGGTCAGGGCGCTGGCGCACGCGGGATTGCTGGAGGTGCGGCAGGGCGACGGCACGTTCGTGCGCGCGACCAGTGAACTGTCGGGCGCGGTGCGCAGGCTGTGCGACGCCGAACTCCGCGATGTGCTGGAGGTGCGGCACGCGCTGGAGGTCGAGGGAGCGCGACTGGCCGCGGTCCGCCGCAGCGAGGAGGACCTGCGCAGGCTGACCGAGACCCTGGCCGAACGCGATGCGGCCCTGGCCGCCGGTGAATGGGACCGGATGGTGGTCACTGACACCGCCTTCCACCTGATGCTCGTCGAATGCTCGCAGAACCCGGTGCTCACCGAGCTGTACCGCGGGTTCACCGAGGCGGTGAAGGCCAGCGTCGCGACCACGGTTGATTCCGAGGCCGAGAGCGACCGGCACATCTCCCACCAGGACCTGCTGGCGGCGGTCCGGGACCGGGACTCCGAACGGGCGGCCCGCGAGGCGGGCGGCTTCATCGAGGAACTGCTCTCCACCCTCGGTTCTGCCGAGCACTGAGGTCGCGCGCCCCTTCGGCGATCCGGGTCCGGGACGGGGCCGGGTCACCGAGGGGGCGATTCGGGCCTACCGGGTGCGCAGCCGGGCCTCGCGGGCGTCCAGGTCCGCGTTGAGCCGGGCGACCAGGCGGGCCAGGTCGCGCTGGTCCTGTTCGGGCCAGTCGGCCAGTACGCCGTGCAGCCAGGCGGCTCGGTCGGCCTGGACGATGGCGACCCGATGCCTGCCCTCGTCGGTGACCTGCAGCGGCTGGGTGCGTGCGTTCGGCGGGTTGTCGACCACCCGGACCAGGCCGCCGCCGGTGAGCTTGGCCACATGCCTGCTGGCGGTGGACTTGTCCACGTTGAACATCCGGGACAGCTCGCCCACGGTCAGCTCGGGGCGTGCGGTGATCACCGCGAGGTATGGGTACGTGGTCTGATCCAGGCCTACGACCTCGGGATACCTGGTGGTCCAGAACCGCCAGAAGGCCTTGCGGGTGAACACGGTCAGCTCGTGTTCCAGCGCGGTGGTCAGCTCGCTGTCCGGTGTCGTCGGTTCGGCCCGGTTCGTCACGAAACCACCCTTCCACCTGTAGGTCCGGAACACCAGACAGACAGTTGCGCGACGCAACCATCGGGTTTACCGTCGGAGACATCCCACCAATTTCAGCGATGAAGGGGGATCTCATGTGTGGAATCGCCGGCTGGATCGGCTACCAGCGCGACCTGACCCAGGAACACGACACCGCCGCCGCGATGACCGAGACCATGGCCTGCCGCGGCCCCGATGACTCCGGGCTCTGGCTGGATCGGCACGCCGCCATCGGCCAGCGCAGGCTGGCCATCATCGACCTCGAAGGCGGCCGCCAGCCGATGGTGGCCGAACAGGACGGCCGCACCGCCGCGGTGCTGACCTACAGCGGCGAGGTCTACAACTTCCGCGAGCTGCGGGCCGAACTCCAGCGCCGCGGCCACCACTTCCGCACCGCCAGCGACACCGAGGTGGTGCTCAACGCCTACCTGGAATGGGGCCCGTCGCTGGTCGACCGGCTCAACGGCATGTACGCCTTCGCCATCTGGGACGCCCGCAGCGAGGAACTGCTGCTGGTGCGCGACCGGATGGGCATCAAGCCGCTCTACTACTACCCCACCGCCGACGGCGTGCTCTTCGGCTCCGAACCCAAGGCCATCCTGGCCAACCCCCTCGCCGAGGCGGTGCTGGACGCGGACGGGCTGCGCGAGGCGCTCGCCTTCGTCAAGACGCCCGAACTGGGCATCCTGCGCGGGCTGTTCGAGGTGCGGCCGGGGTCGGTGGTCACGGTGTCCCGCAAGGGGATCGCCAAGTCCCGGTACTGGCAGCTGGAAGCCACCGAGCACACCGACGACCTGGACACCACCGTCAGCACCGTGCGCGAGTTGCTGGAGGACATCGTCGAGCGGCAGCTCATCGCGGACGTGCCGCTGTGCACGCTGCTCTCCGGCGGCCTGGACTCCAGCGCGCTGACCGCGCTGGCCGCCAAGGCGCTGACCGCGCAGGGCGCCGGGCCGGTGCGCTCGTTCTCCATCGATTTCGCCGGGTACACCGACAACTTCCACGCCGACGCCTTCCGGGACAGCCCGGACGCGCCGTTCGTGGCCGAGGTGGCCGCGCACGTGGCCGCCGACCACACCAACATCGTGCTGGACAACGACGATCTGATGGACCCGGCGGTCCGCGCGGCCGCCCTGCACGCACGGGACCTGCCCAACGGCATGGGCGAGATGGACTTCTCGCTGTACTTGCTGTTCAAGGCGATCCGCGGCCGCTCGACGGTGGCGCTGTCCGGGGAGTCCGCGGATGAGGTCTTCGGCGGCTACAAGTGGTTCCACGACCCGGCCGCGGTCAACGCGGACACCTTCCCGTGGATCGCCGCGCGGGCGCACAGCCGGACCGAGTCGGTCTTCGCCGGGCTGGCCCAACGGCTCCAGCTGGGCGACTACGTGCAGGGGCGCTACCGGGAGGCGCTCGCCGAGGCGCCGCGGCTGGCCGGGGAGACCGGGCTGGAGGCGCGGATGCGCGAGCTGAGCTACCTGAACCTGACCCGGTTCGTGAACAACCTGCTGGATCGCAAGGACCGGATAAGCATGGCCGTGGGCCTTGAGGTGCGGGTGCCCTTCTGCGATCACCGCCTGGTGCAGTACGTGTTCAACGCGCCGTGGGCGATGAAGACCTTCGACGGCAAGGAGAAAAGCCTGCTGCGCGCGGCCACCGCGGACGTGCTGCCGCAGTCGGTGGTGCAGCGCAAGAAGAGCCCGTACCCCTCCACCCAGGACGCGGGCTATGAGAAGGCGCTGCGCGAGGAGCTGGCCACGGTGATCACCGACACCGCCGCGCCGGTGTGCGAACTGGTGCCGCGCAAGGACATCCAGCTGCTGCTGGACTCGCCGCTGAACGCGGTGGGCTCGGACTCGGCGACCCGGCGAACGGTGGAATCGTTGCTGGGCCTGAACCGGTGGATCCTGGACTACGACGTCCGGGTGGCCGTGTAGCAGTCGTAGAGCTGCCCTGTTCCTGGGACCAGCGCGCAGTTCGCGGTGACCCAGGACAGGGCCTGGTTGACCACGGTCGCGCCGGTGCCGGTGGTACCGCCGAACTGGCGCACCGTGGACTCGCCGCTGGTCCAGACGAACCGCAACTGTCCACTGTGGACGTAGTTCTGGAGCTGGGTCGCGGTGGGTGCGGGGTCGTTGCCGTTGAAGCCGCCGATGGCCATTACCGGCAGGCCGGTGTCCAGGATGACCGGGGCGGCCACCAGCGCGCCGACCACGGCCAGCGCCCAGCGTTGATTCCGGTACTCGGCCTGGATGTGGTTGAGGGCGGCGGTGTCCGGGCCGTCCGCTTCGCCGAAGCCGCCGGGGCGGGCGGTGGCAGTGGTGGCGGGCTGGGCGATCGGGAAGGTCACCGAGGTGGTCGTGGTCAGCGGGGTGATCGCGTAGGCGGCGGGTCCGGCCAGGGCGGCCACGAGTCCGGCGGTGAGTGCGAGGGCCGTGGTGCGGCGGGTGAGTCGCTTGCCCAGCAACGGGATGGCCAGGGTGATCGCGGCGGCCAGGGCGAGCAAGACCACGGTGATCGGCAGCCAGGGCAGGTAGGCGGGGGTGCGGCCGAGCAGGGTCGCGGCCCAGAACCCGGTCAGGGCCAGGGAGACCGGGAGCAGCCAGGCCCAGTGCGAGCGGGTTTGGTGCAGGCGCCACAGCGCGGTCCCGCCAAGGCCGAGGACGACGGCGAGGGGTGGGGCGAGCGCGACCGTGTAATAGGTGTGCCAGATCCCGGCGGCGGTGGAGAAGACGACGACGGTGGTGAGCAGCCAGCCGCCCCACAGCACGAGTTCGGCGCGGTGGCGGCGCAGCACGAACGCGGCGAGCAGGCCGGCCAGGGCGAGTGGGAACAGCCAGGCGATCTGGCCGCCGACCTCGCCGGTGAGCAGCCGGTCCCAGCCACTGGCGTTGCCCGCGCCGCCTCCGCCGACGGTCAGGCCGGGTGAGCCGACCCGGTTCTGCCCGAACAGGCGGCCCAATCCGTTGTAGCCGAACAACAACTCGCTGACCGTGTTGTCGGTGCTGCTGCCGATGTAGGGGCGGTCGGCGGGGGCGATGGCGTCCACGGCGAGCAGCCAGGACAGGCTCACGCCGAGCAGGACGACACCGGCAAGGGCGAGGCGGAGGAGTTTGCGCCACCACGGGCCGGTGACGCCGATCAGGTAGGCGGCCGCGGCGGCGGGGACGAGCAGGTAGGCCTGGAGCATCTTGGTGTTGAAGGCGAGTCCGATGGCCAGGGCGCTGGCGAGCAGGGGTAGCAGGCGGCCGGAGCGGAGGGCGTTGGACAGTGCCCAGGCGGCGAGGGTGAGCAGCAGGACGAGCAGGGTGTCCGGGTTGTTGTGGCGGGTGACCGCGACCGTCACCGGGGTCAGGGTTAGGGCCAGGGCGGCCAGGATCCCAGCGGTGGGGCCGAAAGAGCGTTTGGTGACGTGGTGGACGATGGCGACGGCGGCGATTCCGGCCAGTGCCTGGGGTAGCAGGATGCTCCAGCCGGAGAAGCCGAACACCCTGGCGGACAACGCCTGCACCCACAGGGCCAGTGGTGGTTTGTCGACGGTGATGAAGTTGCCGGCGTCCAGGGAGCCGTAGAAGAAGGCCGACCAGGACTTGGTGGCGCTGAGCACGGCCGCCGAGTAGTAGGTGTTGGCGTAGCCGTTGGCGGACAGGCCCCAGGTGTAGAGCACCGCGGCCAGTCCCAGCACCGCCGCGAGGGCGGGCCGGGACCAGCGTGCGGTCGCGGGCTCCGGGACGACGGTGGAGGCGCTCACGGGGTTGAGGCTGGCCGCCGTTGCTGGGAGTTGGGTGGGAGCCCGCTGGGAGTCAGCCCAGACCCGGGTCGAAGGCGGCGTGTTCGGCCGCGCCGTACACGATCCGGCCGCCGACCACGGTGAGCACCGAGGTGATCGCCGGGATGCGTGGCGCGGGCACGGTGAGGTAGTCCTCGGACAGCACCGCCAGGTCGGCGAGCTTTCCCGGGGCGAGGCTGCCCTTGACCTGTTGTTCGCCGGTGAACCAGGCGCTGCCCACGGTCAGCCTGCGCAGCGCGTCCTCGCGGGAGAGCCGGGAGTCCGGGCCGAGCACGGTGTGCCCGCCGACGGTGCGGCCGGTGTGCAGCCAGTGCAGGGCCTGCCAGACGTTGTCGCTGGCCACCCTGGTCGCGTCGGTGCCGAGGCCGACCGGGATCCCGGCCCGCAGCATCCGGTTGACCGGCAGCGCGTCGCGGGTGGCGGCCGCGCCGTAGCGCTGGGCGAACGCCTCGCCCTGGAAGGCCAGCCGGTGCTGGATGGCGATGCCACCGCCGAGGGCGGCCACCCGGTCGATATTGCGTGGCGAGATGGTCTCGGCGTGGTCGAGCACGAACCGGGTGCCGGGGGTGTGCACGCGTTCGATGACGTCCAGGAACCGGCTGATCGACTCGTCGTAGGTGGCGTGCAGCCGGAACGGCCAGCGTTGCCCGGCCAGGAACTCCAGGACCTTGGCCAGTTCGGATTCCATGGTCGCGGGCAGGTCGGGGCGGGGCTGGAAGAAGGTCTCGTAGTCGCTGGCCGAGTAGACGAGCAGCTCGCCCGCGCCGATCATCCGCAGGAAGTCGTCGCCCGCGCCGGGGTGGGTGAGCTTGGCCATCCGCTGGTAGTCGGCGAGTTCGGCGCCGGGTTGCTGGGTGAAGACGTGGTAGCCGATCCGCACGGTGAGCCTGTTCTCCGCGTGCAGCCGGTCCACCACCGAATAATCCTCCGGAAACCGTTGCCCGCCACCGCCGGCGTCGTTCGCGCTGGTCACGCCGCGGACGTTGAGGTGGCGCAGGTAGGCGCGGGTGGAGCGGTACTGGCTGTCCGGGTCGAGCTTGGGCAGTTTGGCCAGGGTGGCGTAGAGCAGGGTGGCGTTGGGATTGGCGATCAGCAGGCCGGTCGGGTTGCCCGCGGCGTCGCGCTGGATCTGGGAGCCGGGTGGTTCCGGGGTGTTCTTGTCGAAGCCGAGCACCCGCAGCGCGGTCTGGTTGAGCAGGGCGCGGTCGTAGAGGTGCAGCAGGAACACCGGGGTGTCCGGCACGGCCGCGTTCAGCTCGGCCAGGGTGGGCAGCCGCTGTTCGGCGAACTGGAACTGGCTGAACCCGCCGACCACCCGGATCCACTGGCCTGCCGGGGTGCGGGCGGCCTCGGCACGCAGGATCCGCAGCGCGTCGGCGACCGAGCGGACCCCGGCCAGGGAGAGTTCGTTGGTGTAGCTCAGGCCCTGGCGGGTGATGTGGGTGTGCGAGTCGTTGAGGCCGGGCACCACCCGGCGGCCGCGCAGGTCGAGCACCCGGGTGCGCGGGCCGATGTGGGTGGCGGCGTCCGCGCCGACGGCCAGGACGCGGCCGTCGCGGATGGCCAGTGCGCCGGCGCGGGGGCGGTTGGGGTCGAGGGTGGTGATTTTTCCGTTGCGCAGCACCAGGTCGGCGGGGGCGCCGGGGGCAGGGCGGGCGCTGGCGGTGGCCGGGCCGAGGGTACTGGCGAGGGTGACTGCCGCCGCGACGCCGAGTCCGGCGGTGAGGGCCTGTCGGCGGGTGAGTTCGTGTTCGGACACAGGGAATTCCTCGGCTCAGGTGAGGGGCAGGGTGGTGACGCCGAAGGGCAGGACCGGCGGGTTGGGGCCGGTCACGGCGGCGGGGCTGCCCTTGGAGTCGAACTGGGCGTTGACCACGAGGAGCCGGTTGCCGTGCCGGACGACGCCGGTCGGGAAGCGGAGACTCGGGTCGCCTAGGTGGCCGGTCAGGGTGGCCGAGGCGTAGTCGGCGGCGAAGTGCAGCACGGCCACGTTGCGCGGCAGGTTCTGTGCGGCGTACAGGGTGCGGCCGGTGAGGAAGAGGCCGTCCTGGGTTTCCAGGGCGCCCGGCGGCGTGGCGATCTTGACGACGTGCTTAGTAGCAAGGGTGATCCGGTAGAGGGCGTTCTCGTTGCGCTTGGACACGATCAGGTGCCGACCGTCCGAAGTGGACACGATGCCGTTGACGTTGATCCCGGCCGCGCCCGCGCCGGTGGTGTAGGTGAGCGGGGTGCCGGTGAAGTCGAGGAACTTCTCCAGCCGGTAGCCGTCCCCGGTGCGCTGGATCCGGTACAGCCACGGGTTGATCGAGTCGGTGACGTAGTAGCCGCCGCCGGGGTGCACGGTGAGGTCGTTGAGGAAGGTGCTGGGCTCGCCGTTGTGCAGGGTGGTCACCAGGCGGGCGGTGCGGGTGTCGTAGACGTGCACCTTGCCGGTCTGGCGGCCGAGCACGATCAGCCGGTCGCCGTCCAGGGCCAGGCCGTTGGCGATGGTGCGGCCGTCCGCGCCCGCCGGGGAGAACACGGTGACCTCGGGACTGCCGACCCTGCCGCGGAAGAGGGTGCCGTCCTTGACCGAGCCGACGTAGTAGACGCCGGTGCGCTGATCGACCGCGATGCTCTCCGGGAAGACCTCGTTGCCGGGCAGGGCGGTCAAGGTACTCCGCGGTGGCGCGGCCGAAGCCGTCGGCGTGAGCATCGACAGGGAACCGATAACCAGGGCGGCGATGGTCCGACGAAGCATCGAATCTCCTTGGGGGACAGGAAGTTCTGTGCCTCCGAGTCAATCGTCCCGGTGCGCTCCGGGCCATCTCGATGCGTTGGTCGACCCATCAGGAAACTTACGGTGTCCAGGGTCACCCATCTACGCTGTTGCTATGTCCACCCGGGCCGAACTCGTGGCGCTGCGCTCCTTCCTCGCCGTCTACCGCACCGGCGGGGTGTCCAAGGCCGCGGACGCGCTGGCGCTGTCCCAGCCCTCGGTCTCGCACCACCTGCGCACGGTGGAGGCGGTGGCCGGACGGCCGTTGTTCGTCAAGGCCGGGCGGGGCATCGAGCCCACCGAGGCCGGGCACGCACTGGCCGCGGAGATCGCCGACCACATCGACGCGCTGGAACGCGCGGTGGACGCGTTGCGCCCGACCGGGGACGGGCAGGCGGCGATGGTGTTCCTGGGCGCCCCGCACGACGCGCTGGCCGCGCTGGTGGTGCCCGCACTGCCGCCGGTGCTGGCCAGCGGGCTGCTGGTGCGCTGCCGGACCGGGCTGGCCGCCGAACTGGTGCCAGCGGTGCTGCGGGACGAGCTGGACATCGCGGTGCTCACCCAGGTCGGCGGCGCGCCCACCCGCAAGCTGTACCTGGTGCACTTCCTGGACGAGGAGTTCGTGCTGGTGGGCCGGGCCGGGGAGCCGCCGTACGACCCGCGGCAGGACAGCAGGCCCTTCGCCGGGTACGCCGAGGAGATGCCGATGGCGCGCCGGTACTTCCGGGAATGCTGGGGGCTGCGCCCGCCCGCGCCCGCGCTGACCGTGCCGGATGTGCGCGCGGTGGCCGCCGCGGTGCGGGCCGGGGCCGGACTAGCGGTGCTGCCGCGCTACTTCGTCGAGGACGACCTGGCCGCCGGGGTGCTCACCGTGCTGCACCACCCGGCCAAGCCGGTGACCAACTCGATCCACCTGGCCACCCGGCGCGGCCGGGAGAACCTGCCGAGGATCCGGGCGGTGTTCACCGCGTTGCTGCGCTGAAGTGCTTGGTGGGCCGAAGTCGTTGCCACACAGGGAAACGGGCGCGGCCGGAGTGCACACGGCCGCGCCCGTTCGACTGGGTTGATCAGTTGCGGTTGATGGTGAAGGTGGAGGTGGTGTTGCGGATGTCGGTGTGGTTGTTCGACAGCCGCAGGTTGGTGAACGTCACCGAGCCGACCGCCGGACCCTGACCGGGTTCGGGCAGTTCGTTGGCCCACAGGGCGAACCCGGACTTGGCGTCGAAGGCGTCACCGCTCTTGCGTGCCCCGGAGATGGAGACGTTGGTGAACACCGTGTCGGTGATCGGGTTCTCCGGCGAGCTGCCGGTGTACTTGGTCTGGAACATGATGCCGCTGTAGGTCGGGTCGATGATGTCCACATCGGACACCCGGATGTTGCGGAAGACCTTGGAGGCGGAGAACACCCAGATGCCGGGGAAGGTCTGGCCGTTCCAGAAATGGCCGCCCGCCCGGACGATGGAGATGTTCTCGAACCTGGTCGGTCCCGGCCCGAACCCGTTCATCGGATAGCCGAAGTCCAGCGAGGAGATGGTGATCCCCGAATAGACCAGGGTGTCGGCCACGTAGATGTTGCGGAAGACGTTGTCGTAGCCGCCGTAGACCGCGATACCGGCCGCCCGCCAGGTCAGCGTGGAGGTCAGGTTCTCGTAGACGTTGTTCCTGATGTCCGCGCCACCGGCGTCGATCGCGGAGAACAACGCGAAGCTGTCGTCGCCGCTGGCCCGGGAATCGTTGTTGACCACGTGGTTGTCGGTGCTGCCGTTGGTCATGTTGATCGCGTCGGCGAACATGTTCCGGATCCGGGAGTTCTTGATGGTGATCCGGTCGGTGTTGGCGCCCCAGTACAGGCACACCATGTGCTCGTTCCAGATGTTGTCGATGACGATGTCGGCGACGTTGCTGAAGTCGAACACCTTGCCGGGTCCGTCGATCCGCGAGGTGTAGTTGCCGAGGTAGGCGAAGTTGGCGAAGGAGGAGCCACCGGCGGTGCCCTCGGCGCGGAAGCCGATATCGGTGTTGTCCTGTGTGGACGGTGCGTGGAACCGGGTGAACCACGGCCCGGCTCCGGTGACCTTGACCGCCTTGCCGTAGACCTGGAACTTGCTGCTGGTCTGGTAGTCACCGGCGGGCAGGTACACCCCGATCAGCGTGCCGGTGGTGTCCATCCGGACCTTGTCCAGCGCGTTCTGCACGTCCTGGTGGCCGAATCCGGTTGGCACCGCGTACTTGGCCGGGTCCGGGTTGGCGATCGGTGCGACCTGCTCGGTGTTGATGAAGTCGATCGCGTAGTTGGTGCTGTTGCCGCCGTCCTTCTGCAGCCTGATCTTGCTGCCGGCCGGGATGGTGCTGCCCAGCTTGAGGTGCGCCTCGTCGTAGATGTGCCGGGGTGAGCCCGCGCCCGGCGAGTTGCCGGGGCTGGCCTCCGCGCCGTAGAGCCAGGAGTACTTGGAGGTCAGGTTCAGTGGCTGGTGCGGCTGGCCGTTGACGTAGACGTTGAGGGTGGCGTCGATGCCGCCGCCACCTGCCGAATCCGGAATGGAGAAGCGGGTCACCAGGGTGTTGGTGGCGGCCCTGGTGGTGAACTCGACGAAGCTGCCGGTGCTGTTGAGGGTGACCGCCCGGCGGCCGGATGCCTCACCGGCGAGGTCGCCGATGGTGCGGTTGGGGCCGACCACGGAGGCGCCGCCACCGGTGACCGCGTCCTCGGCCTCGTACATGTCGTACGGCATGTTGGCGCCGCGGCCGACGAACAGGGCCTGGGTGCTGGTGTTGTTGGCGCGCTTGACCGGCAGCTCGTTGGCGTCGTCGGCGAGCACGACCCGGACCGAGTGCCGTCCGGCCGCGGACGGCCAGCTGCCCAGGTTCACCGGGGCGGTGGTGCTGCCCGGGGTGATCACGCCGTTGTGCGCGCCGGTGAGGGTGCGAACCACGTTTCCGTTGGCGTCCAGCACGTTCAGCGTGATGCCGTGCGCGCCCGAGGCCGAGGCGATGCTGCCCTGGTTGCGGATGGACACCGAGAAGTTGACCGCGGCGCCCGGGGACGGGTTGTTCGGGGTCCAGCTCACCGCGGCGGCGACCAGGTCCGAGCTGGACACCGGGTTGACGACCAGCTGGCTGGCGTTGGTGTGGCTGTTGTCGGTCTCGTTCTGCTCGACGACCTGGTTGTCCTCGTCGACCTTGGCGGTCAACGGGTAGCTGCCCGCGTCGCGCGGTCCGACGTCGGCGGTGACGGTGCTGCTCGCACCGGCGGCCAGCGCGCCGACGGCGGCGGTGCCGACCTTGGTCTCGCCCAGGTAGAAGCCGACGCTGGTGGCGCCCGCGGCGGCACTGCCCGCGTTGCGCACGGTGGCGCTCAGGCGCACCGGATCGGTCTCCACCGGGGTGGCCGGGGTCCAGGAGCTGCCGGTGACGGTCAGGTTGGGGTTCGGCGCGGGCACGCCGAGCACCTGGAACTCGGCGACCTGACCGGCTGGCGCGCCGGTGTTGCCGGTGAAGCGGAGCTGGATGTCCGCGGCCCGGCCGCGGGCGCCGATGGTCACCGTGTTGCCGGTGGCGGGGTCGAAGACGTGTTGTGCGGAGGCGGCCAGCGGGGTGAACGCGCCGCCACCCTGGTCCCGGCCAAGGACTTCCAGGGTCTGGGTGCGGCGGCCCCATGCCGAGCTGGGGTCGAGTTTGAGCACCACCGAGGTGAGATCGGCGTTGGCGCCCAACGACACGGTGAGCGTGTTCGGGTAGCCGCCGCCCTCCCAGTAGGTGCGCACGTCATTGTCGTTGGCGTTGCCCGCGACGAAGGTGTGCACGTGCGAGCTGGCGGTGATCGGCTTGCCCTGGGCCAGGTTGGTGCCGGTGTCGGTGCCGGTGCGGGTGACCGCGTTGCTGTTGGGTGAGGCGTTGCCCGCGGCGTCGCGCGCCCGCACGTGGTAGGTGACGGTGGCGGTCACCGGCTGGGTGTCGGTGTAGGTCAGCACGTTCCCGGCCACGCTGCTGCGCAGGGTGTTGTTGGCGTAGATGTCGTAGCCGGTGACGCCCACGTTGTCGGTGGCCGCGGTCCAGGTCAGCCGGATCTGGTCCACCCCTGGCTGGGTGTAGGCCAGCGCGCCGGGCGCGGTGGGGGCCTGGGTGTCGCCGCTGGTGGGGCCGTAGATCTCGAACTCGGCGAGTTGCGCGGCGGGCCAGGCGGTGTTCGCGGTGATCTCCAGCCGGACATACCGGGTGGTGGTGGCGTTGAAGGTGATGGTCACCGTGTTCTGCGCCTGCGGGCTGAAGGTGTGCGCCCGGCTGGCCAGCAGATCGGTGAAGGTGTTGCCGTTCTCGCTGCCGCGCACGGTGAGGGTCTGCGCGCGGGTCTCCCAGTTCGCCGGGAGTTTGAGCACCAGCCGGTTGACGCTGATCGAGGCGCCCAGATCGGCCTGGATCCATTGTGGGAAGGCGTTGTTGGCGCTTTCCCAGTAGCTGCCCGCGTTGCCGTCACCGGCGTTGGCCGCGGCGTAGTTCTGGTTCTGGCTGCTCGCGCTGAAGGTGGCCGCCGCCGCGATGTCCACTGTGGACGGTGTGGCCCTGCGGACCTCGACCTCGGCCAGCTGCGCGGCCCGGTCGCCGGAGTTGGCGCTGACCTCGAGGCGCAGGTAGCGGGTGGTGGTCGCGGGCAGGTCGATGGTCACCGCGTTGCCGGTGGCCGGGTCGAAGGTGTGCGCGCGGGAGGTGAGCAGGGTGTCGAAGCCGACCCCGTCCCTGCTGCCCTGCACGGCCAGCTGCTGGGTGCGTTTGGCCCAGCCTGCCGGCAGTTTGAGCTTGACCTGGTCGATCACCGACTCACTACCGAGGTCCACCTGGGCCCACTGCGGGAGCGCGGCGCCCGCGCTCTGCCAGTAGGTGCCCTGGTCGCCGTCGGTGAGGGCGCGGGCGGTGTGCGCGGCCTCGGCGCTGCTGGCCGCCACCGGCTGCCGGATCGCGAGATCGGCGGCGGGTGCGGCGGTGGCCACCACGGGGCCACCCAGGATGACCAGGCACAACGTGGTCAATAAGGCGACGGGTCGGGACAGGGAGCGCTGCACTCTCATTGCGGTCCTCTTGTTTCTCATCCCCACGGCAGGGCAGCCAGGGAGGAGGTCATGCGCGGCGTTGCGCAGGAATTCACGGGACTCTGTACGGAATTACCGGTGCAATGTCATGATTTTGCGCGGCGGGAGGCAAGAGTTACAGACGGGCTACGGCCGCGTCAACGGCTCGGCAGGGCTTGGTTCTGGAACGTGACAGCAAACCGCCGAATGGAGCAGCGGCGGGTCAGCGCGCTGTGCGCGAACGGCCGCCCCGCCGCTGGTGTACAACCGTGATCAAGCTCGCGAGACTGCGGCGGGCCGGGTCCGACCACATCGAGGAGTTGCCATGACCGCCGGGGCGCCGGAGACGGACCTGACCGGGTGGCGGCGCGCGCCGTTCACCGCGGCGGGCTCCACCTATGACTGCTACGAGAAGGGCAGCGGCCCCGGTGTGGTGCTGCTGCCGGAGATCCCCGGCATGACGCCCTCGGTGCTGGGCTTCGCCGATCACCTGGTGGACAACGGGTTCACCGTGCTGATCGTGTCCGCCTTCGGCACCCCTGGCGTGCCGGAGAGCACCCGCACCGGACTGCCGGTGGTGGCCAAGGCGTGTGTGTCCGCGGAGTTCCGGGCCTTCGCCACCAACGCGAAACGGCCGTTCAGCGACTACCTGCGCGCGGTCGCCAGGGACCTGGCCGCCCGCACCCCCGGACCCGGCGTCGGCGTGATCGGCATGTGCTTCACCGGCGGGTTCGCGCTGGCCGCCGCGGTGGACGACGTGGTGCTGGCCCCGGTGGGCAGCCAGCCGTCACTGCCACTGCCGCTGGGCGCCAAGCGCAAGGCTGATCCGGGCATGTCGGAGGCGGAGCTGGCCAGGATCGCGGCGCGCA
The DNA here is from genome assembly GCF_014204915.1 of Crossiella cryophila. NCBI lineage: Bacteria > Bacillati > Actinomycetota > Actinomycetes > Pseudonocardiales > Pseudonocardiaceae > Crossiella > Crossiella cryophila. The sequence goes on from NZ_JACHMH010000001.1 coordinate 9,477,365, forward strand.
CGGTGGAGTCCGGGCTGTGCCTGATGGGGCTGCGGTTCAGCGAGGACTGGATGGCGCCCGGCGAGCGGTTCCAGACGCTGAAGGACCGGCTGGGCGAGGCGTTCCGGGTGGTGGAACTGGACTCGCGGCCGGGGAATCCGGACGGCTTCAAGAAGAACGCGCATTCGGTGCTGACCAGGGAGGTCCGCGAGCGGGACGGGCACGCGGCGCTGGCCGCGCGGGCGCAGGTGGTGGCGTTCCTGCACGAGCGGCTGGGCTGACCCCGGGGTGGTCCGGCGGGCGCCGGGCACCCCGGGTGGCGGTGGTCAGTGCTGGTCGGCCTGGCTGATCACACCGAGCAGGCTCGCGGCGCTGTCCCGGTTGTCCGGCCCGGCGGTCAGGTCCAGCACCCGGCGCGCCTCGGCCTCGGTCGTCTCCGGCGGCACCACCAGCAGCACCAGCCGTTGCCCGGTCTGGCCGGTCACCGTGATGGTGCGCGGATCGGGCGAGCGGTAGCCCTCCAGCCGCACCACCCGGCCGCCGACGGTGAGCCGCCGGGGCGCTGGCAGCCAGTGCTCCAGGTGGTAGGTGACCCTGGTGACCGGGCCCAGCCGTTCGCGCAGCGCGGCCAGCAGTGCGGGCAGGCCCCTGGTGAGGTCCATGCTGTTGGGCCACCAGCCACCGTCGAGGAAGCCGGGACTCGCGTCCACCGGCTTCACCTGGACCCGGGACTCGTGCTGCACGGCGCCGGCGGCTGGGGGCTGGAAGTCCTGGCGTTGCGTGGATCCCGACGTCATGTCGGTCATCCCATCTCCGGCAGCGCTCAGGCGCCGGGTTCGGCGTACGCCCGAGGTTTGCTCAGCGAGAACGCTGAAATTCGGCCTGCCTCCGGTACCCGCACTCTACGCCCTCGCCTCAGCTACCGGGTGGTGCTCCGGGCGGGATGGCCGGGAGTCCTTGCGGCGCCCCGGAATCCAGCAGGCGGAGCACCGCGCCGGTGTCCAGGTGGTCGGCGACCAGGTCACCGAGCAGGTCCAGCTGGGCGGCGCGGGCGGCGGCGAAATCAGTGTCCGGGGCCGGGCTGAAGCCGGTGCGACCCGCGCGGGTCGCGGCCCAGCGCAGGAAGGCGCGGCGGAACCCGTCGTTCTCGAACAGGCCGTGCCAGTGCGTGCCCGCGATCGGCCCGTGCAGCGCGCCCTCCCCCGTGCCGTCCGGCAGGGTGATCAGCGGGGCGAGGTCCTCGGCGCGGCGGGCCGGGCGGCCGTGGTGGATCTCGTAGCCGCGCACCGGGTGCGCCAGCGCGGCGCCGGTGGGGTTGGCCAGGGTCTTGGCCGGGTGGAACTCGATGTCCAGGTCGAGCAGGCCGAGGCCGTCGACCGTGCCCACCTTGGACTCGACCGGATCGTGCAGGCTGCGGGCCAGCATCTGGTAGCCGCCGCAGATGCCGGTGACCGGCAGGCCCGCGGCCGCGTGCCGGGTGATGGCCTCGGCCAGTCCGGTGCGGCGCAGCCAGTCCAGGTCGGCCACGGTGGACTTGGAGCCGGGGATGACCACCAGGTCGGCGTCGGCCAGCCGGGAGGGCTCGGTGACGAAGCGGACCGAGACGCCGGGCTCGCTCGCCAGGGCCTCGACGTCGGTGGCGTTGGAGATCCGGGGCAGCCGCGGCACGGCCACCCGCAGCCACTGCTCGCCGACCGGCGCGGCGGGACGGCCCACCACGCCGTCGGCGGCGTAGGAGAGCGAGTCCTCCGCGTCCAGCCAGAGTTCCTCCCGCCAGGGCAGCACACCGTGCACCGGGCGGCCGGTGAGCGCGGTGAGCTGACGCAGACCAGGGTCGAGCAGGGCAGGATCGCCGCGGAACTTGTTGATGACGAAGCCGCTGACCAGGGCCTGGTCCGCCGGGTCGAGCAGGGCCAGGGTGCCGAACAGGTGCGCGAAGACGCCGCCGCGGTCGATGTCGCCGACCACCAGCACCGGCAGGTTGGCCGCCCTGGCCAGGCCCATGTTGGCGATGTCGTTGGCGCGCAGGTTGATCTCGGTTGGCGAACCCGCGCCCTCGCAGATCACCGCCTCGTACTCGGCGCGCAGGCCGTCCAGGGTGGCCAGCACGGTGGCGGCCAGGTGTGTCTTGCGCTCGCGGTAGGACAGCGCGGTGACCTCGCCGATCACCTTGCCCAGCAACACCACCTGCGAGCTGCGGTCGCTGCCGGGCTTGAGCAGCACCGGGTTGAACCGCACCGAGGGCGCCAGCCCGGCCGCGGCCGCCTGCACCGCCTGGGCCCGGCCGATCTCGCCGCCGTCGGCGGTGACCACCGAGTTGTTGGACATGTTCTGCGCCTTGAACGGCGCCACCCGCACCCCGCGCCGGGCCAGCCAGCGGCACAGCCCGGCGACGAGCACGCTCTTGCCCGCGTCGGAGGTGGTGCCCGCGATCAGCAGGCCACCGCCGGTCAAGGCAGGGTCAGGATCTCGACACCGTCGGTGGTGACCAGCACGGTGTGCTCGAACTGCGCGGTGAACTTCTTGTCCTTGGTGGTCACCGTCCAGCCGTCGGCCCACATGTCGTAGTCGATGGTGCCGAGGGTGATCATCGGCTCGATGGTGAAGGTCATGCCCGGCTCCAGCACGGTGTCCATGCTGGGCTCGTCGTAGTGCAGCACGACCAGGCCGCTGTGGAAGGAGCGGCCGATGCCGTGCCCGGTGAAGTCGCGCACCACGCCGTAGCCGAACCGCTTGGCGTATGCCTCGATGACCCGGCCGATCACGTTGATCTGACGGCCCGGCTTGACCGCCTTGATCGCCCGGTGGGTGGCCTCCCTGGTCCGCTCGACCAGCAGCTGGGCCTCCTCGGCCACGTTGCCTGCCAGGAAGGTGCCGTTGGTGTCGCCGTGCACACCGCCGATGAACGCGGTGACGTCGACGTTGACGATGTCCCCGTCCTCGATCACCGTGGTGTCCGGGATGCCGTGGCAGATGACCTCGTTCAGCGAGGTGCAGCAGGACTTCGGGTAGTTCCGGTAGCCCAGCGTGGACGGGTAGGCCCCGTTGTCGCAGAGGAACTCGTGCACCACCGCGTCGACCTCGTCCGTGGTCGCCCCCGGCACGCACACCTTGCCAGCCTCGGCCAGTGCCTGCGCCGCGAGCCGCCCGGCCACCCGCATGGCCTCGATGATCTCCGGCGGCTGCACCCACGGATCGGTGTTGCGCTGGGGCGCCGGCTTGTCCACGTACTCGGGACGATCGATGTGAGCGGGCACGGGACGCCGCGGCGAGAGCTGGCCGGGCTTCAGTGGGGCACGGACGGGCATGCCCTCCAGACTACGACGCCGGGTTGGTCGCGCGGACCGGACCGGCCGGAGAACGGCCCGGTGGCGGAGCGATGTGACGGACTCAACCGAGCGAGAGATCCCGGCGGCGCAGCCCGAGCAGGCCCAGCAGGCCCAGTGCCGCGGCCAGCGCGGTCAGCACCAGCAGCGGCGCCGCCGACACCGCGCTGCCCGGCAGGCGCGGGATGTGCTCGAACACCGAGAGGTCCAGCACCCATTGGCTCAGCTTGAGTTCGCCGCCCAGCCAGCCCATCAGCAGACTGGTCAGCAGCACCGCGAACGCGCCGCCCGCCAGCCGCGGCAGGCACCCGAACAGCGCGAACGCGAGCGCGGCGAACAGCCACACCGCGGGCAGTTGCACCAGCGCGGCGGCGAACGAGCGGGGCAACTCGTGGCCGACTTCGCCGGTGTTGAGCCCGTGCGCCAGGCCAAGCGCGGCGCCGAAGAGGGCCAGCCAGAGCAGGGGGCCGAGCAGGGCGAAGACCAGGTGGCCGCCTGCCCAGCGCAGGCGGTGCACCGGCCCGGCGAGCAGCGGGTCGGCGCGCCCGGAGCGCTCCTCGGCCCGCGCCCGCAGGGCGGTGTGGATCGCCAGCCCGGCCGCGACCACCCCGAGCATGGTCATCAGCCCCGCCTGGTACTGGTCGATGACCGGCCCCGGCCCGCCGATCCGGGCCAGCACCGCACGCGCGGCGGGGGTGCTGTTGTTCATCAGCTCGCCGATGGCCTCGGCGATCGCGCCCAGCCCGAAGCCGACCACCGCGAAGCCCGCGGCCCGGCCGGCCAGCGCCCCTCGGTGCAGCCGCCAGGCCAGGGCGAACGGGGACCGCAGGCCGGCGGCCGCCCCGGCCGGTCCGGTACGCGGTGGGAGCAGGCCGCTGCCCAGGTCCCGGCGCTGGGACAGGGCGAGGGCGAGCGCGGTCAACGTGACCACGGCGAGTGCGAACAGCGCCAGCACCCACCAGCGCTCACCGCTGAACGCGCGGAGCTGACCGGGCCAGCCGACCGGGGACAACCAGCTCAGCCAGCCAAGCCCGCCACCAGCGCCCGCACTGACATCGCCGACGCCGCGCAGCAGGAACGCGCCGCCCAGGACGACGATCCCGATCCCGCGGGCGGCGCTGGCGCCGGTGGTCAGCTGGGCGGTGACGGCGCCGATGGCGGCGAAGACACAGCCCGCGCCGGCCAGCCCGAGCCCATAGGCCAGCGATCCGGCCGGGTCCAGCCCCTGGCTGATCATCGCCAGCGCCGACAACAGGCCGAGCGCCAGGCTGGCGGCGCCGGCCAGCAGCAGGGCGGCGATCAGGTTCGCGTGCCGGGACACCGCGGTCGCGCCGATCAACTCGCGCAGCCCGGCCTCCTCCTCCGACCGGGTGTGCCGGAGCACGGTGAGCAGGGTGAACAGGCCGATCACCACCGGCACGAACCCGGCCCGCCAGGCGATCAACTCACCGAGACCGGACCCGTGCAGGGCGCCGTAGGTCACGGTGAACGCGGTGTTGTGCACGCTGGTCTCGGCGTACTCCCGCAACGCCTGCTGGGTGGGGAACGCCGTGGTGAAGGCGGCCACGAACACCACCGGGATCACCGCGGGGAAGAGCACCCACACCGGCAGCAGCAGGCGGTCGCGGCGCAGGGCGAGCCGGAGCAGGGGGCCGGCGCCGGTCAGTGTCGTCATCACTTCGCCACCTCGGGCCCGGCGGGCCGCGCCCGGTCGTAGTGCCGGAGGAACAGCTCCTCCAGGGTGGGCGGCTGACAGGTCAGTCCACGCACGCCGATCGCGGTGAGCGCGCGCAGCACCGGATCCAGCGCCGCGGTCTCCACGGTGAACCGCACCCGGCTGCCGTCGGCGCGCAGATCGTGCACACCGGCCAGCCCGGCCAGCCCCGCCGGCGGTCCGGACAGCTCGGCCTGCACCGAGGTGCGGGTGAGATGCCGCAGCTCAGCCAGGGCGCCGGTCTCCACGGCACGGCCGTCGCGGATGATGGTGAGCCGGTCGCACAGCGCCTCGACCTCGGTCAGGATGTGGCTGGAAAGCAGCACCGTCCGGTCCCCGCGCCGCTGCTCCTCGCGGATCACCTCGCGGAAGACCTCCTCCATCAGCGGGTCCAGGCCGGAGGTCGGCTCGTCCAGCACCAGCAGCTCCACGTCGGAGGCCAGCGCGGCCACCAGCGCCACCTTCTGCCGGTTGCCCTTGGAGTAGGCGCGGCCCCTGGTGCGCGGATCGAGCTGGAAGCGGTCGAGCAGGTCGGCGCGGCGACGCTGGTCCAGCCCGCCGCGCAGCCTGCCCAGCAGGTCGATGACCTCGCCGCCGGAGAGGGTGGGCCACAGCGTGACGTCACCGGGCACGTAGGCCAGGCGGCGGTGCAGTTCGGTCGCCTCGGCCCACGGATCGCCGCCGAGCAACCGGGCCCGGCCGGCGTCGGCGCGGGTCAGGCCGAGCAGGATGCGGATCGTGGTGCTCTTGCCCGCGCCGTTGGGGCCGAGGAAGCCGTGCACCTCACCGGTGCGGACCCGCAGGTCGAGCTGGTCGAGCGCGCGGATCCGGCCGAAGGATTTCACCAGGCCGGTCACCGAGATGGCGTCAGTCACCGGGGCGGCTCCGATCGAGAGCGGCGCGGGCCAGCTTGGCCTCGGCCGGGGTGAGCATGGGACGGGAGTAGATCTCCAGCAGGGTGCGTGCGAGCAGCTCATCGCCCGCCGGGCTGAACACCTCGACACCCAGCCCACGCGAGATCTGCTCGTGCAGGACGGCGACGGACAACGCCATCGCGGTGGCGACCACGGCCCGCGGCCGGGCTTGCACCTCGGGCGGGTCGGATCGCCGCGCGTCGCCATCGACGATCCACTGCTCGCTCAACGCGACCATCTCGTCGAACACGGCGGTCGCCGCGCCCTCGGCCAGCGCCCGGCCGAGGTAGCGCTGGTAGGGGCCCATGGCGGCGCGCGCGAGGGCGACCTGGTTGACCTCACCGCCGAACGGGTCGGCGCGGACCTCGTCGTTGAGGCGGCGGATCAGGGCGACGAGGTGCTGGTCGCAGGCTTCACGAAGGGCTTGCTTGCTGCCGAAGTGGTGCCGGATGAGACCGGAGGAGACGCCCGCGGTCTCGGCGATGCCGCGGATGGTCGCGGCGTCGAAGCCGTGTTCGCCGAAGTGCCGCATGGCGGCGTCGCGGATGCGGGCCCTGGCGGTGAGGTCGGCTGGGTCGGGTGTGGCTGACGACATGCGTTGCCTACTCAAGGGAGTAGTTGACTACTCGGATGAGAAGGAAGCTACACGCACGTGTAGTCACCCGTCCAGCACGATTCGCGCGGCAAAGGATGCGAGCCGGCGGCAGGCGATCGTCGGCGCGAGAGGTGGGAGGTGGCCGAATGGCCGCTAGCGCACCGCGCCGAGGAACCGGGCCGCCGCGTCCACCGCCGGGCCGGAGGTGCCCGCGTCCACGATCAGCACCGCGAAGGCCAGGTCGCCGCGGAAGCCGATGAACCAGCCGTGCGAGTGGGTGCCGTCGCCGAACTGCGCGGTGCCGGTCTTGCCGTGCACCTCGCCGAGCCGGTTCAGCTTCTTCGCGGTGCCGCTGACGACGACCTCGCGCATCATCGGCCGGATCTGGTCGCCGATGGCAGGCGCAGGGGCCGGGATGCCGCCGACCACCTTGGTCTCGGTGCCGCGCAGCAGGTTCGGCGTGGGCATCGAGCCACGGGCCGCGGTGGCCGCGACCAGCGCCATGCCGAACGGGGTGGTGACCACCTTGCCCTGGCCGAAACCGTCCTCGGCCCGCTCCACCACCGGCTCGGCAGGCGGGACCTTGCCGGTCAGGGTGCGCACCCCGGCCAGGTCGAAGTCCACGCCGACGCCGAACTGCTTGGCCGCGTTGGTCAGCGAGTCGGCGGGCAGTTTGCTGGCCAGTTCGGCGAAGGTGGTGTTGCAGGAGGCGGCGAAGGCCTGGTGCAGCGGCACGTTGCCCAGGTCGAACTCGTCGTTGTTGGGGATCTTGCGGCCCTGCAGGGTCCAGGTGCCTGGGCAGGGCAGCACCGTGTCCGGAGTGGCCGCGCCCGCCTGCAACGCGGCCGCCGCGGTGACCACCTTGAAGGTGGAGCCGGGCGGGTAGTTGCCGGTCAGCGCCAGCGAGCCGCCCTTGTCCGCCTCGGCGTTCTGGGCCACCGCGAGCACATCGCCGGTGGAGGGCTGGAAGGCGACCAGCATGGCCTGGTTCTTGATCGGCTCCAGCGCGTCCTCGGCCGCGGCCTGCACGCCGCGGCTCAGCGTCAGGGTGACCGCCTTGGCCGGCTGGGCCTGCTGCTCCTGCAGGGCCTCGACCTCGCTGCCGCCCGCGTTGAGGGTCACCACCCGCCAGCCCGCGGTGCCCGCGACCTGGTCCTCCACCGTCTTGCGCACCCCGGGCAGCACCTGGGAGGCGAACTCCTTGCCCGCCGGTGCCAGCAGCCGGGACTGACTGCTGAACCGGACCCCCGGCAGGTCGTAGATGGCGCCCTTGACCTGCTGGTAGTCCGCGTCGCGCAGGCTGACCACGGTGTATGCCTGGCCGTCGGGCACCTTGCTCGCGCCGTCGGTCACGCTCTGCTGGGTGATCGACTTGTCGAAGCGGGACACCGCCGCGGCCAGCGCGCCCGCGGTCTTGGGCAGGTCGCCGGCGGACTTGCGGTCCAGCAGCACCACGACGACCTTCTCCGGGTTGAGCAGCGCGCCGCCGTCCCGGTCCAGGATCGGGGCCAACTGCGGCTGCTGCTCGCGCAGCGCGAGGGTCTGCTGGGGCTGCAGCTTGGGGTGGATCACGTTGGGCGCCCAGTGCACCCGCCAGGTCTTCTCGGTGCGGCGCAACTCCAGTTTGCCCTGGTAGGCCCAGGTGCGACCGGCGCCGAGATCCCATTTCACATCGTAGCTGGCACTCGCCGTGGTCGAGTCGTCCGCGGCTACCAGCGTCTGCTGCACGGTGGTGCTGACCGCGGTCGGCTTCAGCGCGGCCCGCACCCGGTCCAGCAGTTCCTTGGCGGGCTTTGGCTCGTCTGTGCTGTTCGCGGCGGTGGTGGTGTCGCCACCGGCGAAGGCGGACAGGAAGGTCTTGGCCGAGTCCTCGGGTTTGGGTTCGGCGCCGAAGAGGCCGCAACCGGCGACCGGGAGTGCGAGGACCAGAACTGCGGTGACGCCTACGACTCGGTGAGCGGACACGGCGGCCAGTATGCCGCGCACCCGTGTCAACCCAGGATGAAGGGCGGCCTCCTCAGCGCCGCTGCCCCGGGGTGACCAGGCCGGTCTCGTAGGCCACCACCACCGCCTGGGCCCGGCTGGACAGGTTCAGCTTGGCCATCGCCCGGTTGAGATGGGTCTTCACCGTGGCCTCGCTGACCGCCAGCTCCTCGGCGATGCCGCCGTTGGTCAGCCCGCGCCCGACCAGGCGCAACACCTCGACCTCGCGGCTGGTCAGCGGGGACAGCTCGGGGATCGGCTCCCAGGTCTGGGTGCCGCGGTTGGCGTAGGACTCGACCAGTTTGCGGGTGATGTTGGGCGAGAACAGCATGTCCCCGCCCGCGATGGTGTGGATGGCGGCGAGCAGGCGTTCCGGCGGGGTGTCCTTGAGCAGGAAGCCGGAGGCCCCGGCACGCAGCGCGGCGTAGACGTACTCGTCCAGGTCGAAGGTGGTCAGCACCAGCACCTTCGGCTTGTGCCCCGACTGCTCGGCCAGGATCCGCCCGGTGGCCGCGGCCCCGCTCATCCCCGGCATGCGCAGGTCCATCAGCACCACGTCGGGGGTGACCGCGGCGGAGAGCGCGATCGCCTCCTGGCCGTTGGCCGCCTCGCCGACCACCTCCAGCCCTGGGGCGGCGGTGATCAGGGCGACGAAACCGGCGCGCACCAGCACCTGGTCGTCCACGACGAGGACGGTGGTCGTCACTGCGCACCTCATCCCCAGTCGCCCCGGTGGCTATTCCAGCGGCGGGAGCGGAAGTCGCAGCTCCACCTCGAACCCGCCGTGCGCGCGCACACCAGCGGAGAGGCTACCTTCGTACAGCCGGGATCGTTCCCGCATTCCGGCAAGGCCGTGGCCGGGCGAGGCCGGGCCGCCGACCCCCGCGCCGTCGCCGTCGTCGACGACCCGCACGACCAGCTCGCGCGGCCGGTACTCCAGGTGCACGGTGGCCGCGGCGGGCAGGGCGTGCTTGATGACGTTGGTCAGCGATTCCTGCACCACCCGGTAGGCGCACAGGTCCGGGCCGGGCGGCAGCGGGCGGCGCACGCCGGTGACCACCAGCTCGGCGGGCACCCCGGCCGCGCGCACCCGTTCCAGCAGGGTCTCGATCTGGTCCAGGCCGGGCTGCGGGTCGAACTCAGGCTCCGGCGCGTCGTCGTCGGCGGGCAGTCGCAGCACGGCCAGCACCCGGCGCATCTCGTCCAGGGCCTCCCGGCTGGTGTCGGCGATGGTGCCCAGCGCGGTGCTCGCGGTGGCCGGGTCGGTGTCGAAGACGTAGCGGGCCAGCCCGGCCTGCACCGAGATCACCGACATGTGGTGCGCGACCACGTCGTGCAGTTCGCGGGCGATGCGCACCCGCTCCTCGGTGACCGCGCGCTGGGCCTGCCGTTCCCGGTCGGCGTGCATCTCCACGGCCAGCTCGGCCAGCTGCCGGTTGCGCTGGGTCAGGCTGTGCCTGCTCGCGCCGAGCAGCCAGGCCACGCCTGCGTGCAGGATCCCCTGCAGCAGGGTGAGCCAGGAGTCCCTGGCCACGGCGAGCACCGCCAGCATCAGCGGGACCACGGTCAGGATCACCGGCACCGACAACCGGGGCGGCCGGTGCACGGCCACCGTGTAGAGGGCCAGCCACACCCCGAACGGACTGATCACATCGGGGTACCCGCAGATCCCGTATACCGAGTACCCCGCGCTGGTCAGCAGCAGCACCGGCACCGGGGCGAGCCTGCGGAAGGCGGTGGGCAGCACCGACAGCACGACCAGCCCGACGGTGACCTCGGTCAGCGGACCTACGCCGAACGGGGGGTCCCGATGGACCAACAGCAGGGCGACGCCGGTGACGGCCGCGGCCACGATCGAGTCGGCGACCTGCGGTTGCAGCGCCAGGGCCCAGCGCACCACCGATCTGATCATGCGCACGGACCAACGGTAGTGCGCGCCGGAGCGTGTCGCGCCGTACTTGCGCATGGCATCCGGCATACCGCAAAAGTTGCAGACCCGGGCCGGGCTACCACCCGAGTTGGTGGGAAAAGTCGGTTGGGAGTGCGACGACCACGCTCCGCACAGGGCATAGCTTGATTGCCGGTGTTCCTGCCGCCTGGGGGTTGGTGGGACCACCAGCTCGGGTAGTCGTCCCGGTCGGGTCGAGTACGGATGGGCCCCGACTCGGAGCCCGGCCGGGACGATTGCCTTCTTTTTTCAGCACAGTTGTGTCATTACAACTGTTCAGAACAGGATCGTGCTGAACTGCCCGACCTGGTTGAAGCCGATCCGCTGGTAGGCCGCACGGGCCGGCGCGTTGTAGGCGTTGACGTACAGGCTGGCCACCCGGCCGAGGCCGCGGACCAGCCGATCGGCCACCGCGGCGGTGCCGGTGGTGCCCAGTCCCCTGCCGCGCTTGTCCGGATGCACCCAGACGCCCTGGATCTGGCCGACCCGCGCGGACATGGCGCCGATCTCGGCCTTGAACACGACCTCGCCGTCCTCGAACCGGGCGAACGCGCGCCCACTGGCGACCAGTTCGGCGACCCTGGCCCGGTAGCTCACCCCGCCGTCGTCGGCGCGGGGGTCGATGCCGACCTCTTCGATGAACATGGCCACCGCGGCCGGCAGGTAGCGGTCCAGCTCATCCGGGCGGACCGGGCGGACCAGCGGGTCGGGCGCGATCACCGGGGCGTCGGCCATGGCCATCAGCGGCTGGTCCTCGCGCACCTCGCGGGCCGGGCCCCACTCCGGGTTCAGTTCCTCCCACAGCGGCATGACCTGCTCGGCCGGTCCGACCAGCGAGGAGCAGCCGCGGCGACGGCGCAGCGCGCGGTCGGCGAAGGCCTTGATCGCGGGTAAGTCACCGGCCAGCGGCACCAGGTTGGCGCCGGAGAAGCAGAGGCCGTCCAGCCTGCCGCCGAAGCCCCAGAGTTCACCGCCCAGCCGCCAGGGATCGCAACCGGCGATCTCGACCCGGGAGGCGACCATGCACGCTGCCACGGGGTCGGCGTCGAGGGCAGCACGTACCGCTCGCAGGTCGCGTTCCTCGAGCAGCCGAGCCCCGGCAAGCTTCAGCACCCCGCAAGTCTGCCAAACACACCCGGCGGAGGGCACACCGTCACCCAATGGTCGTCATCCCCCGGTTCACAAAGAGTTCACCGGGGGATGACGGACTCGCCGATTGGCGGTTGACCGGGGGGTCAGCCGGCGGCGGTCACCACGGGCGCGGCGCCCTCGACGGGCTCCATGTCCTCGGCGATCCGCATGGCCTCCTCGATCAGGGTCTCCACGATCTGCGACTCCGGCACGGTCTTGATGACCTTGCCCTTGACGAAGATCTGGCCCTTGCCGTTACCGGAGGCGACACCCAGGTCGGCCTCGCGGGCCTCGCCGGGGCCGTTCACGACACAGCCCATGACCGCCACCCGCAGCGGCACCTCCATGCCCTCCAGACCGGCGGTGACCTGCTCGGCCAGGGTGTAGACGTCCACCTGGGCGCGACCGCAGGAGGGGCAGGAGACGATCTCCAGCTTGCGCGGGCGCAGGTTGAGCGACTGCAGGATCTGGGTGCCGACCTTGATCTCCTCCACCGGCGGGGCGGAGAGCGAGACCCGGATGGTGTCGCCGATGCCGCGGGAGAGCAGCGCGCCGAAGGCCACCGCGGACTTGATGGTGCCCTGGAAGGCGGGGCCCGCCTCGGTGACGCCCAGGTGCAGCGGGTAGTCGCACTGCTCGGCCAGCAGCTCGTAGGCCCGGACCATGACGACCGGGTCGTTGTGCTTCACCGAGATCTTGATGTCGTGGTAGTCGTGCTCGGCGAACAGCGAGGCCTCCCAGAGGGCCGACTCGACCAGCGCCTCAGGCGTGGCCTTGCCGTACTTCTCCAGCAGGCGCGGGTCCAGCGACCCGGCGTTGACGCCGATCCGGATCGGGATGCCCGCGTCCTTTGCCGCCTTGGCGATGTCCCCGACCTTGTCGTCGAACTTCTTGATGTTGCCCGGATTGACCCGGACCGCGGCGCAGCCGGCGTCAATGGCGGCGAATACGTACTTCGGCTGGAAATGGATATCCGCGATCACCGGAATACCGGACTTCTTCGCGATGGCCGGGAGCGCCTCCGCGTCGTCCTGTGACGGGCAGGCGACCCGCACGATGTCACAGCCAGCGGCGGTCAGCTCGGCGATCTGCTGCAGGGTCGAGTTGACGTCAGAGGTCAGCGTGGTGGTCATGGACTGGATGGACACGGGGTGGTCGGAACCCACACCCACCTTGCCCACCTGGAGCTGACGGGTCTTGCGGCGCTCGGTCAGCACAGGCGGAGGCATCGCCGGAATGCCGAGCATGACACCGTCAACGGTCATCTTTGTTCAACTCCCCATAGGGTCGGCCGGTATTGACTACTTTACGCGACAGGGAAGTTCTCCCTTGGGGTCAGGTAGACCACCCCACGGACGGAAGTGTAACGAGATTCACCGCGCACGCATCTACGCAGAGTCACAAGTCTGCCGCCCAAACTGTGAGTTGGATCGATTCTGTCTTTCCCGAAAGGCTGTATGGGATGTGATCACAACTGCCGGTTGACTTCACCGCAAGGATACTTGGCCGGAACGTGATCTTGGCGGGGTAGGGGCGAGGGTCACGTGTGCGGCCGGTCAACGGCAGGTGAGCGGGCGATCCGGCGCAGGTCGGGCTCGCCTGCGCCGAGCGGCCGACCTCGTCTGCTCCGGCCGGCGGCGGTACGACAACGGCCAACGCGGTGTACGAGAACGGCCAACACTGCGTACAAGAACGGCCAACACTCTGATGGGGTTTTCCCGCCAGGGCCGCGGTGCGGCTCTGGCGGGCGGGCGAAGCCGGGTCAGCCGAGGCGGACCGGGTTGATGATGTCGGCGACCAGGACCAGGGCGCCGTAGGCGATGATCACCAGGGAGACGGCGTAGGCCAGCGGCATCAGCTTGGCGACGTCGAAGGGGCCGGGGTCCGGGCGTCGGCGGAGCTTGGCCACGCCGCGGCGGACGGACTCGTACAGCGCGCCCGCGATGTGGCCGCCGTCCAGCGGGAGCATCGGCAGCATGTTGAACAGGAACAGGGACAGGTTCAGCGCGGCCAGGATGTTGATCATTGCGCTGATCCGCAGGCTGGCCGGGATGTCGGCGGCCGCGATCTCGCCGCCGATGCGGGCCACGCCGACGATGCCGACCGGGGAGTTGCGGTCCCGCTCACCGCCGAAGACCGCGCTGACCAGGGCCGGGACCCGCTGCGGCAGCTGCACGATGGCGGTGGCCGCCTTGCCGAGCAGCCCGCCGATCTCGTGCACCACGCCCACCACGCCCATGGTGCGCACCTCGGCGGTGGGTGAGAGGCCGAGGAAGCCGACGGTGACGTTCTTCTTCGGATCGTCCAGGTCGGGCATCTCGGTGGCGATCAGTTTGGGCTTGAGCGTGACCTGCTGCCCGCCCCGCTCGACCACGACGTCGACCTCTTTGCCCGCCGCGGCCCGGATGTCCAGCCGGACCGAGTCCCAGCTCTCCGCGGGCTTGCCGTTGAAGCCGAGGATCTTGTCGCCAGCCTGGAAACCGGCCGCGCCGGCCGGTGCGGCCGGGGCGCCCGCCGGGCAGTCCTGGGTCTGCTGGGTGGCCGGCACCACGCACTTGCTCACGCTGGCCACCGTGGTGGTCTGGGTCAGCTTGCCGAAGCCCATCAGCGCGATGGAGAACAGCACCGCGGCCAGGATCAGGTTCATGAACGGGCCGGCGAACATGACGATGATCCGCTTCCACGGTTTCCGCTGGTAGAACTGGCGGTCACCGTCCTCGGGGCGGACCTCCTCGGCCGAGGCGCTGCGCGCGTCGTCGACCATCGAGGAGAACATGCCGGTGCTGCGGCTGCGCCCCAGCTTGCCGCCACCCAGCGGCGGCAACATCCCGATCATGCGGATGTAGCCGCCGAAGGGCAGCGCCTTGATGCCGTACTCGGTCTCGCCGACCTTCTTCGACCACAGCGTGCGACCGAAGCCCACCATGTACTGGGTGACCTTGACGCCGAACAGCTTGGCCGTGCTGAGGTGGCCCAGCTCGTGCCAGGCGATGGAGAACAGGATCCCGAACACCAGGATCAGGACGCCCAGCACGAACATCATCTAGGTGACTCCTCGTTCTGCTTACTCGGCCTTGGCCGGCACGCCGAGGAGTTCCTTCGCCCGGGTCCGGGCCCAGTCCTCGGCTGCCAGCACCTCGTCAACGGTAGACGGTTCGGCGGACCACTGGTTGCCCTCATCCACAACCCGGGCCACCGTGTCCACAATGTCCAGAAAGCCGAGGCCACCGGCGCGGAAGGCGGCGACCGCCTCCTCGTTGGCCGCGTTGTACAGCGCGGGCATGCAGCCACCGGCCGTGCCCGCCGCCCTGGCCAGCGCGACCGCGGGGAACGCGGAGTCGTCCACCGGCTCGAAGGTCCAGGACTGGGCGAGGCTGAAATCGCAGGCCGGGGCCACGTCGGTGAGCCGGTCCGGCCAGGCCAGCGACAGCGCGATGGGCAGCCGCATGTCCGGCGGGCTGGCCTGGGCCAGCGTGGAGCCGTCACTGAAGGTGACCATCGAGTGCACGATGGACTGCGGGTGCACCACCACGTCGATCTGGTCATAGGGCACGCCGTAGAGCAGCTGGGCCTCGATCAGCTCCAGCCCCTTGTTGATCATGGTGGCCGAGTTGATGGTGATCACCGGGCCCATCGACCAGTTCGGGTGCGCCATCGCCTGTTCCAACGTGACCTGGGCCATCTGCTCCCTGGTGCGCCCGCGGAAGGGGCCGCCGGAGGCGGTCAGCACCAGCTTGGCGACCTCGCTGGCCCGCCCGCCACGCAGGCACTGGGCGAGTGCGGAGTGCTCGGAGTCCACCGGCACGATCTGCCCCGGCTTGGCCAGCTTGGTGACCAGCGGACCGCCCGCGACCAGCGATTCCTTGTTCGCCAGCGCGAGCACGGCGCCGCTTTCCAGCGCGGCCAGCGTCGGGGCCAGGCCCTGCGAGCCGGGCATCGCGTTGAGCACCACGTCCGCCGGGTTGCCCTTGATCAGCTCGACCATCGAGCCCGGCCCGGCCAGGATCCGCGGCAGCCGCAGCTCACCGCGCTCGAACCCGCGCTGCTGCGCCTCGGCGTACAGCGCGAGCTGCAGGTCCTCCACGGAGGTCGCCCGCGCCAGCGCGACCACGGGCACGTCGAACTCCAGCGCCTGCGCGGCCACCGTGGCGGCGTCGCTGCCACCCGCGGCGAGCCCGGCCACCCGGAAACGGTCCGGGTGCCGACGGATGACATCCAGCGTCTGGGTGCCGATCGACCCGGTCGAGCCGAGCAGAATGACGGAACGCTGTGACTCGGAAGTGGGCATTCGGTACTCCATCACGGTCATTCTCCCTGATCCGGAAGTGCGGTCCGCCGCGCGCGGCAGGACCATGCAGCCATCCTCGGGCATCGGCGCTCAGACGAGTGATCAGCAACAGGGTGTGAAAGCCGAAGCGCCGGGTAACTCTGTCAGTGCGCAACGCGAGTCGCGCCGCCCCTCGGCGCGACCGGCTGGAAGGAGAGTCTCGTGGGTATCCTCGGGTGGATCGTGGTCGGTCTCATCGCAGGTGCGCTGGCCAAGGCCATCATGCCCGGCAACGACCCCGGCGGAATCCTGGTCACGATGCTGATCGGCATCGTCGGCGGAGTCATCGGCGGCTTCGTCGGCCGGCTCATCTTCAACACCGACACCGGCTCGTTCTTCAATCTCCGCACCTGGCTGCTCTCGATCCTGGGCGCGGTGATCGTGCTCGCGATCTACCGGGTCGTCGTCGGGAAGAAAACAGCGGCCTAGCCACTGAGCCGAACGCGCGGAAGCCCGGGACAGCGTCGTCGTCCCGGGCTTCCGCGCTGTTCAGGGTCTGCGCTCCGGCGTCAGGACTTGATCACTCCGCGCTGCGCGGCCGCCTTGGCCAGCCACTGCCCGGCCCGGTCGGCCAGCCGGGGGAAGTGCCGGTAGAGCCCGCTGACCAGGTGCGCGCTGCCAGGGGCGATGACCACGGCCTTGTTCCGGTCGATGCCGTGCAGCACGGCATTGGCCAGCTGCTCGGGCTGGAAGGCCGGTCCCTTGCTCTCCAGGGCGGTGATCCGCTGCGCGCTGGGCACCGGCGGCAGGCCGGGATTGGGGGTGAAGCCGGTGTTGGTCATGCCGGGGCAGACCACGGTGACCCTGACCCCGCGAGCGGCCGCCTCGGCACGCAGCGTCTTGCTCAGCCCGACCACCGCGTGCTTGGTGGCCGCGTACGGCGCGATCATCGGGAACGGGGCCAGCCCGGCCACCGAGGCCATGTTCACGATGTGCCCGGACCCCTGCTCCAGCATGATCGGGTAGGCCGCGTGCACGCCGTGGATGACCCCGCGCAGGTTGACGTTCACCGCGAGGTCCCAGTGCTCAAGACCGAGGTCCTCCACCGCGCCCGCGATGATCACCCCGGCGTTGTTGATCATCAGGTCGAGCTTGCCGTGCTCGGCGCGCGCCGCGTGCACCACCTGACCGACCGCGGCGGCGTCGGTGACGTCGAGCTGGGCCGCGCTCGCCTGTCCCGGCCCGTGCCCGGTGAGCCGCTCGGCCACCTCTTTCGCCTTGTCCCCGTTGAGGTCCGTGACCACGACCGTGTCGCCGCGCAGGACCAGTGCCGTCGCGATCGCCCGTCCGATGCCGGACGCCGCGCCGGTCACCACCGCCACCCTTGTCATGACCGAGAGCAATACCACGGTCACCGGCCGGGGTCATGGGCCGATGGTCAGGAGCACCCTGTGAAACAGGCGACGCCGGGGGCCATTGGCCGCCCGGCGTCGCCGAACTCACAACCTGGTGCCGGTCAGGACCGGCTCAGGGCTCACTTGGTGCTGAACACGCGGATCTTCATCGAGGTGCCGTCCTGCTGGAGCACCCGGATGCCGACGCCCGCGCCCGGCACCTTCACGCCCGCGGTCGGCTGTGCGGCCGACCAGTAGGGCTTGGTGTCGTCGAACAGCGGCTTGGCGGACTGCCCCCGCACGTAGCTCGACTTGCCGTTCACGTGCAGCGTGAACGAGTCGGACTTCTGCAGCGAGAACGGTGCGTCATAGCCCGCGATGCGCGGCCGCCAGGCCTGACCCTCGAGGTTGTAGATCGGGTCGGGGTTGGCGTCGATCGGCAGGATCAGGCCCTCACCGGGGTGCGCGCTGGTGTTGTTGTCCACCTGCGAGGTGTCCCAGTAGGAGATCAGCAGACCGTCCTGGTACGGGAACCGCTCCGCCCAGCGCGGACGGGCCGGCCAGCCGTAGTTGTACGGGCCCACCTGCATGTACTTGTCGAAGGAGGCGTAAGTCCGGTTCGTGGCCACGTAGAAGTGGTCGAAGGTCTTGGTCTCCGTGCCGGTGGTGGTGCGGAAGCCCTTGAGCGTCCACCCGTTGTTGCCGCTCTCCGCGCCGTCGGTGAACACCGTCTGGCCGTCGGCGACGATCTTGAGGTCGTCGGCGAAGAAGCCGATCGGGGCCACGCCGCCATCGGTGATGTAGCGGAAGCGGACCAGCGCCTTCTTGCCGGCGATGGGGGTCAGCGGGATCTGGGTGTCGACCCACTTGCCACCGCTGGTGTCGGTGATGGCCGGCTTGTCCGCGGCGTCCTTGGGGAACGCCTTGCCGTCCAGCGTGCCGTCCAGCGCGGTCCAGTTGGCCCCGTTGTCGGTGGAGTACTGCGCGTAGACGTAGTCGAAGTCGACCTCGATGTCGTAGCGCGCCTTGAGGCTCAGCGTCGCCGCGGCCTTGCCGGTGAGGTCGACCTCCCTGGTCAGGGTGTTGTCGACGTCATCGCCCTGGCCACTCCACCACTGGTTGGCGCCGGCGAAGGGCGCGCCCAGCTGGCTGGTCTTCTGCTTGTCCGGCAGCACGACCACGACACCCTGTGCCTTGTCGCTGTTGTACTCGTGCGGACCGAGGTCCAGCTGCTTGTCCTGGCCCGCGACCACGGTCTCGTAGTCCAGCCAGCCCAGCTGCAGCTTGTCCCAGGCGGACAGGTCGGCCGCGCGGGTGCCGATGCCCTCGTTGGCCGGGGAGACCCGGCTCTGGCCCATCAGCGACCACCAGTTGACGCCGTTCTCCGACGCCCCGCCCGGTCCGGCGGTGTCGTAGTGGTCCGGCAGGCCGAGGTCGTGGCCGTACTCGTGCGCGAACACGCCGAGTCCGCCGTTCTCCGGCTGGATGGTGTAGTCGCCGACCCAGATGCCGGTGTCACCGATCTGGGCGCCGCCACGCTTGTTGAAGCCGGGGCCGGTCTGGCCGGAGCTGGTGTTGTAGGCGTACCAGCGGTGGGACCAGATCGCGTCCTCGCCCTGGTGCGGGTCGCCGTCGGCCTGGTCGCCGCCGGAGTGCACGATCTGGAAGTGGTCCAGGTAGCCGTCGGGCTCGTTGAAGTCGCCGTCGGCGTCGTAGTCGTACCGGTCCCAGGTGTCGTACTCGGCCAGCTTGGCCTTGATCTGCTCGGTGGTCTCACCGGCGGCCTTGCGGTCGGCGGCCCACTGGTTCACGCCGTCCTTGACCAGTTCCCAGGTGTTGTTGCAGGTGCTACCCGGGCACGGGAAACCGTTGGAGCGGCCGTAGCGCGCCTCGTTGTACTTGACCTTGACCCAGTCGGTGACCAGGCCGTCGACCGAGTACCGGCCGGAGGACTGGCGCTCGTAGAAGGTCTTCAGCGACTCGACGTTCTCGCCGGTGCCGAAGTACATCTTCTGGAAGTGGTCCTTGGAGTAGTCCGGCTGCCAGATGGTCGCGTTGTCCTGGCCGCGGTTGGGGGCCGGGATCTCGTTGTGCAGCGGACCGTCGAAGCGGGCCGGGCCAGGAGTCGCCGCGTGGGTGTCCTGGTCGGGGTACTGCGGGTGCCGGTCGTTGCCGAACTCGGTCAGGATGACGAAGATCTTGTCGGTCTTCTCCCTGGCCAGCTCCACGAACTGGTCGACCCGGGGGGACTCGACCGACTTGGCCGCCCGCTCCTGGCCGTTGACCTGCGGCTGCTGCTTGGGCGCGTCGCCAAGCTTGACCACGGTCGAGGAGCCGCGCTTCTCGGTCTTGGCCTCGCCGGAGAGGACCTGCGTGAGCGCCTCGGTGCGCAGTGCCCGCCGCTTGTCCTCCAGCGGGTTGGGCATCTCGTGCTCTGCCTCAACCTCGTTCACGGTTTTGGTCTTGGTGTCCGCGGCCGGTGCCGCGGTGGCGGACCAAGGCGCCGCCGCGCCGAGCAAAGCCACCACGGCCAGCCCGACGGTCATTCTTCTGTGCACGTGCCCTCCCGTGACAGGCGTCGGAGCAGATCAGGTGTGCAGTGACGCTCCGACAGCATGTTGAACGGAAGGAACCATACGAGCGATCCCGGCCAGGTGAAATGGCCAATACGCTTCGTGATGAAGCAGTTGCCTTTTGGCTCGCGCCCGGATGGCGGCGCTCAATCCGATCGACTGGTTGACTTGAACCGGAGTGCACAGGCGGCTCGTGCCGCCGGATGAGGAGTCGCCGGATGACCGCCAGCGCGCAGCGGGTGCGCCAGGCCCGTGACCTGCTCGGGCAGGTCCACCAGCAGGTGGCGGAGGGGGGCAGCCGGGACCCCTCGATGGAGGAGGTGGTGAGCATCCTTACGGAGCTACCGGGCCTGCTCAGAGCCACTGCGGGGCTGCTCGACCAGGTCGATCCGGCGGTGGCCGCGGTGGTGCTGGACAGCGCTTCCGCACCGGGCTGGCTGCACTCCCCCGCCGAACGCGCGCGCTATGTGGCCAGCGCGCTGCGGAGCAAGGCCGACGACGTCGTTGGGATCACCGCGAAGCTGCGGCTGGCGCGCTGAACAGGTCTGGACCCATGCGCGGATTGCCAGTTTTGCATGGGTGCCCAGAGAGCCTGTTCAGCGCGATTCCCAGTTTTACCGTCACTACTGGGTGTTCACCCGATCGGGCTGGTGAACTCCAGTTTTCCGCCCGATCGCGCACAGCCCGGCGGCGGCCAGCAACACCGCGGCGGCCACCGCCGCGGTGACGTGCATTCCGCTGACGAAGGCCAGGCGGGCGGCCTCGGCGAGCGCGGGCCCGGCAGGCCCGGTCAGTCCCTCGGCCACCGCGACCGCGCCCGCCGGGGTGGCCATGGCCGCCTCGGCCGCGGTGGCGGGCAGTCCGGGCGGCAGCGCGCCGGTGATCTCACCGCGGTAGACCAGCCCGATGCCGATGCTGCCCAGCACGGCCATGCCCAGCGCGCCACCCAGTTCGGTGCCGGTCTCCGAGAGCGCCGAGGCCGCACCCGCGCGCCCTGGCGGGGCGGCGGCCAGCACCAGGTCGTTGGCCAGCGCGGTGACCAGGCCGAGGCCGGTGGCGGTCACGGTCATCCCGGCCACCACGGCCAGCAGTCCGGAGCGGTCGGCGCCCACCGTGGTCAGCAGGAGCAGACCGGCCGCGCCGACCACCAGCCCGGCCGCGATGACCAGGCCGGGGCGGTACCGCCGGGCCAGCGCCGGGCCGAACGCGGTGCCGATGGCCATGCCCGCGAACACCGGCAGGCCCCAGAGCGCGGCGATGAAGGGCCGGTAGCCGAGCACGGTCTGCAGGTACTGGGCGGTGAACAGGGTGATGCCGCCGATGGCGAACAGGGTCAACGTGGCGGCCAGGATGGCCACGCCGAAGCCGGGGACGCGGAACAGGTCTAGGTCCAGCAGCGGGTCAGGGCGGCGCTGGCGGCGCAGGAACCACAGCCCGAAAGCCAGGCCGAGCAGGATCGCGGTGACCGGGAGCCAGCTCAGGCCGTCGGCGGCGATCCGCTTGATCCCGTAGATCGCCGGCAGCATGGCCAGCAGTGAGAGCAGCGCGCTGACCAGGTCGAACCGGCCGGGTGCGGGGTCGCGGGACTCGGGCAGCAGCACCGGGCCGAGCAGTACCAGCAAGGCCATCGCGGGCACGTTGACCAGGAACGCGGTCCCCCAGTGGAAGTTCTCCAGCAGCAGCCCGCCGAGCACCGGCCCGAGCACCGCGCCACCGGCGAAGGCCGCGGTCCAGACCGAGACCGCGGTGGCCCGCTGGGCCGGGTCGGCGAACATCGCGCGGATCAGCGCGAGGGTGGACGGGGCCAGGGTGGCGCCGCCGACGCCGAGCAGCGCCCTGGCGGCGATCAGCAGTTCCGGGCTGGTGGCGTTCGCGGCCAGCACCGAGGCCAGCCCGAAGAGCACTCCCCCGGCCAGCAGCAACTTCCGGCGTCCGATGCGGTCGCCCAGGGTGCCCATGGTCACCAGCAGGCCGGCCAGCAGGAAGCCGTAGACGTCCATGATCCAGAGCAGCTGTCCCCCGGACGGCTGAAGTTCGGCGGACAGGAACGGCACCGCGAACAGCAGTACGGACAGGTCCATGGCCACCAGCAGGGCCGGAAGCACCAGCACCGCCAGGCCCAGCCACTGCCGCACCCCCGCGCGGTCAGACAAATCGGTCATAGCGCTGAAATATACGTATGTCTAATACGTTTGTATAGATCCTAGGATGGCGGCGTGGGACACCGTGAAGATCTGTTGGCCGGGGCCAAGCGCTGCCTGCTGGAGCGCGGCTACACGCGCACCACCGCGCGGGACATCGTCGCCGCCTCCGGGACCAACCTCGCCAGCATCGGGTACCACTTCGGCTCCAAGGAGGCACTGCTGACCCAGGCCCTGATCGAGGCACTCACCGAAACCACCGCCGAGGTGGAACGAGCCATGCCGGTCCCCCCGGAGGCCCCCGTGATGCAACGCCTGGAGGCCACCTGGCAGCAGGTGATCACCTCGTCCACCGAACAACCGGAACTGTGGCGGGCCACCCTGGAGGCGTTCCTGGTCGGCGTCCGCCATCCGCAGGTGATGGAGGTGCTCAAGGGGCTCTACGAGGCGCAGCGCCAGGAGTTCATCGCCGAGTTCAACGGGATTCCGCTGACGGAGGTGGAACAGGGGGACGCGGACACCCTGGGTTCACTGCTGCTGGCCATCGCGGCCGGACTCACCTTGCAGACGATGGTGGATCCGACCCGCGCCCCTCGCTCGGCGGATCTGGCGGTAGGTCTACGCAAACTCGCCACCGCCCTGGAAGCCGACGCCCAGACCTGAGCCTGCCAGCACGCGTGTTGGCCGTTGTCGTACGGCCGCAGGCCGGGGGTTGGGGTTGGGGGGTAGACCCCCACGACGAGGGTTCTCGCGTGTTCTCCGTACGGCCTGGAGCTTGCTGACCGCGCCTCGCCGAGTGGCCCCTGCAACCTGCCGCCGCCTGCCCACGAATCCGCAACGGGGGCCGCTCGGTGAGGTGTGGTTGGCTTGCGGAAGGCCGTGCGGAGAACACGCGAGCCCTCGGAGCCACGCTGGAACCGGCCCCGGCAACACAAACCCCGCCCCGCAACCTGCTTGCCCGGCTCTTGACTTGCCCTCCCCCCTCCGGTGGTCTGCCCGGCCGGCGAGGCCATCTTTTCCGCTCTTGATCTTTGCGCTTGTGGCCTCTGGTGCTGAGGTACCCGAACGAAAATCAAGATCAAGATCGTCCTCGCCGGACGGGCAGAAATCAAAGGATGGGGGGGGGAAATCAAAGACAAGAGCAAAGAGCAAGAGCAGTGCTCGTACGGTTCCCCCATCCCCGTCAGCCTTCCGATACCAAACCACATCCCGGGCACGCAGACCGTTGCGGTTGGGAAGCTAGGGCGGCGGCAGGTTGCGGTCTGCGCGCCCGGGATGTGGTGTGTCCTCTCCAGGCTGACGGGGATGGGGGAACCGCTCGGGTGGGGTTTGAAAAGCCACCCCGGCTGCCTGTTCGGGCTTCGCCCGGCCGCAATCGCCCAAGGCGTACAAGAACGGCCAACGTGGCGTACGAGAACGGCCAACACTGGGTACGACAACGGCCAACACGCGCGGAGGGGTTCAAACCCGAACCCCTCCCGGCGTGTTGGCCGCTCTTGTACCGCGTGTTGGCCGTTCTTGTACCGCGTGTTGGCCGTTGTTGTACGGGGTGTTGGCCGTTGTGGGGCGGGTGGGGTTAGTGGGATTGGGTGAGGTTTAGGTGGGTGCCTGCTTTTCGGGCTCGCCAGGAGGCTGTTGCCACGCCTGCCAGTAGGAGTAGGGCGCTGGTGGCGACCATGGCGGTGGAGAGGGCGACTATTTCTGGGGAGATGCCTCGTTTGCTGGCTTGGCCGTAGATGAAGACGGGGAGGGTGGTGGAGCCCGCGTCGCCCAGGTAGCTGGAGATGACCACGTCGTCGAAGGAGAGCAGGAAGGCGAAGGCGGCTCCTGCGGCCACCGCGGGGGCGACCAGGGGCCAGGTGACGGTGCGGAAGGCGGTGAAGGGGGGTGCGCCCAGGTCGGCGGCGGCTTCTTCCAGGCGGGGGTCCATGCCTGCGAGGCGGGCTCGGACTACTACGACCACGAAGCTGAGGGAGAAGGCGACGTGAGCCGCCAGCAGGGCGCCGAAGCCTAGGGGGATGCCTGCCAGTTTGACGCAGAAGGCGAGCAGGCTGATGCCCATCACCACCTCGGGGACCACCAGGGGCAGGGTGAGCAGGACCGTCCAGACTGCTCGGCCGCGGAAGGCTTTGCGGAGGCCGAAGGCGGCCAGGGTGCCGAGTAGGACGCAGACCGCCGCGCTGGTGAAGGCCAGGCGGAGGGTCAGGCCGAGGGCGGTGAGGACTCGGTCGTCTTCGGCCAGGGCGGTGTACCAGCGGGTGCTGAAGCCGGTGATTCGGCTGACCTGCGCTGAGTCGTTGAAGGAGGCCAGGGCCAGCCAGCCGATGGGGAGGTAGAGGAAGGCGAAGATCAGGGCCACCGCGAGGCCGAGTTTCCAGGGGCGTCTCACAGGACGTCCTCCCCTCGTCTGCCGCGCAGCACGAGCACGACGACGACCAGCACCAGCAGCAGGACCGCCATGGCCGAGCCGAGGGGCCAGTTGTTGCCGCTGCGGAACTGGTCGTCGATGACGCTGCCGAAGGTGGACTGGTCCACCCCGCCGAGGAGTTTCGGGGTGACGAAATCGCCGGCGGCGGGGACCAGCACCAGCAGTGAACCGGCCAGCACGCCGGGCGCCACGCCGGGCAGCACGATCCGGCAGAAGGTGGAGATCCGGCCGTGGCCCAGGTCGTAGCTGGCCTCGGCCAGGCGGTGGTCGAAGCGTTCGCAGGCCACGTAGAGCGGCAGCACCATGAACGGGAGGAAGCCGTAGCTGAGGCCGAGGATCACCGCGCCGTCGGTGCGCAGGAAGCCGCCGTCGGCGTTGAGGCCGATCACGGCGAGAGCCTGGTTGACCAGGCCGTCGTCGTCCAGCAGGGCCTTCCAGGCGTAGATACGGGCCAGGTAGGAGGACCAGAACGGGACCAGTACCGCGGCCAGCAACGCGGTGCGCCAGCGGCCGCCGTGCCGGGCGATGAACCAGGCCAGCGGAAAGCCCAGCAGCAGGCAGACGGCGGTGGTGGCCAACGCGTAGAGCAGGGTGCGGCCGAAGATGGGCAGGAAGGCCGGGTCCAGGGCACTGCGATATGCCTGGCTGGTCCAGGGCAGGACCACGTGGGTGACGCCGGTGTCGCGGGTGGCGAAGCTGTACTGCACCACCAGCGCGAGTGGGGCCAGCAGGAACAGGGCCAGCCACAGCCCGGCCGGGGAGAGCAGCGCGTGCCGCTTGAGCTGCGCGGCCAGCCGCCCGCTCACCCCGTCTTCACCTTGGTCCACGCATCGGCGTAGCGGGCCTCGACCTCCCGGTCCAGGTCCTTGGTGAAGGGCAGCTTGGCCAGCGCCTCGACCGAGGGGTAGACCAGCGGGTCCTCCAGCAACTCCTTCTCGATCATCGGCTTGGCGGCGGCGTTGGGACTGCCGTAGCGGACCGCGTTGGCCAGCTTGGCACCCACGTCGGCACGCAGGATGTAGTCGATGAACCGGTGCGCGTTGGCCGCGTGCGGGGCGTTCTTGGGCACGCACAACAGGTCCACATAGGACAGTCCGCCCTCGGTGGGGATGGCGTAGGCCACGTCGGCGTTGTCGTCGCGGGCCTGGAAGGCGTCGCCGGAGTAGACCTGGGCCAGCACCACCTGGCCGGAGCTGAGCGGCTGGATCACGTCCGAGGTGATCTGGCCGATCTTCTTCTTCAGCGCCAGCAGGTACTTCACCGCCTCGTCGATCTTGGCGGTATCCGTGGTGTTCGGGTCGTGGCCCAGTGCGAGCAGGCCCAGCGACATGCCGTCGCGGGCCTCGTCCAGGATCGAGCTGCGGCCCTTGATCGCCGGGTGGTCGAAGGCGCCGAACCCGGTGAAGGTGCCCAGGGTCTTCTTGGAGTAGGCCAGACCCGTTGTGCCCCAGGCCCACGGCGCGGAGAACCGGTTGCCTGGGTCGTAGTCGGCCTCGGCGAAGCGCTTGTCCAGGTTGCCCAGGTTCGGGATCAGGTCGTGGTCCAGCGGCTGGAGCAGTCCGGCGCGGCGGAAGCGGCGCAGGAAGTTGTCGCTGGGCACCACCAGGTCATAGCCCGCGCCGCCGGAAGCGATCTTGGCTTCCATCTCGTCGTTGGAGCTGAAGTTGTCGTAGGTGACCTTGATGCCCGAGTCGGCCTCGAACCCGCTGAGGGTGTCCGGCGCGATGTAGTCGGTCCAGTTGTAGAAGTTGAGCTGCTTCTCGTCCTTGGCGTTGCTCGCCTTGACCTTGCTCGGCTCCGGCGCGCCGCTGGGCCCGCCGCCGGGGGCCTCGCCGATGCCGCAGGCAGCGAGCCCCTGGGCGGCCACGGCGAAGAAGGCCATCGAGCGCAGCATGCTGCGGCGGGTGACCCGCGGGCTGTCGGTGTCCCACAACCGGGCGATCCGCACCTGCTTGGTCATGGCCTCTTCCCCTGCTCGCCGAGGACAACGGTGTACTCCGGATCCCAGGCCAGCCGCACCGGCTGCCCAGGCGTGCCCGCGTCGGAGATCCGGCGGGTGTTCTGCACGAAGGCGACCAGCTGGCCGCCGCCGGGCACGTCGATCACGTACTGGGTGGACAGGCCGGTGTAGACCACGTCCAGCACGGTCCCCTCCAGCGCGCACCAGCCCGTCGGCGGCTGCTCGGCGCCGTCGAGGTCGTAGAGGTGCAGCTTCTCCGGCCGCACGGTGACCGCGACCGGCTCGCCGTGCCCGAGGGCGCGCTCGCCGGCCTGCGCGCGCAGCCGGGTGACGCCGGGGGCGGTCAGCTCCAGCCAGCCGTCGGCCGACCCGGACACGGTGGCGTCCAGGATGTTGGAGGTGCCGATGAACCCGGCCACGAACCGGGTCGCCGGCCGCTCGTAGACGTCCTCCGGGTAGCCGACCTGCTCCACCCGGCCCGCGTTGAGCACCGCGATCCGGTGCGAGAGGACCAGCGCCTCCTCCTGGTCGTGGGTGACGTAGAGGAAGGTGGTGCCGACCTCGCGCTGGATCCGCATCAGCTCGATCTGCATCTGCTTGCGCAGCTGGGCGTCCAGCGCGCCCAGCGGCTCGTCCAGCAGCAACAGCCGGGGCTGGGCGGCCAGCGCGCGGGCGATGGCCACCCGCTGCTGCTGCCCGCCGGAGAGCTGGGCCGGCCGCCGCCGGGCGAACCCGGACAGCTGCACCAGTTCCAGGTGCTCGCCGACCCGCTGTCTCAGCTCCGCGCCGCGCAGCTTCTTGCGGCGCAGCCCGTAGGCCACGTTGTCCCACACGCTCAGGTGCGGGAACAGCGCGTAGGACTGGAAGACGGTGTTCACATCGCGCCGGTAGGGCGGCACGCCGACCATGGACACCCCGTCCAGCTCGATCCGCCCGGCGTCCGGGTCGGCGAAACCGGCGATCATCCGCAGCAGCGTGGTCTTGCCGCAGCCGGAGGGGCCGAGCACGGAGAAGAACTCGCCCTCGTGCACCCGCAGGTCCACGCCGTCGACAGCGACCTGGTCGGCGAATCGGCGGGTGACCCCGTGGATCCCGACCGCGACCGGGGCGTAGGTGTCCGGGGTGCGCGCTTCGACGGGGTGGAACTCAGCGGTCAATCCGAGGACCTCCAGGCACAGCGGTGCCCCGGTCGGGGCGGCGGGATAGGGGCGAGGACGTGCCCGGCGGCGGGCTGGGCACGCGGGAGGTCAGCGTAATAGAGCAGGGCCGATCCCCGGAAAACGTGCCCGGCGTGAGTCCGGAGGCCCCGTGTGCGACGATGGGCATGTAGACGACCTACTTGTTGGCGTGGAGGGAACGATCGTGGCTACCGCCCCTGGCACGGAGCTGGACAAGCGGACCGGCGCTGCCCTCGACACGCACGACGAACCCTCGGTCGAGTGGGGCTGGCACGGGCACTTCCCGCGCGCCACCAAGATCACGGGCTGGTTCTCCGTCGTGGCCATCCTCGGCATGCTGATCGGCAACCACACCGGCTGGAACGAGGACGTCTACCTCATCCTGACCGCGGTGTTCATGGCCGGTGCGCTGATCCGCTGGCAGATCAAGGACCGCACCTCCTGGCGGAACTGACCGCCGCGTCCCACTCCTCGGAACGCGGTAACCATCTCTTGCGCATGTCCGCATGAGACGGTTCCCTGCTGTCATGGACGTCGTGCTCGAGCCGTTCTGGCCCAGCCGACGCTGCCGCCTGTTCGACCAGTTCTGTAGGTAGGCCACGCGCCCGATGGGGTCCGTTGTCCTCTTCCGCGCGTGGCCGGTCCGTTCGTGTCGCCCCCTCGCCACGCACAGAACGGGATCACCACCCATGTCGGTCACCGACGAACTGCTCGAGCACAACGCCGCCTACGCCGCTGCCTTCACCGGCCCGCTGCCGCTGCCGCCCGCCCGCGGCCTGGCCGTGCTGGCCTGCATGGACGCCCGGATCGACGTCTACCGGGTGCTCGGCCTCAAGGAGGGCGAGTCGCACGTCATCCGCAACGCCGGTGGCGTGGTCACCGAGGACGAGATCCGCTCGCTGGCGATCAGCCAGCGGCTGCTCGGCACCACCGAGATCATCCTCATCCACCACACCGACTGCGGGATGCTGACCTTCACCGACGACGCCTTCAAGGCCTCGATCCAGGAGGACACCGGGGTCAAGCCGTCCTGGGCGGCGGAGGCGTTCAGCGATCTGGACACCGACGTGCGGCAGTCCATCGCGCGGATCAAGAACAGCCCGTACATCCCGCACACGGACTCGGTGCGCGGGTTCGTCTTCGACGTCGCGACCGGGAAGCTGAACGAGGTCGTCTGATATATCGACCGTGAACCGCCCGTGTAGCCCCTCGGCCTAAGGTGCTGCCCATGAAGCCGAGGGGCATCGGTCACGGGCGCGTGCCCATCGCACTGACCGCGCTGACCGTGACAGGTGCGGTGGTGGTGGCGCTGACCGGCGCGGCCACCCCGCAGGGCGGGGCGGACTTCCTGCAGAACGGGCACTGGGTGCACAACGCGGTGCTCGGCGGGATCTACCACCTCAACGGGGCGACCGGGGCGATCGACGCCCAGGTGTCCGCGCCGGACGTGCCAGCGGGCAGTCAGGTGGTGCAGGGCAGCAGCAGTGGCTTCATCATCCTGCAGCGGCAGGTCGTCGAGTTCAGCAAGTCCACGCTGCGGGTGGAGAAGACCACCCAGCTGCCGACGATCACCGAGGCGCCGGTTCCGTTGCAGGTCACCGGCGGTCCGTACCTGGTGTTCCGGCAGGCGGGCAAGATCTCCCGGCTGGGTGGGCGCAACGCGGGTGAGGTGTCCACCGACGGCCCGGTGGGTCAGCCGGTGGCCACCGCGGACGGCACCGTGTGGGTGCACCTGACCGACACCGGTTCGATCTGCAAGCTGGGCAAGGAGGCCACCCGGCTGGCCTGCCCGGCCAGCGCGCCCAAGGGGCACGCCGGTTCGCTGACCGTGGTCGCCGACCAGCCGGTGTTCCTCGACACCACCGCCGACACCGTGCACACCGTCGGCGAGGGCCCGCTGGACGAGGGCATCAAGGTGGGCGCCGACCTGCCGCCGACCGCGCGGCCCGCCAGCACCGACGTGGACGGGCGGATCGCCGTGCTCGACCCGGCGGGCAAGCGGTTCCTGCTGGTGGACGCCGGTGGCCTGGACCGGAGCAGGCCCGCCGGGGAGACCAGGGTGGTGAGCCTGCCCGCGGGTGAGTACACCGACGTGGAGTCCTCAGGGCAGCGGGTGGTCGTGGTGGACAAGACCCGCAACTCGGTGCTCACCTACAAGGGCGACGGCACCCATGTGCAGTCCACGCCGGTGCCGCCGGGCGCGGTCAGGGTCAGCCGGGGCGAGGACTCCCGGGTGTACGTGGACAACGTGGACGGCTCGCACGTGGTCGCGGTGGACCACGACGGCAAGGTCACCCCGGTGCCGATCACCAAGGAGCGGATCAGCACCAGCGGCAAGCCGCCGCAGCCGCCGCCAGCCGAGCCCAGCCTGACCAACGTGCAGGGCCCGCCCAGCTCCCGCGCCCTGCCCCCGCCGCGGCAGGACCCGCCCCGGCGCAGCACCACGGCGGCCGCGCGGACCAACGCCGATCGCCCGGTCACCCCGGCCAGTCCGCCGGGCGCGCCACCGGGGGTGCGGGCCACCGCGGGCAACGGGCAGCTCACGGTGAACTGGGGTGCGGCCGCGAACAACGGGGCCGCGGTGTCGGCCTACCACGTGTCCTGGACCTCCAGCGCGGGCGGCTCGTCGGTCCGGGTCGGTGGCGGGGCGCGCTCCAACGTGATCAGCGGGCTGGCCAACGGGACCGCGTACACGGTGACCGTGGTGGCGGAGAACCCGGCCGGGCGCGGGCCGGGCGCGCAGTCCCGGGCGACACCGGCGGCGCCGAGGCCGACCCGCTCGATCGACCTGAGCCGGGGCAGGCCGGAGCTGTACAAGAACGACTGCACGCACCTTCCGCACAGCGCGCTGATGCGGGTGACCCTGCGCGGGTTCGCGCCGAACACCTCGTACCTGGTCAAGCCGTACTCCGACAGCGACCACTACAGCAATGAGGGACGGACCGAGCGAACCGACGCGAACGGCACGGTGACCTTCCAGGCGTTCCACTTCTGCCAGGTCGGCAAGAACGTGTGGGTGCGCGCGGACGGCGTGCAGTCCAACACGATCAGATGGGTGAGTCAGTGACCAGGCTGACCCGGCGTGGCGTCGCCGTGCTGGTGTTCGCGGTGCTGCTGCTCATCGCCGGGGTGCTCGCCGGGCATCCGCTGCTGCGCGCGCTCGGCGGGCTGTGCGCGGGTGCGGTCGGCGCGGCGCTGGCGCTGGTGGTGCGGCGGCCGAAGGTGGCGGTGACCAGGGAGGTCTACCCGGACCGGGTCGAACGCGGCCGCCCGGCGCTGGCCCGGTTGCTGGTGCGCAACCCCGGCACCCGGCGGCAGGTCGCGTTCACCGCGGGCGACCGGCTCGGCGAGGGCGTGCACGAGGTGCGGGTCAACGCGCTGCCGCCGGGCACCGAGGCCAGCTACCACTACGAACTGTCCACCCGGAAGCGCGGGCGGCTGCCGGTGGGACCGCTGGTGCTGGAACGCACCGATCCGCTGGGCCTGGCCCGCGGCACGCTGTCCACCGGCACCGCGGCCATCGTGTGGGTGCACCCTCGGCGGCACCCGCTGCGGCTGGCCGTGCGCGGCACGCCCCGGCACCACCACGAGGGCCGGGTGGCCGAGGACCTGCACGGTTCGCTGGACCTGCGCGAGGTCCGCGAGTACCAGCCCGGCGACGAGGTCCGGCATCTGCACTGGAAGGCGGCGGCGCGCACCGGGCGGCTGATGGTGCGCCAGTACGCCGATCCGGACCAGCCCAGGCTCACCCTGTTGCTGGACACCAGGGCGGAATCGCTGTCCGCGCAAGGCTTCGAGGAGGCGGTGGAGGTGGCCGCCTCGGTGCTGCACGCGGCCGCGCTCGGCGGTCAGCGCTGTCGGCTGGTCACCCCCGGCGGGGTTGATCTGTCCACTTCGGACGGTCCGGCGGCGGCGCGGCGACTGCTCGACGAGCTGTGCGAACTGCCCCAGGACACCGCGTCCGCGCTGGCCCCGCCCGCGCTGGCCCAGTCCCGGAGCCGGGACGGCGCGCTGGTCGTGGTGACCGGGGTGACGCTGGACGAGTCGAGTGCGCTGGCCCGGCTGCGGGCGCGGTACCCGGCGACCACCGTGGTGGCACTGGGCGAATCCGTGGTGCCGGTCCCGGCCGGACGGGTGATCCAGGCGGTGGACGCGGCCGCGGCGGTGCGCCGGTGGAACGCGGTGACCGGATGAGCGAGCGGCAGACCCTGGCCGGGGTGCTGCTGGCCGGTGCGGTGGCCGGACTGCTGTTCGCGCCGGTGTTCGGGCTCGCCGTGCTGCTGCCCTCGGTGCTGGTGGTCACCCTGGTGCTGGCCGCGGGCAGCGAGCTGGTGGCGCGGTTCCCGGCGCTGACGCCGTGGCGGCCGCTGCTGCTCGGCGTGGCCGGACTGCTGGGCATCGTGCAGACCGAGCTGTTCCCGACCACGCTGGCCGGGTTGCCGACCGGGGACACCCTGGCCGCGCTGGGCGCCGGGCTGGTCGACTCCTGGCAGCTGGCGCTGGACTCGACCTGGCCTGCCAGGCCCGATCCGGAGCTGCTGCTGTTCGTGCCGCTGCTGGTGCTGGGCGCCGGACTGCTCGGCATCGAACTCGCGCACCGGGCCCGCGGTCCGCTGCCCGCGCTGCTGCCGAGTGCGGCGGTGCTGGGCCTGAGCCAGCTCTACGCGCCGGCGCCGGAAGGACTCGCGGTGGCCGCCGCGCTGGGCTACGCCGCCGCCGGGGTGCTGACCCTGGTGCGCGGGCGGGTGCGCCCGGTGGCGCTGGCCGCGGTGATCGCCGCCGCGGTGGCCGGATCGGGGCTCGCGGTGGTGGCGGATCCGTTGGGGAGACCGGCTTATTCGCTCAGGCAGGAGCGGCCAACGCCGTTGCCGCCCGCGCCGACGGCCAGTCCGCTCGACGAGATCGCGGCCCGGCTGCGCAGCGGGGACCTGGCGGTGTTCTCCTACACCGGCTCGGCCAAGGTGGACCGCTGGACCACGGTGGTGCTGCCCCACTTCGACGGGGTGAACTGGCGGCCCGACGAGTACTTCCAGCGGCTGGGCGCCGAACTCGCGCCGCCGCCAGGACTGCTCGACCCGCAACGCCGGGAAGCCGACATCACCACGCTGCCGGCCAGCGGGCGCTGGCTGCCCAGCCAGCCATGGCCTGCCGCGGTGGCCGGGCTGGATCCCCTGGTGGGTCCGGACAGCGGCATGCTGTTCGGCCCCGGCGGCGTCACCAACTACCGGATCGCCTGGTGGGACCCCAAGTCCGAGGGGCTGCTGGACGCGGCGATCGACCCGGAGGTGCCCGGCTGGCGGGAGGACATCGGCGAGATCCCGCCCGGCGTGGCCGAACTGGCCACCGAGGCCACCAGGGGACTGCGCGCGACCTTCCAGTCCGCCCTGCAGCTGCAGCGCTACCTCACCGAGAACTACCGGGTGTCCACCAGCACCGACCTGCCGACCGGGCACGGCTGGCAGCAGATCCGGAAGTTCCTGTTGGAGGACAAGGAAGGCACCAGCGAGCAGTTCGCCACCGCCTACGTCGCGCTGGCCCGGCTGCTGGGCATCCCGGCCAGGGTCGCGGTCGGCTTCGCCGCACCGGCCACCGCCGCCGCGGACGGACGGCGGACGGTGCGCAACCGGGATGTGCTGGCCTGGCCCGAGGTCGCGGTGCAGGGCTTCGGCTGGGTGCCGCTGGACCCGACCAGGACCGCGGCCAGGGACGACAACCCCAACAGCGGCGGCCTGGCCGACCTGACCAAGGCGGCCAGGCAGAAGCTGCCCGCGCCCGCGGACCTGCGCAACCCCGACCTGCCCGCGTCCGGAACCGTTGCCGGTGAAGAGGAATCGGCGGGCGGCGGCTGGCAGTGGCTGTGGTGGTCGCTGCTCGGACTGGTGCTGGCGCTGCCGGTGCTGTGGCTGGCAGGCGTGCCGCTGTGGCGGCTGCTGCGCCGCTGGCGACGACGGCGGGCCACCGGCGCGGCCGCGGTCACCGGCGCGGTGGCCGAGGTGCGGGACCGGTTGCGGGCCTTCCGGATCCCGGTGACCCCCGGCATGACCGTGCGCGATCTGGCCGGCGCGGCCGCACCGCTGGCCGACCGGTTCACCGTGGACACGCTGCGGTTGCTGGCCGGGACCGTGGACACCGCGCTGTGGTCCGGCGGACCGGCCACCGCCGAGCTGACCGACCGGGCCTGGGACGCCGAGCGGCAGGTGCGCAAGAGCCTGTCCCGCAACGGTTCCCTCCGCGACCGGCTGCGCGCGGCATTCGATCCGCGGACCGCCTGACAGCTTCCGGCCAGGCCGCCCCATCCGGTGGGCGGCCTGGCCAGCATGAGGCGGTGAACCGAACCTGTTTCCCCGTGCTGGCCGGCGTCGCCGCGCTGTTGCTGGGCGGCTGCGCCTCGCCCGCGCCCGCCCCGGCCGCCTCCTCGACGACGCCCGTCGCCACAAGCACTGCCGTGCCGAGTTCCAGCAGCACCCCGCCGCCTCCGCCACCACCCGCGCCGCTGCCCACCGCGGCCGCGGACGGCGGCAACCTGCGCGCCTGCACGGACGCGGCCTGCGAGGTGCGGCTGGACAAACCGGCCACGATCAACCTGGTCAAGCAGCAGACCGGCACGGTGCGGGTGACCGCGATCGAGGCGGATTCGGTCACGCTGAACCTGACCTTCCCCGGCGGCCGGATCGAGTTCAACTGCGACCAGGGCGTGCGTTGCTCGCTGGTCGGCGCCACCGCGGGCGCCCCGGCGATGATCTTCGCGGTCGCCGGGACCGGCGGGTGGATCACCACCAACGGCATGCGCACGCAGGTCGTGGCCGTGCGCGACGGGGTCGCGGTCATCCGGCTGGGCCCGGCCTAGACCCAGGTTCTCGGCTGGTCCGAGACGCTGTGCAGGAACGGGTCGAAGTCCAGGTCGGTGGTCGCCGGGTCGGCATCGGTCGGCAGGAACTCCTTGACCAGCTCGAAGACCTCCCGCTGGGCCGCGGCCACCGCGCGCTGGATGGTCTCCACGATGTCCGCGGCCAGCAGCTCCGAATCGGGCTGCCGGTACACCCGCGGGTTCAGCTCCAGTTCCAGCAGCTCACCGCGGGCGCCGACAGTCGCGCTGATCAGCCCGTCCGGTGAGTCGGCGGTGCCGGTGATGTCCCGCATGCCCGCGCGCAGCCTGCGCACCGAGTCCGCGAGCTGCTGGATCCCCTGATCGGTCATTGCCGCCTCCTGCGCCGGGTTCGAGAGGCCAAGTGTGCTGCGGCGCAACAGGATCCGGCGCGCGCTGACAGCTTGCGGCCAGGCCCGGCCACACATGGGCGCGGAGCCGGACCATCACAGGATGGGACGCATTCGCCTGCACGCCACCGTTTTCCTGGCGGCCACGCTGCTCGGCCTCGGCGCCGGCGGCGGGCTCGCCCTGGCCGCGCCGCCGCCCGGCACCTGCCACAACCCGACGCCTGCCCGGCCGGAGATCGCGCAACTGCCGTGGGCCCAACAGGTTCTCGCCCCCGACCGGGCCTGGCCGTTCAGCGACGGGGCCGGGGTGACGGTGGCCGTGGTGGACTCGGGGGTGGACGCCGACCACCCGCAGCTGGCGGCGAAAGTGTCGCGGGGCAGGGACTTCTACTACCTCGGCGGACTGCCCGGCAACTTCGACTGCGTCTCGCACGGCACCGCGGTGGCCGGGATCATCGCGGCGGGCGAGGCGGACCGGATCGGGTTCCGCGGCATCGCGCCGGGCGCGCGGATCCTGCCGGTGCGGGTCAGCGACCGGGACCTGACCGACAACGGCGGCGCGGCCGCGATCGACCCGGTGGTACTGGCCCGCGGCATCTGGTGGGCGGTGGACCAGGGCGTCAAGGTGCTCAACCTGTCGGTGTCCGGGCCGGTGGACAACGGGCACATCCGGGACGCGGTGGCCTACGCGGTCAGCAAGGACGTGCTGGTGGTGGCCGCGGCCGGGAACCACCAGCCGGACAGCCAGTTCGCCTGGCGGCCCTCCTACCCGGCCGCCTACCCCGGCGTGCTCGGGGTGGGCGCGATCGACATCGACGGCGCGAAGCTGCCCTCCTCCCAGCTCGGCGACTTCGTGGACCTGGTCGCGCCGGGGGCGGGCGTGCTCGGCCCCACCCGCGCGGGCGGGCACAGTTACTTCACCGGCACCAGTTTCGCCGCGCCGTTCGTGGCCGGGACCGCCGCGCTGGTGCGGGCCCGCTGGCCGGAGCTGTCCGCGGCCGAGGTGACCCGGCGGCTGCTGGCCACCGCCACCCCGGCACGTGGCGGCAAGGGCAGTCCCGGCTACGGCGCGGGCGTGGTCGACCCGTATCGCGCGGTCACCGACGGACTGTCCGCGGTGGCCCCGGCGCCGCTGCCGCCGCTGACCCATCCCGCGCCGGACGTGGCCCGGCTCAGCGCGGAAGCCTGGTGGCGGAACGCGAGTGAGCGGGCCGGGATCGGCGCCGCGGCGGCCGTGGGCGTGGCCCTGCTGGCGGTGCTGATCGCGGTGGTGCTGCCGCGCGGCCGCCGCCGGGGCTGGGCCGCCGGCACCGCCGCCGCACTGCCCGCCACCCCGGTCCGGGAGGAACTGCCCGAGCAGGTCTTCCTGCTGCCGCCCCCGCCGGTGGAACGCTGACACGCGAAAGGCCCCGGTCCGCCGCTGGCGCGGACCGGGGCCTGGGTGCCGAGGTCAGCCGATCGAGGTGCTGCCGATCCGCGAGATGGACTGCTGCAACGCGGTCTGCAGGTTCGAGTTGGTGTTCGTCACGCCCGAGCGGATCTGCTCGACCAGCTCCTGGCGCTGCTGGCTGACCGCCTTCCAGGCATCGTGCACACCGCCGAACTCGCCACCACCGGTGTCCGTCCAGTCCGAACCGGTGATTCCGGCGGCCTGGGCCATCTGGTCCATCTCGGACTGAATCTGGTTGATGGTGCTCAACAACTGCTGGGCGAATCCCTCGAGCTGCTGAAAGTTTCCGCGAACGATGTCTACCATTTCCTGCTCCCCTGTTCAGAACGCGATCAGATCAGTGCGAGGTCAATCCGGCGAAACCGCTGGCGGAGTCCTGGTCCTGCTGCTCGTAGGTGCGCGAGGCGAAGGTGACGTTCTCGCCAAGCTCGGTCAGCGAGGCCACCACCCGCTGCACCCCGGTCACCCAGTTGTCGAAGGCCTGGTCGAAGCTGACCTTGGCCTGTCCCTCCCAGGCGCCGCTGAGCGCGTCGGCCTGGGCGGTGGCCCGCTGCCGGTGACCGTCGATGCTCTGCGCGATGTTCGTGGCCGCGGTACCGGTCTGCGCGATTCCGCTTACCGCACCGTGAATTTGCCCTGACATGCGGGCTCCCCTCAATCGGACGGCCAATGCCGTGTATTCCGGTCGACCTGACGCTAAAGCGAACAGCGCCCGCGCACGGCGGTCACGGCACCTTCCTGCCATGGCCATTTCCCGGCCCACGCATTCCAGGACGATCGGATTCCCCAGCCGATGAAGGAGGAATCCGTGGCGACGATCGTGGTGCGGCGGCCGCAGCGCAGACCCGCGCCCGAGCTGCCCTCTGGTGAGCTGGTCATCGAGGCGCCGCCGGAGATCCCGGCGCCCACCGGCAGGCAGTGGCAGCAGGCGCTGATGATGCTGCCGATGATCGCCGTGCTCGGCGCGTCCGTGCTGCTGTTCTCCGGTTCGGCCGCCGGCACGCTGCGCTACGTCGTGCTCGGCCTGTTCGGGGTGGCCGCGGTCGGCATGATCGTGATGACCTTCGTCACCGGCGGCGGCCCCAGCAAACGCGAGATGGGCCTGGCCCGCCGCTCCTACCTGCGTGGACTGGCCCAGCACCGGCTGCGCGTGCGGCGCACCGCGCACCGGCAGCGGGACGCGCTGGCCTACCTGCACCCCGAACCGAGGGCGCTGTGGTCGGTGGCCGCGAGCTACCGGCTGTGGGAGCGCCGCCGGGACGACCCGGACTTCGCGGTGGCCCGGATCGGGGCGGGCGCGCAGAGCCTGTCCACCGCGATCATCGCACCGGACACCAAACCGCTGGAACAGCTGGAACCGTTGTCCGCCTTGGCGTTGCGCCGGTTCATCAGCACCTTCGCCGCCATTCCGGGGCTGCCGCTGGCCATCGCGGTCACCGGGTTCGGCCGGATCCACCTGCGTGGCGACAGCGACCGGGTGGTCGGGCTGGCCAGGGCCATGGTGGCCTCGCTGGCGACCCTGCAGACCCCGGAGGACCTGCGGATCGCGGTCTGCGCGGGCCGGGACGAGCGGCCGGACTGGGAGTGGGTGAAGTGGCTGCCGCACGCGCTGCACCCGGAGAAGACCGACGCGCTGGGCCCGCTGCGACTGGTCGCGCCGACCGTGCCCGGGATCGAGGCGATGCTGGAGGACCTGCTCGCCCAGCGCCGCCGGTTCGACCCGGAGGCCGGGCATCCCGGCGGTGAACCGCACCTGGTGGTGGTCATCGACGGCGGCTCCACCGTCGGCTCGGACCACCTGATGACCGGTGGCGGCGTGGAGGGCGTCACCGTGCTCGACCTGACCACGCTGCCGCCGCGTGCGCTGGACCGGGCCGCGGTGGTGCTGGAGGTGGCCGAGGACGGCACGCTGACCAGCGAGACCATTGACGGCGAGACCGAGCTGGGCGTGGCCGACGAGCTGGACGCGGTCGCCGCCGAGGGCCTGGCCCGCCAGCTCTCCCCGCTGCGCGGCGCGGACGGCGGCCGGGGCGAGCAGCCGCTGAGCGCCTCGCTCGGCCTGGCCGAACTGCTCGACATCGGCGACCCGTACCTGTTCGACCCGACCCGCACCTGGGTGCAGCGGCCCAACCGGGACAAGCTGCGGATCCGCTTCGGCGTGCGCGCCGACGGCACCCCGATCGAGATCGACCTCAAGGAGTCCGCGCAGGACGGCATGGGCCCGCACGGGCTGCTGGTGGGCGCCACCGGCGCGGGCAAGAGCGAACTGCTGCGCACCCTGGTGCTCGCGCTGGCGGTGACCCACCCGCCCAGCTCGCTGAACTTCGCGCTGATCGACTTCAAGGGCGGGGCCACCTTCACCAAGCTGGACCGGCTGCCGCACACCAGCGCGGTGATCACCAACCTGGCCGAGGAACTGCCGCTGGTCGACCGGATGACCGACGCCATCAACGGCGAGCTGATCCGCCGCCAGGAACTGCTGCGCGCGGCAGGCAACTTCTCCTCGCTGCGCGACTACGAGAAGGCCCGCGCGGCCGGTGCGCCGCTGCCCGAGGTGCCCACGCTGCTGGTGGTGTGCGACGAGTTCAGCGAGCTGCTCTCGGCCAAACCGGACTTCATCGACATGTTCGTGCAGATCGGCCGGATCGGCCGGGCGCTGGGCGTGCACCTGCTGCTGGCCAGCCAGCGGCTGGAGGAGGGCCGGTTGCGCGGCCTGGACACCTACCTGTCCTACCGGATCGGGCTGCGCACCTTCTCCGAGGCGGAAAGCCGGGTGGTGCTGGGTGTCGGTGATGCCTTCGCCCTGCCCAGGGCGCCAGGGCACGGCTTCCTGAAGTCGGGCACCGAGCCGATGATGCGGTTCCGCTCGGCCTACGTCTCCGGCGTGCACCGCCGCGCCGAGGCGGGTTCGATCGGCGTCGGTCCGCGTGCGCCGCGGCTGATGGCCTACTCCACCGCCTACCTCGCCCCGCCCGCCGACGCCACCCCGGTGCCGACCGCGCCCGAGGACCCGGACGAGGGCGTAGGCGAGAGCCTGCTGGACGTGCTGGTGGAGCGGTTCGAGGGCAAAGGCGTGCCAGCGCACCAGGTCTGGCTGCCGCCGCTGGCCGAATCACCGTCCCTGGACCAGCTGCTCGGCACCCCGGTCGAGGACCCGATCCGCGGCCTCGGGATCACCGAACCACGGCTGGCCGGGCGACTGCTCGCGGTGGCCGGGATCGTGGACCGGCCACTGGAACAGCGCCGCGAGCACCTGGTGCTGGACCTGTCCGCGGCGACCGGGCACGCCCTGGTCGTCGGCGCCCCGCACAGCGGCCGCAGCACCGCGTTGCGCACCCTGATCACCAGCCTGGCGCTCACCCACACCCCGCGCGAGGTCCAGTTCTACTGCCTGGACTTCGGCGGCGGCAGCCTCGGCACGCTCACCGGCCTGCCGCACGTGGGCGGGGTCGCCGGCAGGCAGAACG
The DNA here is from genome assembly GCF_014204915.1 of Crossiella cryophila. NCBI lineage: Bacteria > Bacillati > Actinomycetota > Actinomycetes > Pseudonocardiales > Pseudonocardiaceae > Crossiella > Crossiella cryophila. The sequence continues at coordinate 9,517,028 of NZ_JACHMH010000001.1, forward strand.
GCGGTGCGGTGCGGCGCACGGTGGCCGAGGTGGTCACCGCGCTGACCCACCGGGAACGCCTCTTCGCCGAGCACGACATCGACGGCATGGCCGAGTTCCGCAGGCTGCGCGCGGCCGGCCGGTTCGCCGAGGAGACGCACGGCGACGTGTTCCTGGTGGTGGACGGCTGGGCCACGCTGCGCAAGGAGTTCGAGGACCTGGAGGACCCGGTCGCCGACATCGCCGCGCGCGGGCTGTCCTACGGCGTCCACGTGCTCGCCGCCTGCGGCCGCTCCTTCGACCTGCGCCCCAACATCCGCGACCTGTTCGGCAGCCGGATCGAGCTGCGCCTCGGCGATCCGCTGGACACCATGGTCGACCGGGCCAGCGCGAGCATGGTGCCGGAGAACGCGCCCGGCCGCGGCGTCAGCATGGGCAAGCACCAGCTGCTGCTCGCGCTGCCGCGCATCGACGGCGGCAACGATCCACGCGATCTGCCTGCCGGGGTGGCCGAGCTGGTCAGCGGCATCGCCCGCGGCTGGCACGGTCCGCGCGCGCCCAAGGTCCGGATGCTGCCTGCCAGCCTGTCCTACCCGGACCTGATCGCCATGGACGAGCAGAACCGGCTGGTCACCGGCATCGCCGAACGCGATCTCGCGCCGGTGCACTGGGACTACCAGGCCGATCCGCACCACCTGCTGCTGGGCGGCCCGGAGTCCGGCAAGACCGGGTTCCTGCGGGTGCTGGCCCGCCGCATCCAGGAGACGATGACGCCGGAGCAGGCCCGGATCGTGCTGATCGACCACCGCCGCGGCCTGCTCGGCGAGGTCGGCGCGCCCTACCTGCTCGGCTACGGCACCGACAAGGCCACCACCGGCAGGCTGATGAACGAGGCCGCCACCGCGCTGACCGAACGGTTGCCGGGCAAGAACATCACGCCCGAGCAGCTGCGCACCCGGAGCTGGTGGAAGGGCCCGGAGATCTTCGTGCTGGTCGACGACTACGACCTGGTCGCCAGCCAGTACGACAACCCGATGCTGCCGTTGCTGGACTACCTGCCGCAGGGCCGCGACGTCGGCCTGCACGTGGTGCTGGCCCGGCGCACCGGCGGGGCCGGGCGGGCCATGTTCGAGCAGTTCTTCACCAGGCTCCGCGATGTCGGTTCGCCCGGCCTCCTGCTGTCCGGGGACAAGGAGGAGGGACCGCTGCTGGGCGGGCTGAAGGCGGAGAAGCTGCCGCCCGGCCGCGGCTGGCTGGTCGACCGCCGCGACTCGGCCCGCCTGGTCCAACTCGCCTGGCTGCCGCCCGGCGAGGCCTGAGCCGCACACCCATCCGAGAGGGGAGATCCAGATGTCCGCACCACCGGGGCACATCAACGGCCGGATCAGCGCGATGCGCGATTTCGCCGAGCAACTGCGTCAACCGGACTTCACCGCGGTCCGCGCCGCGGGCACCGCCAGCGCCCAGGGACCCAGCGGCGGTATGGCGGAAGGCACCGCGTTCGGCACCGCGCACACCGAGGCGGTGACCAAGGTCGAGGCGTTCACCACCGCGGTGGACCAGGGCTATGCCGCGTACAAGGGCCTGGCCGTCGGCGCGGCCGAGGAGTACTCGGGCCAGGACCGCGACAGCGCCCGCCAGATGCCGACCGGCGAGCGGACCGGGTGAGGGGGAGGTCATGGACTACACCACGATGGAGATCGAGCAGCAGGTCCGGCTGATCGAGGCGGAGGTCGGCGGCGGCCGGGTCCAGCAGGTCACCAAGGCCCGCGAGATGTGGACCGCGCTGCACAGCCAGTTGAGTCAGGCCGGCACCGACCTGCACGGCCGGGGTCAGGAACTGGCCCAGCACTGGCTGGACAGCGCGGGTCACCTCTTCGGCGACCAGGTCCAGGCAGGCGTGACCTCGCTGACCGACTGGACCGACCGCATCGCCACCGAACCCGCCTCCGCCCTGGCCAACCTGGCCGTCGCCCTGCCCCAGGCCCACGCCGGTGTGATGGCGACCTGGGAGTGGTTCCAGAAAGCCGTGCAGCTGGCCCCCGCCATGGAGGCCGAACTGCGCAAACAGGCCAGCCAGAACGCGGGCGTCCCAATGAACCAACTGGCCGCCCTGTTCACCCAGACCGCCGAAGCCACCACCAACGCCCTCGGCACCGACTGGCGCGGCCCACAGAACGCGGCCGCCCCCACCTCCGCCCCCGGCGGCCCGGACGCCCCCGCCAGCCCAGCCAACGCCACCGACGCCGCCCCCGGCGGCCCCACCGGCGCCCCGCCAGGCGGCCCCACCGGCGCACCCCCCGGTGGCCCAGCAGGCGCGCCTCCCGGCGGCGCCCCATCCGCACCCCCCGGCGGCGCCCCCGGTGCTCCGCCCCCACCCCCCACCGGCCCCGGCCTCGCCGGCGACACCCCGACCCCCACCGTGCCCAAACCCCCCATCCCACCCCCACTCCCGTCCCTCCCCCCACCCGTCAACACCCCGCCGCTCCCCCTGCTCCCCCCGGTCCCCACCGGCGGTCTGGGCGGCGCGGGCGGCCTGGCCGGAGCCAGGGGCGGCGGCAGACCCCCCGGTCTCAAGGGCGCGGGCATCCTCGGCCCCCCGAACATCCCCCGCGCCGCCGCCATGGGCGCCGCGGCCAACCTGGCCGCACCCCCGGAGGCCCCCGTCGCCTCAGCAGGCAGCACCGGCACCGCCAACACCGCCAACTCGATGTCCCGCGGCGCGGGCGGCATCCCCCCGATGGCCCCGCCGCTGGGCGGCGCCGGCGTGGGCGGCAACCAGCCCAAACCCGGCAGCGGCGCGGCGAAGAACGCGGGCGCGACGCCGGGTAAGGGGGTCAGGCGGGGGATTCCGGGCGTGCCCGCGCGGTTGGGCGGACAGTCCGCTGGAGTCGGTGCGGTGCCGACCGGGTCGCGGCGACGGCGGGCGGAGGAGACCACGACGATCGAGCTGCTGGATGAGGAGATGTGGCGCGTCGAGGGCGCGCCTGCGGCCTCGGCGGTGGTGCAGCCTGAGCAGCCGCGTGGGCGTCGCCGGGCTCGCTGACTGATCGGTGGAAGCGTTGCCCCGTCCGGGGTTCCGGGCGGGGCAATGTTGTTGTTGGGGGTTGGCCGGGCCGGGCCGGGCGGGGCGGGGCGGGGCGGAGCTGGGGCTGGGGCTGGGCTGGGGCTGGGGCTGGGCTGGGCTGGGGCGGGGCGGGGCTGGCTGGCGGACGGGGCCGAGGCGATGCCTGCCGGAGCCGAGTCTGGCTCCGTTCGGCACGACCGTGCCCGCGGCGACCAGCCGATCCCAGTTCGCTGAGATGGCCTCCCGCAACCGATCCGGCCGCAACTCCCCGGCCCGTACCTCTCCCGCAGCTCGATCCCCAGCCGCACCGCCGCCTGGTCGGCCGGATCCTGGCCAATCAGGTCCGCGACGTCCGCGCCGGCGTGCAGGACCTCCGGGGTGAAGCCGACCTCGCGGACGAGGTAGCCGTAGTGGATGTTCGACCAGGCGTCGTAGCGGATCTTGCCGGGCAGGCTGGGGGCCTGGGTGAGCTGGTTGTCGCCCGCGGTGCTTTGCAGGACAACGAGTTTGTGGTCCCAGCCCCCGCGCTGGCGGACCTTCTCCGCCCATTCACCCAGGGCACCCGCGTAGGCGGTCGGCGGTGTCGGAGGCGGAGTTGCGGACGGTCTCGTCGAAGGGGAACTGCTGGATGTCCTCGTACTCGGTGTACCGCTCCCCCGCCTTGCCCCGGGTGAACAGGGCGTTCCTGTTGGCGGCCAGGGATTCCAGGGCCGCGCCGTGTCTCGGTGAACTCGCCTTGAGGTAGTCGTTGATCCGGGTCTTGGCCCGGCGGGTCACCTCGGCCAGGTGCCGCACGTAACCCGCCTGCCGGTACCTGTCGGGTATCGGGTCGGCGGCGGCGCGCCTGCCGACGTCGGCCGCCTAGTCGATGGCCAGGTGCGCGAAACCCGCTCGTGGTGGTGCCACGGTCGTACCCCCTTGCGCTCGGTTGTTGTTGACTACGAACGCTTCGCGGCCTGTGGGTCCAGCCCACTGCCCAGCGGGATGCGGGAGACCAGACCGGCGGGCATCCGCACCGGGGTCACGCCCTCGTAGCCGAGCATCGCCAGCACCTCCGGGGTGGCCAGCGGGTGGTTGCGGCCCTGGTCGCTGACCAGGGAGAGGGTGCCTGCGGGGGTGGTGGGGCTGGGCATGATCTCGACCAGGGCCACTGAGCCCGGGGGGACCAGGACGCGGTCGGCCAGGGGTAGTCCGGTGTCGGTGCGGCGGGTGGTCAGCAGGGCCGGATCTCGTTGGGGCAGGGTGGGATCCACTGTCACGGTCGGCACCTGTTGGCCGGGGTTGAAGCTGGCGCACACGGTGGGGGCGCCCGCGGCCGAACCGGCGAACTCCGGGCGTTTGTCCGGGGCCTGGCCTGCCTTGGCCGGGGTCGCGGCGGCCAGGCGGGCGCCGTTGACGGCCAAGGGGCTCAACGTGATGCCGTTCAGTTCGCCGCCCAGCGCCTCGGCGGTGGGTTTGTGCGCGCGCTGGATCTCGTACTGCAGGGCCGAGATCGGGCGCAGCCGGTCGGCCTCGGCCAGGTAGTGCTGGGTCACCTCGCCCGCGATGCGGACCAGGGCCAGTTCGCCGATGCGCAGGTCTGGTTTGCCGGGCACGGCGGTGCTCGGCTTTCCGGTGTCCGGCAACGAGATCGGGCCGATCGGCTCACCGGCGGGCAGGTTGTCCACCAGTGCGGCGCCCGCGCGCAGCAGCGGACCGCGTTGCAGGGCCAGCCGGACCGCGCCGGTGTCGGCCTGGGCGATCCGGTGCCGGTGCCCGCGCCACACCAGCTGCCAGTCGCCCTTGTCCGGCAGTTCCAGCAGCAGCGCGGCATCGCCGAGCGCCCGGCCGCCCGGCGGCGGCTGGCCGACCAGCAGCACCGACTCGTGCACCGCCGCGCCGGTGCTGTCCACGGCGGGCTGGGAGCACATGCTCCAGCCGCCGCCGAGCACCCGCTCCTTGCCCGGCAGCCCATCCGGCACGTCCACCAACCCGATCCGCGGCGCGCGCGGCACCCCGACCAGGGAGTTCCGCGACACGTCCATGGTCGGCGCGTACTTGCCCAGCGCCAGCAGCGCGGAGGTGTGGTTGGTGACCGGCCGCAGCCTGCCGTCCACATACACCAGCCGCGCGCCGGTCTCCTTCTCCACGATCACCGCGTCGCCGGAACGCCAGGCGTCCTTGCCACCCGGCACGATCAGCCCGTACACGCCGAAGCCGGCCAGGATGATCACCGCCAGCGCGATGCTGCCGAGTGCGGACACGCTCGGCCGCCGGAACGGTGGTTGTTCCGGATCGGTCTCCCTGGTGACCAGCGCGGAGATCGCCCGCTGGGCCAGGAACTGGTGTGCCTGAAGCTGATCGCGACTCGATGCCATCTCAGCCGCCCAGCCCGCGCAGGTAGGCGTACAGGTCCAGCACCGCGCACACGACCGGGACCACGGCGAGCACCACCGCCACCTCGAACAGCTCGGCATAGCGCCCGAGGTAGGGACTCGCCGGACCGGTGCTGTGCCGCAGACCGCCGAAGACGATCAGCCCGCTGACCACGAGCAGCACCACACCGGCGATGGCCACCCGCCCGGCCAGCAACGGACCGAGCGCGAGGCACACCGCCCCACACACTCCCGCGCCCAGCAACGGAATCCGTTGCCACAGCACGGGATACAACCGCGCCCGGAGCAGGAACCCGAACGCGAGCACCACCAGCAACCACAACGCGGACGTGCGGCCACTGCGCACCAGCAACACCTGGCAGAGCACGGCCACCAGCCCGGCGCCGACCAGCATGCCGGTCAGCAACCCGTGCGCCCGCGACACCGCCTGGTACACCGCCGGTCGAGGCGGTTGCGGATCATCCCGAATGAGATCCGCGGTGGTGCGCGGCAGCACCGGCATCGGCACCCTGGCCAGCCGGATCGCCAGTGGAGCCAGCATCGGGGAGAACGCCAGCACCGCGCCGACCACGATCGCGGCCGCCTGGGCGCCGTCGAAGATGTCCAGGCTCGCGAGCACCCCGCCCAGCACGCCGAGCAGTCCACTGGTCGCCGCCGCGGCGAAGACCGGCAGTCCGTGTGCCGTGCCGAGATGACCGAGCACTGCCCCGAGCAACAGTGCCGCACTGCCCGCCTGTACCTGGGGTGCGCCCAGGTCCAGCAGCGGGTGGCTTCCGGCCAGGAGCAAAGCTCCACCGAGGAAGGAGTACGGCAGCGCCAGCGCCCCGAAGACCGCGCCGGCCACCGCGTCTCCCGCGGTCCTGGCCAACGTAGCACCCACGGCGAGTAGCAGCAAACTCACCAGGAGTGACCACAATCCGGGCATCGGCCAGGGTGGTCCGGCCCGCAGCACCACCGCCAGACCCAGCAGCAGCACCACGCCGCCGACGGTCAGCGCGGCCCGCCGGGTGTGCCGCGCGCTCCACGCCCGCCCGGCCCGGCCAGCCCCGTCGGCGATCGCGTCGACCAGGTCGTCGTACTCCAGCTCCGGCCATTCGGTGCGCCGCGAGGTCAGGTGCAGCACCTCGCCGTCCCTGATCCGGTACGAGCCGAGCGTGCGCCCCAGTTCCAGCGGCGAACCGTCACCGCGCCGCAGCAGCCAGCCGCCGTCGCCCGCGCCGTCGTCGGCGAGGTGCTCACCAGCGTGCCGCAACAGCCCCGGCACGATCTCGGCGACGCTGGACTGCTCTGGCAACGCCATGTCGATGCGCCGGTGCGGCGCGGCGACCGTCACTCGCACCAGCCCGGTCGTGGTCATCGGCCTACCTCCTCGCACCGGCCGGTGCGGCAACAAGCTGCCGCCCGGCACGCACCTGTGGTTCGTCTTTCCTACGATCTGGTGGAGCGCCGCGGCGGGGAACCGGTTCGGCAGCTAGCGGCCATCACCGGCGAGGCCGGATGATGGCGCCGGAGCGACAGCTGGAGGGGAGCCCGCGATGACCAGCAACGGGCCCGAGGAACTGGTTCTACTCGGGGACGGTCCGGTGGCCACGGTGTACGCCGGGGTGCGCGCGGACACCGGTGCGGCGTACGCGCTGAAGGTCTTCCCGGCCAAGCTGCCCAAGCGCACCCGCGCCGAGCTGGACCGCGAGCTGGCCCGGCTGGCCGGTCTGCGCGACCGCGCGCCGGTGCTGGTCGCCGACGCGGTCGAGGACACCCCCGACGGCCGCACCGCGCTGCGGATGGAGCTGTGCTCGCAGTCCCTGCGCGAGCTGGTCACCAGCTGCGGCAAGCTGTCCGTGCCGGACGCGATCGCGCTGGGCCGCGCGGTGGCCACCGCCCTGTCCGCCGCGCACGGCGCCGGCCTGGTGCACGGCGGCGTCACCCCCGGCAACCTGCTGTTCCGCCCCACCGGCGAACCCGTGCTCGCCGACCTCGGCCTCACCCTGCGCCGCGCCTACCCGCGCGACCAGCGCACCGGCATCGACTTCGCCGCCCCGGAGACCCTGCGCGACGGCACCGTGGACGAACGCTCGGACCTGTACGGACTGGGCGCGCTGCTGCACCTGGCGCTGGCCGGGGAGTCCCCGCACCCTGGCGCGATCGGCGAGCCGGAGGGCGAGCGGATGCTGCGCGTGCTGGGCACGCCGGTGCCGCCGCTGAACCGGGCGGACGTGCCCGAGGCGCTGGTGGCAGTGGTGTCGGCGTTGCTGAGCAAGGACCCGGCGCTGCGCCCGGCCGAGGCCGCGGTGGTGTCGGAGTGGCTGGACCGGATGGGCGGCCCGGAACCACGCCCGGCCCGGCCTGCCACCCAGGGCCGCGGGTTCGACGATTTCGCCGGGCAGGTCCCGGCCTATCGCCCGACGCCACCCCGCGGCACGCCCGGCCCGCACCGGCCCGCCGCGACCCAGCCCGGCCGGTCCACCTCGAGGCAGTCCGGCCTGCCCGCCACGGAACGGTCCGGTGGCCCCGCCGCCCGCCCCGGCCAGCACCTCGCGGGCCATCCCGGCGACTCCGCCACCACCGGCCACCAGCACCTCGCGCCGCAACCCGGCCCGTCAGCCTCCGCCTACCCCGGCGCCCCGGCCGCGGCCGATCTCGGCCCACTCGCCGCGGACCGCACCGACCTGCCAGTGGACAGCTTCCCGGACGCCGCCGCACCCCGCCGTCGGCCGACCACCCAGCCTGAGGACACCACTCCCACGCCCCCGCGACCCCGCGGCGCCCCCCTGGTGATCTCCGGCCCGGCCCGCCCCGAACGCCCCGCCAGCCGCACCGGGCTGGTGCTCGGCGGCGTCGGCGTGATCGCCGTGCTCGCCGTCGGCGCGGTGCTGCTGATCAGCGAGGACCCGGCCGAGATGGCCCTGCCGCCCGGCCCGGTCCCGGCCAGCGCCACCCCGTCGACCTCGACGAAGCCAGCGGAGATCGTGCTGGAGGAGCCAGTGGTGCGCGGGAACAAGGTCGAGCTGAACTGGCGCAGCAGTGCGGAGCTGTACTTCTCCGTCGCCGTGGCGAGCGAGAAGGACATCGAGGCCAAGAGCTACCTGGCGCAGCGGGGCACCAGCATGACGGTCGAGATCGACCCGAGTCTCAAGTACTGCTTCCAGGTCAGCGGCACCAGCAACGGCCCGGTCTTCAAGAGCCAGTACAAGACCTTCAACAACGCGACCTGCGCCGGCTAACGCGCGCTCTGGTTCAGTGCCGGGGCCGGGGTCGCGGCCAGCACGTCGGCCACGATCTCGGCCGGGCCGCGCTGGTTCAGCTCGGCGTCGGCGGTGAGCACCAGGCGGTGCGCGAGCACCGGCACCGCGACGTCCTTGATGTCATCCGGCGTGACGAAGTTGCGTCCCTCGGTGGCCGCCATGGCCTGGGCCGCGCGCACCAGCGCGATGCTGCCGCGCGGGCTGGCGCCGAAGCGGACCGCGGTGTGCTCGCGGGTGGCCCCGGCCAGCCGGGCGGCGTACTCGACCACGGCGCGGTCCAGGTGCGCCTTGCGGACCTCGGTGATCGCCGCGACCAGGGTCGGGATGTCGACCACGGCGGGCAGGTCGTCCGGGGACACGCCCGCGCAGTCGCTCATGATCACCAGCACCTCGGCGTCGACGTCCGGGTAGCCCACCGACAACCGCATCAGGAACCGGTCGAGCTGGGCCTCGGGCAGCCGGTAGGTGCCCTCCATCTCGATCGGGTTCTGGGTGGCCACCACCAGGAACGGGCTGGGCACCGGATGGGTGACCGCGTCCACCGTGACCCGCCGCTCGGACATGACCTCCAGCAGCGCGGACTGGGTCTTGGGCGTGCCGCGGTTGATCTCGTCGGCGACCACCACGTTGGCGAAGATGCCGCCGGGGTGGAAGGTGAACTGCTCTTCCTTCTGGTGGTACACGGTCACGCCGGTGATGTCGCCGGGCAGCAGGTCGGGGGTGAACTGGATCCGGTTCCAGCTGCCGCCGATGCTGCGCGCGATGCACCTGGCCAGCGTGGTCTTGCCCAGCCCTGGCACGTCCTCGATCAGCAGGTGCCCCTCGGCCAGCAGCGCGGCCACGGCCAGCCGGACCACCTCGGGTTTGCCGCGCAGCACCGACTGCACGTTGCGCGCGATCAGCGAGTAGACCTGCCCGGCCTGAGTGCCACTCATTCCCAACCCCCGTCGACGTCCGTCAGCCCCAGCCTAGGAACACCCGGTATACCGCTCATCCACGGCCGGTACACAGCTCAGTCACCCGAGGGGAGTTCCAGCTCGAAGATCGCCCCGCCCTGTTCGGCGTTGTACACCCGCAGCGTGCCGCCGTGCGCCTGGGCCACCCAGCGCACGATGGCCAGCCCCAGTCCGCTGGACCCGCCGCCGCTGGTGAAGCGGTCCAGGGCGAGTTCGGCGCGTTCGGCGTCGATGCCGGGGCCCCGGTCGGCCACGGTGATCCGGTTGTCCGTGACGTGCACGTGCACCACCGCCGTCTCACCGGGCTGCCGCCCGTGCTGGAGGGCGTTGCCGATCAGGTTGGCCACCGCGCGCTGCACCAGCACCGGATCCGCGCTGACCTTGCTGGGCGTGGTGGTCAGCGTGATCCGCGCGCCCTCCGGCTGGGTGTCCTCGACCACCCCGGCGACCAGCTGGTCCAGCCAGATCGGCTGCCGGGCCAGTTCCTGCACGCCGGCGGCGAAGCGGGCCCGCATCAGCAGGCCCTCGATGATGCCGCCCATCCGCGCGGACAGCCGGACCGCGCGCGGCAGCAGTTCGGCGTGCTGGTCCGGGTTGCGCAGCGCGGTCTCGGCCAGCGCGCGCAGGGCGGCCACCGGCTTGCGCAGGTCGTGCGCGATGTCGCCGAGCAGCGCCTCCTGCTGGGCGAGCGCGTCCACCGCTGGGCGCATGGCCCGGCCGGAGAAGATGTGCCCGGCCAGCGCGCAGGCGCCGAGCAGCAGCGTGCCCACCACGAGCACGATCAGCACCCGCCGGTCGTGCCGGTCCTCGACCTCGCGCGCGTCCATCGCGGTGACCACCGCGCCCACGTAGCGCTCACCGGGGAGTTTCAGCGCGGCCACGGACACCCTGAGCAGCTCGCCGCCGGTGCCGCGCTGGTAGCTGTTGATCACACTCCTGGTGTCGACGGACTGCCGGGCCAGGCTGGTCAGCATGGTCTCGGCCAGCGTGGCGCACACCCGTTTGCTGGTGGAGGTGGTCGTCCAGGTGCTGTCGGGATGCCGTTCCAGCACGGTGATCTGGGGGCAGGCGTTGTCGAGCTGGTCCCCGCCCAGCATCCCGGTGTCGAGCTTGTCCTCGTAGGTGACCAGCCTGGCCACCACCGCGCCGGTCTGGCGCAGCTCGGCGTCCATGGCCTGCTCGCCCTGCTGCCGGTCCTCGCGGATCACCAGGTAGGCGAACAGGATCAGCCCGGCCGCGTTGAGCACGGTGAACAACAGGGTGAGCAGACGGCGGAGGCGGTGCAGCCCCTCGGCGGAGGTGGTGGTCACGCCGAGCCCAGCCGGAAGCCGCGGCCGTGCACGGTGTGGATCAGCCGGGGTTCGGCGAGCTTGGCGCGCAGGCGTTTGACCACCGCGTCGACCACGTTGGACATCGGGTCGGTGCTGGAGTCCCAGCAGTGCTCGATCAGCTCGGTGCGGGAGACCGCCTGGCCCGCCCTGGTCAGCAGGTGCTCCAGCACCGCGAACTCCTTGTCGGAGACGGTCAGCAGCACTCCGGCCCGGCGCACCTCGCGGCGCGCGCAGTCCATCTCCAGGTCCTCGTGCCGCAGCACCGAGGGCCTGCCGCTGCCCGCGCGCCTGCACAGCGCGAGCACCCTGGCGGTCAGCTCCGCCACCGCGAAGGGTTTGGCCAGGTAGTCGTCGCCGCCGTGCTCGAACCCGGCGACCCGGTCGGCGAGTTTGTCCAGCGAGGTCAGGAACAGCACCGGGGTGGCCCAGCCCTCCTGCCGCCGCCGGTGCACGTAGTTGATGGCGTCGCCGTCGGGCAGCATCCGGTCGAAGACCGCGCAGGCCGGCTCACCGGCACGTATCACCTGGTCGGCGGCGTTGATGTCGGCGGCCTCGGCCACCGTCAGCCCGGCCGCCCGCAGCTCAGCGGCGACGGCGAAGCGCAGATCCTCGTCGTCCTCGACCACCAGAACGCGCACGGGGATCAATCCCGGTCGTGTCATGGAAACCTCATGTGGCCGCAGGGATGGTGAGTGCGATCGCGATTGGGGGCGGGGATGTTGCTCTTCCACGTACTGGGCCCGACCGAGGCCCGCGACCCGGCTGGGGCGGTGCTCGAGCTTGGTGCGCGGAAGCCCGTCACGGTGCTGGCTACCTTGCTCCTGCACCCTAACGCGTGGGTCCGGGTGGGCCGTCTGATCGAGTCGACCTGGCATGAACAGGCCGTGCCCGCCTCGGCCGAGGCCAATCTCAAGACCTACATCTGCCGCCTGCGCCGGGCGCTGCCGCCCGCGCTGACCGGGTCCCGGATCGACAGCAGGCCCGGTGCGTACCGGCTGCGGGTGGAGCCGGGCGAGCTGGACGCGGACCAGGTGGCCGGGCAGGCGAGCGCGGCCCGCGCGGCACTGGCCGACGGCGATCCGCGCACCGCGATCGCACTGCTCACCGCGGCGCTGGCGCACTGGCGTGGCCGGGCGTTCGAGGACCTGCCGGGCACGGATTTCCAGTCCGCCGCTGATCGGCTGGAGGAGACCCGCCGGGAACTGCGCGAGACCCTGGCCGAGGCCCAGCTCGCCGCGGGCGAGGTGGTGGCCGCCATCGGCGTGCTGCGCGCGCTGACCAGCGACGACCCACTGCGCGAGGGCGCGTGGACGCACCTGGTGCGGGCCCTGCACGCGGCGGGCCGCCGGGCCGAGGCACTGGCCGCGTTCCGCCAGGCCCGCCGGATGCTGGCCGAGGAGCTGGGCGTGGATCCCAGCCCGGCGCTGGCCCAGGCGCACCAGCAGGCGCTCACCGCGGACACCGCCACCCAGCCGCGGCGCGAGTTGCCAAGGGACGTCCCAGGTTTCACCGGCCGCGCGGCCGAACTGGGCGCGCTGGACCGGGCCGCCCCCGGCGGGACCGTGGTGCTCGACGGCATGACCGGCGTGGGCAAGACCGCGCTGGCCACCCACGCCGCGCACCGGCTCGCCGCCCGCTACCCCGACGGCCAGTTCTTCCTCGACCTGCGCGGCCACACCGACCCGGTGACCCCGGCCGACGCGCTGGCCCGGCTGCTCCGCGGCCTCGGGCACACCGACGTCCCGGCCGACCTCGACGAGCGCGCGGCGCTGTGGCGTTCGGAGCTGTCCCGCCGCCGGGTGCTGCTGGTGCTGGACGACGCCGCCGACGCCGAGCAGGTCCGCCCGCTGCTGCCCGGTCCGTCGGCCAGCCTGACCCTGATCACCACCCGCACCCGCGGCTGGCGACTGCCCGGTGAAACCCGGCACACGCTGACCCCGTTGTCGCACAACGAGTCCGCCGGCCTGTTCCACACCGCGGCCGGTCCGCGCGAGCAGCCGCTGACCGCGCTGTCCCCGCTGACCGCGGTGCTGACCGCCTGCGCCGGACTGCCCGCCGCGCTGCACGCCGCCGCCACCCGGCTGGCCGTCCGTCCACTGTGGAGCACCGCGGACCTGGCCGACTGGCTGGGCACCGAGGGCGGCCGGGACGAACTGGCGCCCGAGGTGACCGGCTCGTACCGGCGGCTGTCCGCGGGCGCCAGGGTGGCCTTCCGCACCCTGGCCACGCTGCCGCCGGAGTTCGAGCTGCGCCAGGCCGCCCAGCACCTGGGCCTGCCCCAGCCGGAGGCCCGCCACCTGCTGGAGGAACTCACCGACCACCACCTCCTGGACGCCCCCGGCCCCGGCCGCTTCCGCGCCCACCCGCTGATCCGCGACCAGGCCCGCCGCACCGCCCGCCCGCTGTCCAACGCCCGCGTCGCGTGAGGAGCGCTCCGATGCCGCAGCATCCCCGATCACCCGAACCAGGCTGGCCAACCGACCTGACCACCCGCACCACCGGCCCGATCCAGCCGAACAACGGCCCCGGCGCAGCACGCCCGGCCCAGCACAGCGGGGCGTTCCCGGCGCAGGTCTCGCCGCACGCCGTCACCAACCCCGTGCACCCCGCGACGCATGCCGTCACCCGACCCGTGCACCCCGCGCCGCAGGCCGCGCCCCGTCCGATGTCCCCCGCGCCGCACGCCGTCACCCGCCCGGTGCCGCCCGCCGCCCCGCACCCGGCCCCCGGACTCGTGCTCGCGGCCGCAACCGCAGTCCGCCACCCCCAGCCCCGCCCGGTGGCCCCACCCCCGCCGCCACCCGCGGCGCCCACCACGGCCCGCCTCCCCAGGATCCCCGCCCTGCGCATCCTCTGCTGGCAGCTCGCCGCGATCAGCACCGTGCTCGCCATCGGCCGCCCCTGGCCACTGGCCACCGCGCTCGGCATCAGCGCCGCGCTGCTCGCGCTCACCGCGGTCCGGGTCCGCGGCCGCTGGCTGACCACCCTGCTGGCCACCCGGATCCGGCACACACTCCGCCGCCGCGACCACGACCTGGGCGCCCCCGAACACGATCCGGCCGCCCTGCTGACCCTGCTCGCCCCGGCCACCCGCGCCCGCACCGCCACCATCGGCGGCGTCCCGGCCGGCCTGCTCAGCCACCCCGACGAACTGGTCGTGGTGCTGCAACCGCGGGCGGCCGACAGCGAGTTCCTGCGCGCCGCGGCCGCCGGGGCACTGCTGCCCGACCCGGATCCGGACATGCCCGAGTTCGGCGCCCGCCTGGTCGTGCACACCGGCCCGGTGCGGGACCGGCCGCCGCGCACCTGGCTGGCGGTGCGCGCGCTGCGGGATCCGGACATCGTCCGGGACGAGGACCTGACCACCGCGCTGGCCAACACCGTCCGCCGGGTGCTGCGCAGACTCACCAGGGCCGGACTGCCGGCCGACGCACTGTCCGAAGAGGACCTCCGGGCCGTGCTGCCCGCGCTCACCCACACCGGGTCCGGCCGCGGCGAAACGCGGGAGGACTGGCGGTTCTGGCGGGCGGGTGCGGTGGCCCAGGCCGGGTTCCGGCTCGCCGGGTTCGCCGAACTGTCCACTTCGGACCGCGGCCCGCTGCTGGAACGCCTGCTGGCCACCGCGCCAGGGGTGGCCATCACGGTGGCCGTGAGCACCGGCGAGGACCGGGAGCCCACCGCGGTGCTCCGGATCGCCGCGACCAACGGCGCCGTGGTCGACGCGGCCGCCGCCGACCTGACCTACCTGGGCGAACGCCTCGGCGTGCGCCTGGAACGACTCGACGGGCAACACGCCCGCGCCCTCGCCGCGACCATGCCGATCGGAGGCAACCCGCTGTGAACAGCCAGACTCCCGTGCTCTCCCTGCTGCGCCCGGCCGACCGCGCCCCAGCCCCGACCTCCACCGCGGTGGACACCCAGCTGGCCGGTGCGACCAGGGAGGTGCTGGTGGCCCGCCGCGGCAACTGCGCGTTCCCTCGGCCGCTGGCCACCTTCCGCAAGATCGACCACGACAACCTGCGCCGCGGCGTGCGTTACCGGGTGCTGGTCACCGACCAGACCCGCACCGCGCCGGGGGCCTCGCTCCAGCTCAGCGCGCTGGCACTGGCCGGGGCGGAGGTGCGCACGCTGCCCGAGGTGCCGATGGACGCCTTCGTCATCGACGGTTCGGTGGCCGTGCTGCCCGCCGATGGCGCCGACGGTTACCCGGGCCGGATCGCGATGTTCCGGCTGGCCGGGGTGGTGCGCACGACCACCGAGCTGTTCGAGCGGGTGTGGCCGGCCGCGGTGCCGCTGATCGCCTCGGAACTGCCGGAGGCGGCCGAGCTGACCGTGCGCGAACGCGAGCTGCTCACCCTGCTCTTCGACGGCTGCACGGACGAGTCGGTCGCGGCCCGGCTGCGGATCTCGGTGCGCACGGTGCGCCGGATGGTCTCCGACATCATGAACCGGCTCGGCGCGCGCAGCCGGTTCCAGGCCGGCGCCAAGGCGGCGGACCGGGGCTGGTTGATGGACCGGGTCGGCTGATCCCGGCTCAGCACGCACGGCTGGTCAGCTACAGTCTGTCGCTGTGCGGGTACTGGTCACCGAGGATGACGAGAACCTGCGGGTCGCGGTCGAGGGATCCCTGCGGGGCGCGGGATTCGCCGTCGACGTCGCCACCGACCTGCCGGAAGCCGACGAGGCGCTCAGCGTCAACGCCTACGACTGCGTGGTGTTCGACCGGATGCTGCCCGCGGGCGACGCCCTGTCCTACGTCGCGGCCCGCCGGAACATCGGCTGGCCGGTGCCGGTGCTGTTCCTGACCGGCCGGGACAGCGTCGCCGACCGGATCGACGGCCTGGCCAGCGGCGATGACTACCTGGTCAAACCCTTCGCGATGATCGAACTGGTGGTCCGGGTGCGCAGCCTGTGCCGGCGCACCGGCCGCACCCAGGTCCCGGTGCTGCGCCACGGCGGCCTGGAACTGGACCCGGCCCGGCACGAGACCCACCGCGACGGCGCCCGGCTGGACCTGACCGGCAAGGAGTTCGCCGTGCTGCACCGCCTGCTGCTGGCAGGCGGCGGCACGGTCAGCCGCCCCGACCTGATCGCCGCCGCCTGGGACGAGATGGTCGCGCCTGCCTCCAACGTGCTGGACGTGGTGATCGCCCAGCTCCGCCGCAAACTCGGCCAGCCCCCGATGCTGCACACCGTGAAGGGCACCGGCTACTTCCTCCGCTGACCACCGCCGCGACCGAGGTCTGTCCATGGGTATCGAAGTCGAACTGCACTCCCAGCGCCCCCGCCGCGGCTGGAAGGCCTCCCGCGCCACCCTGCTGCGCGGCTCCTACGAGCACGGCTTCGACCTGGCCGACGCGCTGGCCACCCTGCGCGAGACCGACCCCGGCAAACTCCCCTGGATCGACCCGTCCGGCGACACCCAGTTCAACGAGCAGGAAGCCGAAGCCGCCCGCCGCGAAATCCCCGCCCTGCTGGCCAAATGCACCACTCCCGAACAGGCCACGGCCGTCCGCGACCTCGACGACCTGCTCCGCGAATGCGCCAACACCCCCGGCAGCTACCTCTGGTTCGTCGGCGACTGACGCCCACGCGCCACCCAGTCGGCCAGATCCCGTTCCGCGCCAAGCCCCACCGCGTCGAACAGGTCCCCGCCGCCGCTGGTCACCGCACCCAGCCGGGCCAGCGCCGCGTTGATCGGCCAATCCCGCCACGGCCCCCGCAACTCCTCGGCGAACACCGGCCCCCAGACCACCGCGCCATCCCGCCACAGCACCGCCGACTGCGAACCCTCCCCACCGAAGAAGTCCGCCTCCACCAAGGCGATCGGCCCCGACCGCGACCACTCCGCGAGCTGCCCGTCGACCCCGGAACCCCACTCCCGCGACAACTCCACCGTCACCGGCACCAACCCCAGCCCCTGGCGCAACTCGACCACGACGGCGTGCGCGAACCCCGACGCACGCGCCCGCAACAGGCCGGCTTCGCCGATGACCGCGTTCAGCTCGTACACGCGCCACCCCGGGAACCCAATTCACCGGTCGCCGCCGCCACCACGAAGCTCTCCGTGGACCCGTCCATCTGCCACGAGTCAGCCGTGCACCGGATCCCCGCGGCACTCGCCGACTCCACCCGCAGCCCGTCCAACGCCAACCGCGCCGACTCCCACGCGACACCCCGCAGCCCGACCGCCACCAGATCGGTGTACGTGACCAGCAACAACAACGCCGCCCCGGCAACCGGCACAACCTGATTGACCAGCTCGCACACGACAACCGCACCGGCAGCGGGCTCGTCCACCGCCACCACCTGCGCGAGCCCGTTCACCACCACGCACAACTGCCCAGGCCCCGGCCCCGCGAAAACCCCGTCCTCGCGTCCGGGCAGGCCAGAGGAGAACAGGCCGACCCACTCCGCGCCGTCGGTCGGCATCACCCGGATCACCCTCGGCATGCCGAACCCCCGGTCGGCCTCGTCGATCACGCGGCCGTCCCGGTCGAAGGCGAACACCGGACACGACCAGTCACCGGTGGCCGGGTACTCGGGCTCGACCTCGACCGCGTAGGCGGGCTCGAAGTCGAACCGCCGCAACTCCCGCGATTCGCTCACCCGGGGATCATGGCGCGCCGATCAGCGGTGCTCCACCGATTTCAGCCCTCGGCGGCGAGCTGCCCACAGGCCGCCGCGATCTCCTGCCCACGCGTGTCCCGCACCGTGCAGGTCACCCCCTGCGCCTCGACCCGGCGCACGAACTCCCGCTCCACCGGCTTCGGACTCGCATCCCACTTACTGCCCGGCGTCGGATTCAACGGGATCAGGTTGACGTGCGCCAACGGACCCAGATGCCGACGCAGCAGGTTGCCGAGCAGGTCCGCCCGCCAGCCGTGATCGTTGATTTCCTTGATCAGCGCGTACTCGATGGACACCCGCCGCCCGGTGCGGTCGGCGTACCCGCGGGCCGCCTCCAGCACCTCGGCGACCTTCCAGCGGGTGTTCACCGGCACCAGCGTGTCCCGCAGCTCGTCATCCGGGGTGTGCAGCGACACCGCGAGCCGGACCGACAACTTCTCCTCGGTCATCTTCCGGATCGCCGGCACCAGCCCGACCGTGGACACCGTCACCGACCGCTGCGAGATGCCCAGTCCGTTCGGCGCCGGGTCGCAGATCCGGTGCACCGCGTCGATCACCCGGCGGTAGTTGGCCAGCGGCTCACCCATGCCCATGAACACGATGTTGGACAGCCGTCCCGGTCCGCCAGGCAGTTCGCCGTCGCGCATGGCCACCGCGCCCAGCCGGACCTGTTCCACGATCTCCGCGGTGGACAGGTTGCGCTGCAGCCCGCCCTGGCCGGTGGCGCAGAACGGGCAGGCCATGCCGCAGCCGGCCTGGCTGGAGATGCACAGCGTCGCCCGGTCCGGGTAGCGCATCAGCACGCTCTCGATCAGCGTGCCGTCGTGCGCGCGCAGCAGCGTCTTGCGAGTGGTGCCCTCATCGCAGCTCACCCGGCGCAGCTCGGTGAACAGCGGCGGCATCAGCTCGCTGGTGAGCCGGTCCCGGCTGGCCGCCGGGATGTCGGTCATCGCGGCCGGATCGGCGGTGAGCCTGCCGAAGTAGTGGTTGGAGAGCTGGTTCGCGCGGAACGGCTTCTCACCAAGCTCGGCCACCGCCGCGCGGCGCTGCTCGGCCGAGAGGTCGGCGAGGTGCCGCGGCGGCAGGCCGCGCTTGGGGGCGTCGAACACGAGGGGCAACGAAGTCATGGCGTCTACCAGTGTCCCACGTCGGCGGGGGTGCTCCTTACCACGCTCCTCAGGCCTGGTCCAGCTTCCGGGCGCGCGCCACCAGCTCGCCGAGCAGCTCCACCGCCTCCGCCACCGGCACATCGTCGAACTGGTCGCCCACGGTGATCTCGATCGCACTCATCCGCGGCGAGGGCAGCGCCCCGGCATAACGCGGCAGGTACACCCCGCGCTCCTCGCTCAACCGCTCGCCCGCCACCAGCACCGACTCCGGGCTGGCCGCCAGATGCAGGTGGAACAGCGGGGTCTGCGGCGGGTCGCAGAGCACCTCGATGCCCTCGACCGCGCTCAGCCCGCGCGCCAGCTCCCGCGCGGTGGCCAGGTACTCCGGCACCCGCGGCAGGTTGGCCGCCAGCGACCACTCGGCGGCCAGCGCCGACGGCCAGGCCACCTCGGCCGCACCGCCCAGCCGGTGCCGCCAGACCCTGGCCGCCCGGCAGAACTCCTCGGTGCCGGCCAGCACCGCGTCCGCGATCCCACCCAGCCCCTTGGTGGCCGAGACGTAGACCGAGTCGAACAACCCGGCGATCTCGGCCAGCGGCCGCTGGTAGTACGGCTGGGTCAGGAACAGCCGCGCGCCGTCCAGGTGCGCGGCCGCCCCACGCGCCCGCGCCCAGTCGGTCTGCGCCACCAGGTCGTCCCACTCCGGCAGCTGTCCGCCGATGCTGCGCTGCGGCAGCTCCAGCAGCAGCGCCGCCAGCGGCTCGCCCACCTCCGCCAGCTCCGCCAGGGTGAGCAGCCGCTCCCGTTCACCGACCCGGACCCCGCGCAGCCCGTGCACCACCGTGTAGCCCTGCTGCTCGGACTCGTCCAGGTGGCAGTACGGGTGGAAGGCCACCGCCCGCCGCCCGCGCTCCTCCGCGTGCAGCCGCATCGCGACCTGCTGGGCCATGGTGCCGGTCGGGAACAGCACCGCGGCCTGCTTGCCCAGCAGCTCGGCGATCCGCTGCTCCAGCCTAGGCACCGCGTCATAGGGCTGTTCGCCTGGCGAAAGTTGGTTCGCCAGGCGAACGAGCATCAGCTCGGGCGCGCCGCGGTGCGGGGCGTGCAGGGACAGCGACCGGAGCGGCGAGGTGGCAGCGGGCATGCCCGGCACAGTAGGGGCTCAGGGCAGCAACAGGCCGCTGGATTTCCGCAGCACGTGCAGCCGGTAACCCACCGGAATCGTCAGCCCCGCGGTATCCGCGATCGCGCGCGCCGCGACCTTGGCGGAGAACTCGATCGAGAGCACCCGGACCAGACTCTCCCGGTCGGTGAACCGCCACAGGGTCTCGATCCGGTGGCAGGAGAACCCCAGCCGGGTGAAGAACTTCTCGATCCGGCGCGGGTGGTATCCGGGCACGTCAGCGCGCAGCCACTTGCCGTAGGGCGGCCGGGCGCCGTCCAGGTCGACCACGGCCAGCGCGCCGCCGGGCCGCAGCACCCGCATGGCCTCGGCGATCCCCGGTTCGCAGCCGGGTCCGAAGAAGTAGGCGGTGCGCGCGTGCACCAGGTCGACCACCCCGTCGGGCAGCGGGATACGTTGCGCGGATCCGGCGAGCACGTTCACATTGGGCAGTCCGGCCACCCTTTTGACCGCCCGTTCGACCAGTGGCGGATGCGGTTCGACGCCGAGCACCGAGCGGGCCGAGCCGGCGAAGACCGGCAGGTGGAAGCCGTCGCCGCAGCCCACGTCCAGCACGTCCCGGCCCGCCCAGTCGACCTCCGCGCGCAGGGCTCGCCAGATCGCGCCCGCGCTGTCCTGGGCCTGGTTCTCGGTCTCGTACACATCCGGCCAGTGCCAGATGTTGGGGCTGGGCACCACGCCTGCGTTCTCCGCGGTCGAACTCACGCCGAACAGTTTGACAACTGACGGGCTTTCGTCACAGGGAATGTCGGTCGCCGGGCGTAATTTCAGGCCGTCGGCTTCCCCACCCGATGAGGAGCACCCGCATGCACAGTCCCGCACCACTCGACCCCGCAGGCGGCCACCCGTGCTGGGTGGACGTCGCCAGCGACGATCCGGCGGCCTGCAAACGCTTCTACACCGGCCTGCTCGGCTGGGAGTTCGAGCCCGAGGTCAACGGCTACAGCCAGGCCCGACTGGACGGTGAGCCGGTCGGCGCGGTCTACCTGGCCAGGCGGGACCAGGCCCGCTTCCTCGGCTGGACGCTGTACCTGCACGTCACCAACGCCGAGGTGGCCGCCAAGCACATCGAGGCCGCGGGCGGCACCGTGCTCAGCGGCCCGGTGCACGTGGCGGGCAAGGGCTACCTGCTGGTGGCCAAGGACCCGACCGGCGGCGTGATCGGGTTCTGGGAGACCGACCACGGCTGGCACTTCGCCACCGGCAGGCCGGGCGCGCTGTCCTGGGCCGAGCTGAACACCAGGGACGGCCAGCGCGCGGACGTCTTCTTCGGCGGGCTGTTCGACTTCCGGCAGGAGCAGATCGGCGACGGCGCGAGCTTCGACTACGCCACCTGGTTCCGCAACGGCGAACCCCTGGTCGGGCGGATGCGGATGGGCCCGGAGTTCCCGCACGAGGTGCCCGCGCACTGGATGGTCTACTTCGGCGTCGACCCGGCCGTCGGCACGGACGCGATCGCGGCCCGCGCGGCCGAACTGGGCGGCAAGGTCAGCTACGAGCCGTTCGACTCGCCCTTCGGCAGGCTCGCCATCCTGGAGGACCCCACCGGCGGCACCTTCACCGTGGTGGACAGCTCCCGGCGCAGCGAACCGGCCAGCCCGGTGGACGACCCGTACGACGACTGACCGGCTACAGCGAGGGCACGAACGCGCGCAGCAGCAGCCAGGACACGACGGCCGAGGGCAGCAGGGAGTCCATCCGGTCCATCAGGCCGCCGTGACCGGGCAGCAGCGTGCCCATGTCCTTGACCCCGAGATCGCGCTTGATCACCGACTCCATCAGGTCGCCAACGGTCGAGGTGATCACCAGGGCCGCGCCGAAGAGCACCCCCTGCCACCAGGCGCCGTCCAGCAGCAGCGGCAGCGTGAGCGCGCCGGAGACCACCCCGGCCAGCATCGACCCGGCGAAGCCCTCCCAGGACTTCTTCGGGCTGATCGAGGGCGCCATCGGGTGTTTGCCCAGGAAGACCCCTGCCGCGTAGCCGCCGGTGTCCGAGCAGACCACGCCGATCAGGAAGCACAGCACCCGGCCCGCGCCGTCCTCCGGCACCACCAGCATCGCGGCGAAGGCGGCGAACATCGGCACATAGGCCGCGGTGAACACCGAGGCCGCGACATCGCGCAGATAGCCGTTGATGCCGCCGCGGAAGCGCCAGACCAGGATGGCCAGCACGGTCACCACGAACGCCGACAACAGCCCGTTGCGCTCGAACGGCCAGGACAGCCACACCATGGCCTGCCCGCCGATGAGCACCGGCCAGCGGGCCACCTCGATGCCCGCGCCACGGCGCAACGCCCCGGACAGCTCCCAGGTGGCGGCCAGCACGGCCAGCGCGACCACGCCGACGAACAGTTCCCTGATCGTCAGCAGGGACACCAGAATCGCCGCGCCCAGCAGCACCCCGACGGCGATCGCGGCGCCGAGATCACGGCCCGCCTTCGACTGCCGTCCGGCGCCGGAAGAAGCTGACGAAGCAGCGCCCGGAACGTCCGACGACGCTCCGGGCGCATCCTCACGATCGCCGGTCGACACCCGCTCAGACCTCGAGTAGTTCGGTCTCTTTGTGCTTGACCAGCTCGTCCACCTGGCGGACGAACTTGTCAGTCATCGCCTGCAGTTCCTTCTCCGCGCGCGCCACGTCGTCCTCGCCCGCTTCGCCGTCCTTGGAGATGCGGTCGAGTTCGTCCTTGGACTTGCGCCGGATGTTGCGGATGGAGACCTTGGCGTCCTCGCCCTTGCCCTTGGCGACCTTGACCATCTCCCGGCGGCGCTCCTCGGAGAGCTGCGGGATCAGCACCCGGATGATCGAGCCGTCGTTGGTCGGGTTCACCCCGAGGTCGGAGTCCCGGATCGCCTTCTCCAGCGCGTTGAGCTGGCTCAGGTCATAGGGCTTGATGACCGCCATCCTGGCCTCGGGGATGTTCACCGCGGCCAGCTGGTTCATCGGGGTGGGCGAACCGTAGTAGTCGACGACGATTCGGGAGAACATCGCCGGCGTGGCGCGGCCGGTGCGGACCGCGGCGAGGTCGTCCTTGGCCACAGCCACCGCTTTTTCCATCTTCTCCTCGGCGTCGAAGAGAGTCTCGTCGATCACGGCTGCTCCTAAATCTCGTTGGCCGGCTCCACTCGTGGCTGTGTCACCATCCCAGCACGGCTGGGGAGGCGTTCAGCCGGCAGGGGTGCTGACCAGTGTGCCGATCTTCTCACCGCGCACCGCGCGCGCGATGTTGCCCTCGACCAGCAGGTTGAACACGATGATCGGCATGTTGTTGTCCATGCACAGGCTGAAGGCGGTCGCGTCGGCCACCTTCAGGCCGCGGCGCAGCACCTCGTTGTGCGTGATGTGCTCGAACCGCTGCGCCTCGGGGTCCAGCTTCGGGTCGGCGGTGTAGACGCCGTCCACGGCCTTGGCCATCAGCACGACCTCACAGCCGATCTCCAGCGCGCGCTGGGCGGCGGTGGTGTCGGTGGAGAAGTACGGCATGCCCGCGCCGCCGCCGAAGATGACCACGCGGCCCTTCTCCAGGTGCCGCATCGCGCGCCGCGGGATGTACGCCTCGGCGACCTGGCCCATGGTGATCGCGGTCTGCACCCTGGTGTCGATGCCGTGCTGGCGCTCGAGGAAGTCCTGCAGCGCCAGGCAGTTCATCACCGTGCCGAGCATGCCCATGTAGTCGGCCCGGGAACGGTCCATGCCGCGCTGCTGCAACTCGGCGCCGCGGAAGAAGTTGCCACCGCCGATGACCACGCCGATCTGGGCGCCGGTGGCGACCACGTCGGCGATCTGCCGGGCGACCGCCTGCACCACATCCGGGTCGACGCCGACCTCGCCGCCGCCGAACATCTCCCCGCCGAGCTTGAGCAACACCCTGCGATAGCCGGTGTGTGCTGCGCCGTCCCCGGTCACGGTCAACCGTCCTCCTCGTCAGGCCATGGGCGGCCCTCGCTTGCGAAACTGTGCCCCGCCCTCACAGGTGAAGGCGGGGCACAGCCTCATGGTCCTCGTTCGGACCAGATGATGTTCATCGGGTCAGGCCGCTCAGGCCTGGCCCACCTCGAACCGGGCGAACCGGGTCACGGTGACGCCCTGGGCGTCGAGCACGGCCTTGACGTTCTTCTTGTTGTCCTGCACGGAGGCCTGCTCCAGCAGCACGGAGTCCTTGAAGAAGCCGTTGACGCGACCCTCGACGATCTTGGGCAGGGCAGCCTCGGGCTTGCCCTCCTCCCGCGCGGTCTCCTCGGCGATCCGGCGCTCGTTGGCGACCAGGTCGGCGGGCACCTCGTCCCGGGTGACGTAGCGCGGCTTCATCGCGGCGATCTGCATCGCGGCGCCACGGGCGGCGTCCTCGTCGGAACCGGTGTACTCCACCAGCACGCCGACGGCCGGCGGCAGGTCGGAGGAACGGCGGTGCAGGTAGACCGCGACGGAGCCGTCGAAGGAGACGACCCGGCGCAGTTCCAGCTTCTCGCCGATGCGCGCGGAGAGGCCGAGCACGGCGTCCTCGACGGTGCCCTCGTCCAGCTTCGCGGACTTCAGCTCGGCCAGGTCGCCGATCTTGCCCTCGACCGCCACGGCCAGGACCTTCTCGGCCAGCGCCTGGAAGTCGTCGTTCTTGGCGACGAAGTCGGTCTCGCAGTTCAGCTCGACCATGACGCCGCCGGAGACGGCGACCAGGCCGTTGGCGGTGGTGCGCTCGGCGCGCTTGCCGACATCCTTGGCGCCCTTGATGCGCAGGATCTCGACGGCCTTGTCGAAGTCGCCATTGGCCTCTTCGAGCGCCTTCTTGCAGTCCATCATGCCGGCGGCGGTCAGCTCACGGAGCCGCTTCACATCAGCCGCGGTGTAGTTCGACATCGTGCGTCGTCCGTCCTTATTCGGTACGCAACGGGGTGCGGGGGTGCGGAGCCTGACGAGCCTCCGCCCGGCGCGATGGCCGGGCGGAGGTCGTTGATCAGGACTGGGCGGCTGCTTCGCCCTCGACCGGGGCGGGAGCGCCCGCGGTCGCGTTGACCAGCAGCTCCTGCTCCCACTCGGCCAGCGGCTCCTCGACGGCGCCGGGCTTGTCCTCGCCCTCGGCGGCCTTGCCCTGGCCGGAACGGGCCATCAGGCCGGCGGCCGCGGCCTCGGCGACGACCTTGGTCAGCAGCGCGGCCGACCGGATCGCGTCGTCGTTGCCCGGGATCGGGAAGTCGACCTCGTCGGGGTCGCAGTTCGTGTCCAGGATCGCCACGACCGGGATGCCCAGCTTGCGGGCCTCGCCGACGGCGATGTGCTCCTTCTTGGTGTCCACGATCCACACCGCGCTCGGCACCTTGGCCATGTCGCGGATACCGCCGAGGGTCTTCTCCAGCTTGTCCTTCTCACGGGTGAGCATCAGGATCTCTTTCTTGGTGAGACCCTGGAAGCCACCGGTCTGCTCCATCGACTCCAGCTCCTTGAGGCGCTGAAGACGCTTGTGCACGGTGGAGAAGTTCGTGAGCATGCCGCCCAGCCAGCGCTGGTTGACGAAGGGCATGCCGACCCGCAGGGCCTGGGAGGCGATGGCCTCCTGCGCCTGCTTCTTGGTGCCGACGAACAGGATGGTGCCGCCGTGGGCGACCGTCTCCTTGACGAACTCGTAGGCCCGGTCGATGTAGGTCAGCGTCTGCTGAAGGTCGATGATGTAGATGCCGTTGCGCTCGGTGAAGATGTAGCGCTTCATCTTCGGGTTCCAACGGCGGGTCTGGTGCCCGAAGTGCACGCCGCTGTCAAGCAGCTGCCTCATGGTGACGACGGCCATGGCCGGATGACACCTCATGTGCTCAGGCGCACCGGACAAAATCCGGCACGCGGAATGGTTGCCGCGAGCGACCGGTCGGCCCCTCGCCCTGGTGTCAGGGCCGCCGCCCGAACCCGGGCCTTCCCAACCTGCGGAAGATCCAGGACCACCGGGCCACGCGTCTCACATCGTGAGACCTGCGCTGACACGCGAAGTCAGTCCGCACAGAGACGGACCGCGCCAAAAGCATACGCCCCCACCCCACCGAACTCCGAATCCACCCTCCCCAAGATCGCGACTTATCCACATAACCCCACTTATCCACACCCCCCACCCCACCCACTGGCCCAACCCACCCCACCCCCGCCACGGTGGACCCATGCCCCACCCACCCCACACCCCCGCCAACACCACAACCTCCCGGACGACCGCCCACCTGGCCGTCAAGGCGGTCGTCGTGGTGAAGGCCCTGGTCCTGGCGACCGCACTCGCCCTGGCGACCACGGCCCTGGCCGGGTGCGCGGAGGCCGGGGCAGCCCCGACCGCGGTCCGTAGCGCCGCCCCACCCCCGCTGTACCCCCGCAGCACCAGGTGGGTCTGGCCGCTCCCCGGTCGGCCGGCGGTGCTGCGGCGGTTCACCCCGCCGCAGCACCGCTACGGCCCAGGCCACCGAGGCATAGACCTGTCCGCCGCACCCGGCACCCCAGTCCTGGCCCCCTCAACCGGAACAGTCACCTTCGCCGGCCCCGTAGCGGGCAGAGGCGTGATAACCCTCCACCACCCCAACGGCCTGAACACCACCTACGAGCCCGTGATCCCCCAAGTCCACAAAGGCCAACAAGTCCC
Source organism: Crossiella cryophila (assembly GCF_014204915.1). Taxonomy (NCBI): domain Bacteria; kingdom Bacillati; phylum Actinomycetota; class Actinomycetes; order Pseudonocardiales; family Pseudonocardiaceae; genus Crossiella; species Crossiella cryophila. Next base: position 9,543,505 of record NZ_JACHMH010000001.1, read on the forward strand.
CACCGCCACCCCCATAGCCACCCTCGCCCCAGGCCACCCCGGCTGCCCAACCCCCGCCTGCCTGCACTGGGGCCTACGCCGCCACCACACCTACCTGAACCCCCTGCACCTACTAACCCACCCCAAACCCCGCCTACTCCCCCTGCCCCACTCCACAAACCCGGGCCACCCCCCACCGAACCCAGCCCTCCACCACCAAACCCGCCAGCTCCCCACTCCGGATCCCATCCACCACGAGATCCCCAACACACCTCCCCAGGACCCCATCCACCACCAAGTCCGCCCAGCCACCAAGCCCCAGCCCCTCGCCCCCACATCCCCGGCAAGGTCACCAACTCCTGGCGCCCAGCCCCTGGCCCGGTCCCCACCTCACAACGGCCGCTCGGTCCCGAACTCCCGCCCACGCCCCACCCGCTCACCCCTCAGCTCCCAGCTCCCAGCTCCGGGCTCCGGGCTCCGGGCTCCGGGCTCCGGGCTCCGGGCTCCGGGCTCCGGGCTCCGGGCTCCGGGCTCCGGGCTCCGGGCTCCGGGCTCCGGGCTCCGGGACAAGCTCGCCCATTCCCCGTCCTCCCCTGCACTCGCCCTCCTCCCCTTCTTCTCCTCCCCCTTCCCTGCCTCCACCCGACCTCCCCGCCCAACCTCTCCCACACGACATCCCCGCCCGGCCGCTCCTCTTCCCTCCCCGTCTCCCCCCTTCGGCCTCTCTTCTCCATTCCCGTCCTCGTCCCCCGTCCTCGTCCCCCGTCCTCGTCCCCCGTCCTCGTCCCCCGTCCTCGTCCCCCGTCCTCGTCCCCCGGCCCGGTCCCGGCTCCGGCTCGGACCTGGGCCGGGTCCCGCAGTCCCGATCCCCCAGTCCCGCTCCCGCAGTCCCAATCCCGCAGCCCCCACCCCGCCGTCCCTCTCCCGAGCTGTCCCTCTCTCCCTCGAGCGCGGTCTCTCCAGCCGGGCCCCAACCACCCTCCCGACCAGCACTCACGCCCCACACCACCAAAACCACCCATTCGGGACCAGGCGTGCCAGCCGGGCAACTGGTCCTCTGGAGACAGCTCCGGCGACCCAGGCGTCAACCGCCTCCACCACACACGGTCGACGCCACTCCGGAGCCAAGTCCCAGCCCCAACCCCAAGGAGGCCAACAAAAACCCGCAGGCCGGTGGCCGCTTGGCGCCGAGCACCACCGGCAACGCGAACCAGACACGAGACGAAGACCTACTCGCGCAACGGAACCATCCCCGCTCCGAGTGTCCCCAAGCTCAGGCAACGCCTTCGGGCGCCCCACTCACCATCCGGCTGGCAAAGCCCCGTCCGCGAACACCAAGTTGTGCGGTGCCGGCAACCCAAATCCACACCGCACCAAGCACCAGCCCGGCAAATGTTCGTCGACTCGGCAGAGGTCCCCCACCGACCAGGCATCCCGCCAGCCGACAACACTCCCCAAGGAGGCAGCCAACACCACTCGGACACCCCGAACAGGCAGCTCCAGCAGTCCCCCACCGGAAGCATGCCGATCTACGGGTACGCCAGGTCCGGCCGACGAGGCTTATCGCGGCGCGATCACCGCATCAGATCCGTCAGGCCTCAGCCTGTTCGGCCATCTTGGTGCGCAGGCGCAGCACCGCGCGGGTGTGCAGCTGGCAGACCCGGGACTCGGTGACGCCCAGAACCCGGCCGATCTCGGCGAGGGTCAGGTTCTCGAAGTAGTAGAGCGTGACCACGACCCGGTCCCGTTCGGAGAGTTGGGCGATCGCGTCGGCGAGCTGGCGACGGCCGTCCTGGTCGACCAGGGCCGCGACCGGATCCTCGGCTCGGTCGTCAGGCAGCGTTTCCGCCAACGAGGCGGTGCCCCGGCCGGCGGCGATCAGCTCGTCCAGGGCGACCACGCTGGTGAGTTGCAGCTGGGCGAACAGCTCGCGCAACTCGTCGCTGCTGACACCCAGTTCGTCGGCCAGTTCCAGGTCGGTGGCGGTGCGCTGGAGCCGGGCCTCGAGCCGTTCCAGGGCACGTTCGACGTCGCGGGCGCGGCTGCGGACCGAACGGGGCACCCAGTCCTGGGCGCGCAGGTCGTCCAGGATGGCGCCGCGGATGCGCTGCATGGCGTAGGTCTCGAACTTCAGCCCGCGTTCGGGCTCGAACTTCTCGATCGCGTCGACCAGTCCGAAAACACCGGACTGGACCAGGTCGGCGACGTCGACGTAGGACGGCAACCCGGTGCCGACCCGGCCGGCGACGTACTTGACCAGCGGCGCGTAGTGCAGCACGAGGCGGTCCCGGAGGGACTGTTCGCGGGCCACGCCATAGGCGCGCCACAACGCGACGATGCCTGCCTCGACATCGTCGGCGCTGCGCACCTCGCTGACGGTCGCGGTGGCCTCCTCAGGTTCCGGCTCGGACTCGTGGCCGTGTCCGCCGGGGTTCCCGGCACCGCGCCCCTGCCTGGGCGCCGTGCCTTCGTCAACGCCGTGACGACGAGCCCGTCCGAGGTGGGCGGAGCGGGCCTGCGGGGAGGACGCCGTTGACACGGTCGCTGTGCGGAAACCTCCCCCGGCATCGTCAGGAACGGGGGTGGGTTCGGTCATGTATCGCCTTCAGCCGTTCGACGGTGACGTGGGTGTAGAGCTGAGTCGTTGCGAGCGTAGCGTGACCGAGCAGTTCCTGAACGCTTCGGAGGTCGGCTCCGCCTTCGAGGAGATGGGTCGCGGCGGAGTGGCGCAACCCATGCGGACCAATCGGGGCGGCGCCCGGCACGGAACCGATCATGTCGTGGACCACCCTCCTCACCACTCTGGGATCGAGCCTGCCACCGCGCGCGCCGAGGAACAACGCCGCATGTGAAGCGGCACAGACAAGTTGCGGCCGACCGCGCTCCAACCAGGCACGGATCGCCCGTTCGGCAGGCACCCCGTACGGGACTGAACGCTGCTTGCCGCCCTTGCCCATAACCAGCGCGACACGCCGCGAGTGATCAATATCGCCCACGTCCAACCCACAGAGTTCCGCCACCCTAACCCCACTGGCGTACAGGAGTTCCACGATCGCGTGATCACGCAGCGCAACCGGATCACCCTCCGCAGCCCCGGAGGCTGAAGCCTCCATCGCGGCGGCGGCTTGATCAGCACGAAGCACCGACGGAAGGTGCCGATGCGGCCGCGCCGAGGCCAGTCGAGGCCCCGGATCGTTGTCCAGGTAACCCGCCTTCGCCGCCCACCCGGTGAACGTCCGTGCCGCAGCGGCACGGCGGGCCAGGGTGGTCCGGCTGGCCCCGCCCGCCCGCTGGTCCGCGAGCCAGGACCGCAGCTCGCTGAGATCAAGTGCACCCAGGTTCGGCGATGCCGCCAGGTCGCCATGGTCCTCATCCGCGGGTGCGGCCGGCGGCGGTGGCCCGGTTGGTGTCGCGGTTGGTGTCGAACCCCCGAACGCAGGCTCGACCCCGGGCTCAGGCACGGCCCCGGACGCGCGCTCAGCCTCGGGCTCGGACGACCGGTCCGTAACGCCGGGACCTTGCGGTCCGTGGGTGAAGTGGGCCAGCAGGGAGACGACGTCGCTCAGGTAGGCGCGGGCGGTGTGCGGCGAGACGTCGCGCTCCAGGGTCAGGTGGCGCTCGAACTCGTCCACGGACCGAGCCAGTGGGGCCGGGAGGTGGGCACGCGCGGATGCCGTTCCGGTGGCCCGACGGCGGTCCCCTCGCGGGGTCGGCATGCCATTCCTCCCTTGTGGCACGCCTGGCGGGCGGCGGCCTCCACCTGACACGCTGCGCGGTCAAGCGGACTCGGTCAAGTGGCACCGCCCAACAGTTGTGGGTGGTCGACGCGGTCCACGGGTTCGCTTTGATCATCTATTGGCTCGCAGCCGATGCCAACCCTCGTCGCCCCTCTGGGCGAGTCCGGCGAGTTCCAATGCGGGGAGTAGTCCTCTGACCCGGCTCAGCGGCAGTCCGGACTCGACAGCTACCTCTTCCGCGCTCAATCCGGACCGCTCTGGCAACGCCTCGTGCACACGGAGGGCGTGGGGTTCCAGGCCGTCGGTTTCCCTGCGCGGACCTTCCGGGGTGTCAGAAAGGTCGATACCGATTCGGCCGGATGCCTCGATCACCTGAGCCGCGGTGCCCACCGGCACCGCATGGCCGGACCGGAGCAGCGCCAGACAACCGACCGACATGGCCGAGTTGACCGGACCGGGCACCGCCATCAGCGGACGGCCCAGGGTGCGGGTGTGGGCGGCGGTGTTGGTGGCGCCGCTGCGGATACCGGCCTCGACCACAACCGTGCCGCCACCAAGTGCGGCAATGAGCCGGTTGCGCACTAGAAATCTGTGCTTCGCCGGCTGAACACCGGGCGGGTACTCGCTGAGGATGAGGCCGCCGTGGGAGACGATCCGGCGCAACAGGCCAACGTGCCCCGCCGGGTACGGGATGTCGAGACCGCAGGCGACCACGGCCACGGTGGGGCCGTTGCCGATGATCGCGCCGCGGTGCGCGGCGCCGTCGATGCCCATCGCGGCTCCGGATACGACGGTGACACCGAGTTCGGCGAGTCCGATACCGAGTTCGGTCGCGATCGTCTCGCCGTACGGAGTCGCCGACCGGGAACCGACGATCGCCACAGCACGCTCAACCAGCTCGGCCAGCGGCGCCTCACCACGCACCCACAACGCCAACGGCGGCACCGCCTCCGCCGCGCCCTGGGCCGCGGCCGCGGCGAAGCTGGAGAACTGCCAACTCGGCCAGTCGGGGTCTTCCGGAATGAGCAGGCGGGCGTTCAGGGCCTCGGCAGCGGCGAGGTCCTCCCGCGGGAGGAAGGCAGTGCGGCGGGCCTCGGTCTCCCTGGAGACGGGTGGTGGGACGTCGCCGCGGTGGACTTGGTCGGCGGCCGCCACGGCGCCCAGCTCGGTGACGAGGCGGTGCAGTGCGGGGGCCGGGGGTTCAGCGACTCGGGACAGGTAAGCGCGGGCGAGGCGCAGGCGGGGGTCGTCCGCGCTCATGGGACTCCTGACGGGGTTGGGAGCGGAGGTCGGGGCGAAGGACAGGGGCGGGGCGGCGGGCTCGAGGCGGGTGCCGAAGCTGGGGCGGTGGGGTTGGGGTCGATCGGGCTGGGGCTGTGTTGGGGGCAAGGAGCTGGGGTGGTCAGGGGCGGGGGGCTCGGTCGCGGAATTCCAGGGCGGCGGCTACGTGGTCGGCGGTGGGGCGGTCGGATTGGTCGAGGTCGCTGAGGGTCCAGGCGACGCGGAGGCAGCGGTCGGCGCCTCTGCCGGTGAGGACGCCGTGGGCCAGGGAGCGGTCGAGTAGGGCGGTGGTGGGTTTCGGGAGGGCGTATTCGCGGTGCAGGGCGGGGCCGGGGACGGCTGCGTTGTTGGGCCAGCCGTGCTGGGACCAGCGGTGCTGGGCGCGGGCTCGGGCGGCCAGGACTCGGTGGCGGACGGTGGCGGTGTTCTCGGGCGGGTTGTCGGGGTCGACGTGCATGTGGCTGAGCGGGCGCATGCGGACCTGGAGGTCGACCCGGTCCATCAGCGGGCCGGACAGGCGGGCGGCGTACCTGCGGCGGGCCGAGGACTGGCAGATGCATTCGCTGTCGCGGGGTGGGGCGCAGGGGCAGGGGTTGGTGGCCAGGACCAGCTGGAACTGGGCTGGGTAGCGGACCAGGCCGTCTCGGCGGGCCAGGCGGACCTCACCCTGTTCCAGCGCGGTGCGCATGGATTCCAGGCGTTGGGGGCCGAGTTCGCCGACCTCGTCGATGAACAGGACTCCGTGGTGGGCGGTGCTGATCGCGCCGGGCTTGGCCAGGCCGGAGCCGCCGCCGATCAGGCCCGCGACCGAGATGGAGTGGTGTGGGGCGATGAAGGGCGGGCTGGTGATGAGTGGGGAGTCGGCGGACAGGGTGCCTGCCAGGGAGTGGATCGCGGTGACTTCCAGGGACTGTTCGCCGGTGAGGGGTGGGACCAGGCCGGCTAGGCGTTCGGCGAGCATCGTCTTGCCGGTGCCGGGTGGGCCGACGAGCAGCAGGTGGTGGCCCCCGGCGGCGGCGACCTCCAGGGCCCAGCGGGCTTCGGGTTGGCCTACGACGTCGGTGAGGTCGGGGCAGGGGGTGGTCTGGGTGGTAGTCGTGGTCGGCTTCGGGGTGGGGAGGTCGGCTTCGCCGCGGAGCCAGCGGAGGACCTCGGCGAGGGTGTCGGCGCCGTAGACGTCGAGATCGGAGACCAGGCCCGCTTCGGGGAGGGCGGGGCTGGGGACTACGGCTCGGCGGATGCCTGCGCGGCGGGCGGCGAGCAGGGCGGGCAGGACGCCGCGGATCGTGCGGAGGCGACCGTCGAGGGCCAGTTCGCCGAGCAGGGCGGTGGAGTCGAGTGCTTCCTGGGGGATCGCGGCGGCCGCGGCCAGGGCGACACAGGCCAGGGCGAGGTCGTAGCCGGCGCCGGTCTTGGGGAGGGCGGCTGGGGACAGGGCGAAGGTGATCTTCCGGTCGGGCCAGGGTTCCTCGCTGTTGCAGACGGCGGCACGGACCCGCTCCTTGGACTGCTGGAGCGCGGTGTCGGGCAGGCCGACGATCTGGACGCCTGGGCGGCCGCCGCCGAGGTCGGCCTCGATCTCGACGAGGAGGCCGTCCACGCCGAAGAGGGCTACGGACCAGGCTCGGGCCGGGGGCATGGGGGCGACTCCAGGGAGAGGAAGGGGAGGGGAGCTTGGGAGGGCTTGGGACAGAGGGAGAAGGAGAGGAGGAGGGCTTGGTGCTGCGGAAGGTGTGAGGGGGCGGTCAAAGGCCGAGCAGAGAAGTGAGGTGGCGGGAGAGGGCTCTGGGGCGTGCGGGAAGGGAGCACGGATGAGGGCGTGCGGGGGTAGCCGGGGCTGGGGTGGCCTCGGCTGAGGTGCAGTGCGGGAGTGTTTGGACGTGTCGGGGCCAGGCGGGTGTTGAGGCCTGGGTGGCTCGGGCGGCCCCGGTGGGGCGGGCTCCGGCTGGGGTGACCAATGGGCTCGGGGAGGAGCCGGGCGCGAGCTAGAGGATGGCTCTGCGGTGGTCGAGGGTTGGGGGGTCGCCGGGCGGCCACAGGATGGCTACCAGGTCACAGCGGATGGGGACCCAGGGGACGTGGTGGAGGGTTAGCCAGGATTCTGTGGACTCGCGGATGCGGCGGGCCTGACGGGGGGTCAGGGCGGCGGCGGGGGGCTCGAACGACGGGTCGCTGCGGGTTTTGACCTCGCAGACGATCAGGGTTTGGCCGTCGGTGGCCACCAGGTCGAGTTCGCCGTGGCGGCAGGTGTAGTTGGTGTCCAGGATGGTCAGGCCCTGGGACTCCAGGTACTGGGCGGCCAGGGCTTCGCCTTTGCGGCCCAGGGATTTGTTGTGGTGGGTGGCGCGGGAACGCAGGGTGGTGGTGAGGGTTGCGGCTGCGTTGCCGGGGGTGGTGGGGGTGGCTTTGCGGGGCGGGGTTGTGGCGCGGGGCGAAGCTGCGGCTCGCGGTGGGGTTGCGGCTCGCGGTGGGGTTGCGGCGCGGGGCGGGGTTGCGGTGCGGGTGGGGGGTGTTGCGGTGGTGGGCATGGGGGCTCCCGGGGGTCGGAGGGGGTGTGCCTTCGACCTTTGTCGGGAGGGGGGGTTTTGCGCCAGGTGGGGTGGGGTGGGGCTGTGGATAAGTGGGTGGGTGTGGATGGGTTGCGATCTTGGGGGGTGGGGAGGGGGGAATGTGTGCTATTGGCCGAAGGGGCCTGATTCGGGGAGGCGGAGGTCTGGTTTGTCCAGTTCCTCGACGTTGACGTCCTTGAAGGTGATGACCCGGACGTTCTTCACGAACCTCGCGGGGCGGTACATGTCCCACACCCACGCGTCCGACATGCGCACCTCGAAGTAGACCTCGCCGTCGGCGTTGCGCACCTGCACGTCCACCGCGTTGGCCAGATAGAACCGCCGCTCGGTCTCCACGACGTAGGCGAACTGACCGACTATGTCGCGGTATTCCTTGTAGAGCTGAAGCTCCATCTCGGTCTCGTACTTCTCGAGATCCTCCGCGCTCATCCGCCTTCGACCCCTCGTCGTGACACTGCCGCCCCCTCAGCGAGGCGTCCTGGTGGAACCAACACATTCTGGACTACCGGGGCAACGCCGTTTCGGGCGGTCGCGAGCAATCCGGTTTTCACCCGCCGGGGCGGGGTCAGGCCATGTTCCTCGGCGGCGGCCACGACGTTGGCGTAGCTCCACCGGTGTTCGTCGGTGGGGCCGTGGGTTCGCAGTGCCGCACTGTGTTCCGCGGTGCTGTAACCCTTGTGCACATCGAAGCCGTACCTCGGGTGCCGCTGGTGTAACTCGGTCATGATGCGGTCCCTGGTGACCTTGGCCAGCACGCTGGCCGCGGCGACGCAGGCCACCGCCTGGTCGCCCTTGATGACCGGCATGTTGGGGGCGGTCAGGCCGGGGACCCGGAAGCCGTCGGTGAGCACGTAGCCGGGATGCGGTGACAGCCTCGCCACCGCCCGGCGCATGCCCTCCAGGTTGACCACGTGGATGCCGAGGGCGTCCACCTCGGCCGGGTCGACCACCACCACCGAATGTGCCACCGACCGGTCCAGGACCAGGTCGTACATCCGGTCGCGGGTGGCCGCGGTGAGCAGTTTGGAATCGGTCAGGCCCTCGAACCGGCGGGTGTCGCCTGGGCGCAGCACGCATGCGGCGACCACCAGTGGTCCGGCGCACGCGCCCCGTCCCGCCTCGTCGACCCCGGCCACCGGGCCCAGGCCGCGCCGGTCCAGCGCGGCTTGCAACGCCCAGTTGCCGGAGCTGCCGCGGACCACCGCTCGCGGTGGGCGCAGCTCGGCCTTCGAGTCATCCGGACGGGGCGACACCTTGGCCCCAGCCATGATCAGTCGAGATCCCGCTTCTTCCGGGAACGCAGCGGACGTAGGCCCCGGCGGATCAGCCACAGCGTGGGCACGGCGCCCACCATGCCGATCCCCGCGGGGATCCCGGCCTGCCACGGCGCGGCGCCAAGGGCGGCGGCCTGCGGGTTCGGGTCGTCGATGGTCTGCCAGCGGCCTGGCGGCAGCACGATGACCTGCGCCTTGCCGATCACGTTGGCCACCGGCACCGGACCGTGCCCCTCGGCCCGGGAGTCCGAGGAGTTGTTCCGGTTGTCGCCCATCATCCAGAGGTGGCCCTGCGGCACCGTGATCGGACCGAACCGGGTCTGGTCCTGGGCCCCGCCGTTGCGCTCGGGATCCCAGTACAGGTAGGGCTCGGTCAACGGCTTGCCGTCGACCAGCAACCGGTTCTGGTCGTCGCAGCACTGCACGGTCTGCCCGCCGACCGCGATCACCCGCTTGACGAAGTCCCGCTCGTCCGGCGGCGCGAGGCCGATGAACGAACCGAGGCCCTGGAACCAGCGGATGAAGGAACTCGACGAGCGGGATCCCACGATCTCCGGGCTCCACGAGTCGGGGCCGCGGAAGACCACGACGTCACCCGGCTTGGGATCGCTGAAGCGGTAGGTCACCTTGTCGACCAGCACCCGGTCGTTCGTGCACCCGTCGCAACCGTGGAGCGTCTGCTCCATGGACTGCGACGGGATCACGTACACCCGGGCCAGGAACTCCTGGATCAGGAAGGTGAGCAGCAGCGCGACCACGATCAGGATCGGCAGCTCCTTCCAGAAGGAGCCCTTTTTCTTGGGCTTCTTCGTATGGAAGGGCTTCTCCTCCGACGCCCCGGCCCCGGCACGCGGGGTGCCGTGGGCGGGGGTGGAGTCATCCGGATCGTTGTGCTGAGGCTGGGAAGCCACGATGTCGGCCACCGAATCAGGCTACGTGACGGAGACGACGCCCGATCACTTGGCGGGGACCGTGTCCCGCTTCTCCTTGATCTTGGCGGCCTTGCCGCGCAGGTTGCGCAGGTAGTAGAGCTTGGCCCGGCGCACGTCGCCGCGGGTCACCAGCTCGATCTTGGCCAGGTTCGGGGAGTGCACCGGGAAGGTGCGCTCGACGCCGACGCCGAAGGAGACCTTGCGGACGGTGAAGGTCTCGCGGATGCCACCGTTCTGGCGGCGGATGACCACGCCCTGGAAGACCTGCACGCGCTCACGAGAACCCTCGATGACGCGAACGTGCACCTTCAGCGTGTCCCCCGGGCGGAATTCCGGGATGTCAGAACGCAGCGACTGGGCGTCCAGAGCGTCCAGGATGTTCATGGGTGTTCCGTCCTCGTCATTCTCAGAGTTCTCACTTACGCCCTAGGTCCATCGCCGGGTGTGCGAGAGGGCCCGTCAGGGGTGAGCTTCCGGTGTGCGCGCCGGTCAGGGACCGGCAGCAGCAACCTGTCCAGTGTGCCAGACGGGGTAGTCGGGCACGAAATCGGCCTGCTCAGGCCGGGTGCTCCTCGGCGCGGAGCTGTTCGAGCAGCTTGCGGTCGTGCTTGTCCAGCGACTCCGCGGGCAGCGCGGCCAGCAGCTCGGGACGGCGGTGGTAGGTGCGCTCCAGGGCACGGTCCCGGCGCCAGCGGTTGATCGCGGCGTGGTTGCCAGAGCGCAGCACGTCGGGCACCGGCATGTCCTGCCAGACCTCGGGCCGGGTGTAGCTGGGGCCTTCGAGCAGCCCGTCGGAGAAGGAGTCCTGCTCGTGCGATGCCTGGTTGCCCAGCACCCCCGGCAGCAGCCGGACCACCGCCTCGACCATGACCAGCACCGCGGCCTCGCCGCCGATGAGCACGTAGTCGCCGATGGAGACCTCGTCCACCGGCATCCGCCGCGCGGCCGCGTCCACCACCCGCTGGTCGATGCCCTCGTAGCGCCCGCAGGCGAAGACGAGGTGCTGCTCACGGGCGTAGGCGTGGGCCATGGCCTGGGTGAACGGGCGGCCGGCCGGGGTGGGCACGATCAGCCGGGGGGTGGGTTCGGCCGGGCAGATGGCATCCAGTGCCTCGCCCCAGACCTGCGGTTTCATCACCATGCCCGGCCCGCCGCCGTACGGGCTGTCATCCACCGAGCGGTGCACGTCGTGCGCGTAGTCGCGCAGGTCGTGCACGCCGAGCTGGATCAGGCCGCGGTCCAGGGCCTTGCCGAGCAGCGCCTCCCGCAGCGGGGAGACGTACTCGGGGAAGATGGTGATGACGTCGAGGCGCACGCGCGTGTTCGTTCCTACTGGTCGAAGAGGCCCTCGGGCGGGTCGATGACGACCCGGCCGCCGGCGAGGTCGACCTCGGGCACGATCGCGGCCACGAAGGGCACGAGCAGCTCAGTGCCGTCGGCGTCGAGCACGAGCAGCTCGCCGCCGGGGCCGTGGATGACCTCGCGCACCACGCCGATGGCCGCCCCGGTGGTGTCCACCGCGGCCAGGCCCTCGAGCTGGTGGTCGTAGAAGGAGTCCGGCTCGGTGATCTCGGGCAGCTCGCTGACCTGGACGGTGAGCAGGACGCCGCGCAGGGAGTCGGCGGCACCGCGGTCGGCGATGCCCTCGAAGCTCACCAACAGCCGCCCGGCGTGTGGCCGGGCGGCTGTGACGGTGAGACGTCGGGCAACGCCCTGACGCGGCTTGCCGGTCAGGACGGTGCCGATGGCGAACCGGTCGTCCGGCTCGTCGGTGTGCACGTCCACGACGAGTTCGCCGCGGATGCCGTGCGACCGGGCGATACGCCCGACGACCACTTCGGTGCTCACGGAGATGACGTCCGCGGCGCTCAGCGGTCGGTGTCGACGACGTCGACCCGGAGGCCGCGGCCGCCGATACCGGACATGACGGTGCGCAGGGCGGTCGCCGTGCGACCGCCGCGGCCGATCACCTTGCCGAGGTCCTCGGGGTGCACGTGCACCTCGAGAGTCCGCCCACGGCGAGTCGTGATCAACTGGACGCGCACGTCGTCCGGGTGGTCGACGATGCCGCGGACCAGGTGCTCAAGAGCGTCCGCGAGTACCGTCATGCGCCGGCGTCCTCGGCCTTCTCGGCACCCTCGGCGGCGGCCGCGGGGGCCTCCTCAGCGGGCTTGTCGGCCTTCTTCGGGGCCTTCTTCGACTTCGGCGTGGTGGCGTCGGTCGACGGCTCCTCGCCGGCGGCGGCGAGCGCGGCCTCGAACAGGGACTTCTTGTCGACCTTGGGCTCCTTGACCTTCAGGGTGCCCTCGGCGGGGGCCGGCAGGCCCTTGTACTTCTGCCAGTCACCGGTCAGCTCGAGCAGGCGCTGCACGGGCTCGGTCGGCTGCGCGCCGACACCCAGCCAGTACGCCGCACGCTCGGCGTTGACCTCGATGAAGCTCGGCTCGTCCTTGGGGTGGTACTTGCCAATCGTCTCGATCGCCTTGCCGTTGCGCCGGGTGCGCGCGTCGGCGACCACGATGCGGTAGTACGGCTGGCGGATCTTGCCAAGGCGCATGAGCTTGATCTTGACGGCCACGGGTAGCGGTGCTCCTCGAAATTTTGTGCTGCTCACGGGTGAGCGCCCACCTGTCCGCGTGGGGTTGCGGGTGTGGTGCGCTCGGTTGTCGGAGCCGTGGCACGGTGAGAGGGACCGACCATGGCGGACAGCCAGCCATTGTGCCAGACGGGGTGCGCCGGGGACGAATCCGGGGGCGGTTCAGGCGAAGGCGGACAGCGTGACGCCTGCCTCGGTCAGCGCGCTCCGGACCGCGATCGCGTGCGCCACCGCGCCCGGGGTGTCCCCGTGCAGGCAGAGCGAGCGGGCCTGGCTGGCCAGCACCGATCCGTCCACCGCGACGATCTGGCCGCGCTCGGCCAGCCGCACCGCGCGGTCCACCACCTCGGCGGTACTGGTCAGCAGCGCGCCGGGCTGACTGCGCGGGACCAGGGTGCCCTCCGGGGTGTAGCCGCGGTCGGCGAATGCCTCCTGGACCGCGGGCAGGCCGGCCGCCTCGGCCGCGGCGAGCAGCCGGGAGCCGGGCAGGCCGAGCACCGGGAGTTCGCCGAAGGCACGCACGCCGGCGACCACCGCGGCGGCCTGGGCCTCGTGGTGCACGACCGCGTTGTAGAGCGCGCCGTGCGGTTTGACGTAGCGGACCTCGGTGCCCGCCGCGCGGGCGCACGCGGAGAGCGCGCCGATCTGGTAGAGCACCTCGTCGGCCAGCTCGGCCGGGTCGGCGTCGATGAAGCGGCGGCCGAAGCCGGCCAGGTCGCGGTAGGAGACCTGGGCGCCGACCGCGACCCCTGACCTGGCCGCGGCCTGGCAGACCCGGCGCATGGTGGCCGGGTCGCCCGCGTGGAAGCCGCAGGCCACGTTGGCCGAGGTGACCACGTCCAGCAGTGCCTCGTCATCGCCCAGCCGCCAGATGCCGAAGCCCTCGCCGAGGTCGCTGTTGAGGTCCAGCCTCATGCCGGGATCACCCCTGTCATGATCAGCAGCATGCCCAGCGCGGGCAGCAGGTTGTTGACCTGGTGCACCACGATGCTGGCCAGCAGGCCGCCGGTGTACATCCGGGCCAGGCCCATCGGGATCGCGATGAACAGCAGCAGCGGGGTGCGCTCCGGCTCGAAGTGCGCGACCGCGAAGACCATGGTGCTCAGCACGAACGCGGCCCAGCGGCCCCAGCCGAGGCGTTCCACCGCGCCCCAGAGCAGGCCGCGGTAGACGATCTCCTCGCACAGCGGGCCGACCAGCCACAGGTGCAGGAAGACGACCACGGCCAGCACCGGGGACATGGTCGCGCCGTCGAGGACCTTGCCGACCGCGGAGTTGGCCTGGTCGTTGCCGACCCAGGCGGCCCAGATCCGGGTGGCGTAGAGGGTCGGCACCAGGGCGATCGCGCCGATGGCCAGGCCGATGCCGGCGTGCCGCCAGTTCCAGCGCAGCCGCAGGTCGGCCAGTGGGCCGTTGCCGCGCAGCATGGTGATCAGCACCGCGACCAGCGCGCCGGTCAGGGTGGGCAGGGCCAGCACCGCGACCAGCTCGAACTGCCCGATCCGGGCGCCGGGGGCGGGCCGCAACAGTGCACTGAGCGTGACCGAGACCAGCAGGAACGCACCGAAGGAGACCACGAACGCGCCAAAGCCCCACCGATGCGGTTTGGCCGGGGTGTCGAAGAGCGCGTCCGCCGGGCGCTCGCCGAGGCCGCGCAGGATCGCCCACCAGCGGAGCCCCGCTGGAGGATCGCCCACCGGCTCCGGCGTCTGCGGTGCGTTCACGGGCGCCTCCGAGCGGCTGGGCTTGCGATCGGGAAGAACTGTCCCACTCTAGCCAGAAGGACTACCCGGCGTAGCGGGGCCGGGACCTAGGACGGCACCAGGTTCGCGCCGAAGAAGAAGATCAGCGCAGGCAACAGGTTGTTCACCGCGTGCGCCACGATGCTGGCGCCGATGCGCCCGGTGAGCATCCTGGCCCAGCCCATCGCGACGCCCTGGGCGAACAGCGCCAGGGTGCGGTCGGGTTCCTGGTGCATGAGGGAGAAGACCAGCGCGGTGAGCACCAGGATCGCGTACCTGGGCACCCGGTACTGCTCCAGCGCGCCCCAGAGCGCGCCCCTGGTCAGCAGTTCCTCGGTGAGCGGGGCGCCGATGAACAGGAACAGGGCGAGCAGGGCCAGCCAGACGGTGCGGCCCTCGTTGCCGGCGAAGATGCCGGTGGCCGGGGGTGGGGAGCCGCCGCCGAGGCCGAACACGATCGGGTTGATGAGGAAGGCGGCGCCGATGGAGATCGCGCCGCAGACCAGGCCGACCCTGAGGTCGCGCAGGGTGGGCACGATGCCGAAGTCGCGGCGCAGACCGCTGCCCTTCCACCAGCTCGCGATGGCCGGGACCAGGCCGAGCAGCAGGTTGGGCGCGAAGGAGAGCAGCAGGAGCGGGCCGAGCACCGGGGGTTCGGCGGGGTCGAAGCCGCGGAACTGACCGGCCATCACGGCGTTGATGATCAGTCCGGCCAGGTGGAAGGCGCCGTAGCCCAGGACGAAGACCAGGATGCCCCAGTGCACGCTGGTCCGGGTGGCGGCGACCTGCTGGGCTTCGTAGTAGGTGGGGTGCAGGTAGGGATCGCGGTTCTGGTCGACGTCGCGCATGGGGGCGGAGTAGGTGGACCAGGACGGGGGTGCGGCCGGGGCGGGGCCGTAGCCGGGGATGTCGGCCACCGGGAAGGTGGCTGGGGGCTGGCCGAGGCCGTGCGGCTGGGCGGCGGCACCGGCGGGCGGCGCGGCGGCTGGGACCGAGGGCGGCAGGGCAGCGGGGGCGCTGAGATGCGGCGCGGCGGCGGGGGCGGCGGCTGCGGGTGCTTCGGCCTGCGGTGCGGTGGGCCAGGTGGGTGGCGGCTGGCCAGGGGACGCCGCGGCGGCCGTGGGCTCGCCGGGTGGCGGGGCTGGGCTGCCGGGTGGCGCCGGGCGGGTGAAGCCCGTGGGTGGGGTGGGCGCGTCCGCGTGGTCTGGGGCCCCTGTCATCTGGTCCTCCCCCGAATCAGGTGTACGGGTGGCCGCCGAGCACGACCAGTTCCGGGCTGCGCAGCACACCCAGGTCGCTTCTCGGGTCCTCGGCGTATACCACCAGGTCGGCCGGTGCGCCGTGGGTCAGGGCCGGCCTGCCCAGCCACTCGCGGGCGGCCCAGGACGCGGCGCCGATGGCCGCCTCCCTGCTCATGCCCACCCGGTGCAGGGCGGCGATCTCGTCGGCGATGCGGCCGTGTTTGATGCCGCCGCCGGCGTCGGTGCCCGCGTAGACCGGGACGCCGGCCTCGATCGCGGCGGCCATGGTGTCGGCGCAGCGGGCGTGCAGGTCGAGCATGTGCTCGGCGTAGCGCGGGTACTTGCCCGCCTTGGCCGCGATGCCGGGGAACAGCTCGATGTTGATCAGGGTGGGGACCAGCGCGGTGCCGCGGCGGGCCATCTCGGCGATGGTGTCCCCGGTCAGGCCGGTGCCGTGTTCGATGCAGTCGATGCCCGCGTTGACCAGGCCGGGGACCGCGTCCTCTGAGAAGACGTGCGCGGTGACCCTGGCGCCGGCGGCGTGCGCGGCGGCGATGGCCTCGGTGAGGATCCGGTCCGACCAGAGCGGGGCCAGGTCGCCGGTGCCGCGGTCGATCCAGTCGCCGACGATCTTGACCCAGCCGTCGCCATCGGCGGCCTGTTCGGCCATGGCCGCGGGCAGCAGTTCCTCGTGTTCCAGTTCCGCGCTGATGTAGGGGATATAGCGCTTGGGACGGGAGAGGTGCCTGCCCGCGCGGATGATCCGGGGCAGGTCGGCGCGCTCCTGCAGCGGGCGGGTGTCCAGCGGGGAGCCGCAGTCGCGCAGCAGCAGCGCGCCGGCGTCGCGGTCGGTGCGGGCCTGGTCGACGGCCTCGGGCAGTTCCACCGCGCCGTTGGGGCCAAGGCCGACGTGGCAGTGCGCGTCGACCAGGCCGGGCAGCAGGTAGCCGCCCTCGTGCAAGGTCTGGGCGGCGCGGACGGGCTCATGCGAGATGAGCCCGTCCGCGATCCACAGGTCCCGGTGTTCGCCCTCCGGGAGGAGGACGCCGCGCAGGTGGAACGCTGGTGGTGCCTGGGTCACTTGTCGAACTTCAGCTTCGAGGGGTCGAAGCCGGGCGGGAGCTGGTCCAGGTTGGACAGCGCCGGGGGCAGCTCGTTGAGGCCCTTGGGCATGCCGGACAGGTCGGGCATGCCGCCGGGGAAGCCGGGCATGCCGCCCATGCCGGGGAAGCCGCCGCGGATCTTGGGCGGGGTCGGGCCCTTGCCCTTCTTCCCCTTCTTGCCCTTGCGGCCCTTGCCGCCGCCCCTGGTGGCGCTG
The DNA here is from genome assembly GCF_014204915.1 of Crossiella cryophila. Classification (NCBI taxonomy): domain Bacteria; kingdom Bacillati; phylum Actinomycetota; class Actinomycetes; order Pseudonocardiales; family Pseudonocardiaceae; genus Crossiella; species Crossiella cryophila. The sequence goes on from NZ_JACHMH010000001.1 coordinate 9,560,175, forward strand.
CCGCCGCCGATGCCGAAGCGTCCGGCCATCTGCTGCATCATCTTCTTGGCGTCGAAGAAGCGGTTGACCAGGTTGTTGATCTCGCTGATCGCCACGCCGGAGCCCTTGGCGATGCGCTGCCGCCGGGAGGCGTTGATGATCTTCGGGTCGGCCCGCTCGGCCGGGGTCATGCCGCGGATGATCGCCTGCACCCGGTCCAGCTGCTTCTCGTCGACCTGGGCGATGGCGTCCTTCATCTGCCCGGCGCCGGGCAGCATGCCGAGCAGGTTGGCGATCGGGCCCATCTTGCGCACGGCCATCATCTGCTGGAGGAAGTCCTCCAGGGTCAGCTCGCCGGCGCCCAGCTTCTGCGCCTGCTTCTCCGCCTCCTGGGCGTCGAAGACCTGTTCGGCCTGCTCGATCAGGGTGAGCACGTCACCCATGCCGAGGATGCGGCTGGCCATCCGGTCGGGGTGGAAGACGTCGAAGTCCTCCAGCTTCTCCCCGTTGGAGGCGTACATGATCGGCTGGCCGGTGACCTCGCGGACGCTGAGCGCGGCGCCACCGCGGGCGTCGCCGTCGAGCTTGGTCAGCACGACGCCGGTGAAGCCGACGCCCTCCTGGAAGGCGGTCGCGGTGCTGACCGCGTCCTGGCCGATCATCGCGTCGACCACGAACAGCACCTCGTCGGGCTGCACGGCGTCGCGGATGTCCGCGGCCTGCTTCATCAGCTCCTCGTCGACGCCGAGGCGGCCGGCGGTGTCGACGATGACCAGGTCGTGCTGGGACTTGCGGGCTTCCTCGATGGCCAGCCTGGCCACCGCGACCGGGTCGCCGACGCCGTTGCCCGGCTCGGGCGCGAACACCGGCACGCCTGCCCGCTGGCCGACCACCTGGAGCTGGTTGACCGCGTTGGGCCGCTGGAGGTCGCAGGCGACCAGCAGCGGGGTGTGGTTCTGCCCGGCCAGGTGCTTGGCCAGCTTGCCGGCCAGGGTGGTCTTACCGGCGCCCTGCAGACCGGCGAGCATGATCACCGTGGGCGGGGTCTTGGCCAGGTTGAGCCGACGGGTCTCGCCGCCGAGGATGGCGACGAGTTCCTCGTTGACGATCTTGACGACCTGCTGGGCCGGGTTCAGCGCCTGGGAGACCTCGGCGCCCTTGGCCCGCTCCTTGATCTGCGCGATGAAGCTGCGCACGACGGGCAGCGCCACGTCGGCCTCGAGCAGTGCGATCCTGATCTCGCGACAGGTCGCGTCGATGTCGGCATCGGACAGTTTGCCCTTGCCGCGCAGGTTCTTCAGGACCGATGTGAGGCGGTCGGAAAGGGTGTCGAACACGGGTCTCGGGCTCCAGCGGGGTCAGGACGGCAACAGAGTTCCTGACCCTAAGGCTAGCCGTCAGCGCGACCGCGAACCCACCAACTCCAGTTTCAGGCCGTTCGCGACGTCCGAGCGGTAGATCAGGGTGACCTCCGGCCAGCCCCGCAGCGGCCGTCCGGCGGTGAGCCGGGCGCTGATCCGCAGGGCCCGCCGGACGTGTCTGGCGAAGGAATGCGGGCGGATCACCCTGGCCCTGGCGCGCTGTCCCTCGCGGGCCTGTTCGGGGCTGACCTCCAGCCACAGCATCCGCGGCCGGCGGCCGGAGAGCCGGGCCAGCAGGGACAGCCAGGTGCGGGTGGTCACCCTGGTGGCGGGCTCGTGCACGAGCACGGGGCCGGGCGCGGTGAGCGCGGCCCAGACGATGCGCAGGTGGTGCAGCAGGTGCACCAGCGGCCGGTAGCAGCGGTAGGGCAGGTTCGGCAGCCACTCGGCCAGCGGGTCGCGGACCTGGTCGGAGTCGAGCACGGTGTACGGGCCGCTGGCGCGCAGCTTGCGCAGCAGGGAGGACTTGCCCGCCCCTGGTAGGCCGGCGAGCAGCATCAGGTCGTGCGGTCGTGCTCGGACCACGAGTGGTCCGGTGCCGGGGCGGCTGGATGTCACGCCGGTGCTGTCCACAACTGAAGAACGTACGGGGCGAACCAGGACGTTCCGCCCACAGCCCGTCGACAGCTGATCGACAGGTGGCTACCCGGAGAGCACCGATGGCGGCCTGGACCCCTCACCGGGCCGCCATCGGCTCTCCGCTGGTGACGCTGTGGCCTCCTGCCACGGCTCCCCACCGTGGTCCCCGAACCGCGTCACGGCAGTCAGCCTGGTCCATTCGTGCAGGTCAGCGCAGCGTGATGGCCCGTGAACCGGACCACGTGGAACTACCTACGTCCCGCTACGCAGCCCTGCCCCCGTTACGGAGCGGGCTGCTGCTCAGCGGGCGGCGGCCAGCACCGCCTTCTCGATCTTGCGACGGGCCGGGCTGCCGGGCTCGTGCAGGCCGTTGTCGGCGGTGGTGAGGCTGAAGGAGTCCACGACGGTGCCGCCGAGGGTGGCCACCCTGGCCCAGCGCACGTCGACCTTGCAGCTCTCCAGTGCGGCCGCGATCCGGTGCAGCAGGCCGATCCGGTCGGTGGCACGCAGTTCCAGCACCACCGCGCCGCTGGCCTCGTCGTCGAACCAGAGCACCTTGGGCGGGGCGATCTGCTCGGGCGGGCCGCCGTAGTCGCGTTCCTTGGCGGCCAGCCGGTCGGTCAGCGAGAGGGTGCCCTCGACCACCTTGACCAGTTGCTCGCGCAGCAGCGCGGCATCGGGCAGGGTGCCGAAGCGCGGGGACACGGTGAAGGTCTCCACCCCGGCCCCGGCGTACGCGCTGACCTCGGCCGCGTGCACCTCGAGGGAGTTGAGCGCGAGCACGCCGCTGGCCAGGGAGAGCAGGCCGATCCGGTCCGGGGCGAGCACGGTGACGGTGGCGGTCTGGCCGTTGGGGGTGATCACCACGTGCGGTTTGCCGGAGGCGACCGCGGCCTCGGCGAGGGCCTGCTGTTCCGGGTCGAGCGGGCCGGGGCCTTCCAGCGGCTCCCCGGCCATCGCGGCGCGGCAGCGGCGGACCAGGTCGGCGATCAGCGCGGCCTTCCACTCCGTCCACACGCCGGGTCCGGTGGCCAGTGAGTCGGCCTCGGCCAGCGCGTGCAGCAGTTCCAGGGCCACCGGGTCGCCGTCGAGGGTGTCCACCACCCGGTGCACGGTGGCCGGGTCCTCCACATCGCGGCGGGTGGCGGTGTGCGGCAGCAGCAGGTGGTGCCGGACCACCCTGGCCACGATGGTCACATCCGAGGGCCACAGGCCGAGGCGTTCGCAGACCTGGGTGGCCAGTGCGGCGCCGACCTCGGAGTGGTCGCCGTCGCGGCCCTTGCCGATGTCGTGCAGCAGGGTGGCCAGCAGCAGCAGGTCGGGGCGGGAGACGGTGGTGGCCAGCCGGGCGGCGTTGGCCACCGCGTGCACCAGGTGCCGGTCCACCGTCCAGGTGTGCGCGGCATCGCGTGGCGGCAGGTCGCGGACGGCGCCCCACTCCGGGAACAGCCGTCCCCACAGGTCGGTCCGGTCCAGCGCCTCGACCACGTCGATCAGCCCGCGTCCGCAGCCGAGCAGGGCGAGCAGTTCCTGGCGGGCCGCGCTGGGCCATGGCCTGCGCAGTTCGGGCGCGGAGTCGGCCAGCCGGGCCAGCGTGCCGGCGGCGATCGGGCTGCCGGTGCGCGCGGCCGAGGCGGCCACCCGCAGCAGCAGGCCGGGATCGCGGGCCGGCACGGCGTCGCGGGCCAGCGCTACCTCGCCGCCGTGCAGCACCACGCCGTCGTCCAGTGGCCGCCTGGCCGGGCCGCGGTTCCACGGGGCGCGACTGCTGAGCGCGGCGAAACCCTTGCGGGGCAGGGCGTTGCGCGCGGTGCGCAGGGCCACGTCGACCGCGTAGGCCACGGTGCGGCCGGTGGCGGAGAGCAGCCTGGCCAGCTCGAAGCGATCGCCGACACCCAGTGCCATGGCGATCTCGTCGCCGTCCTCGGCCCGGATGACGTCGCGGGCCTTGCCGACGCCGCGGTGCAGTTCGGTGCGCACGTCCAGCAGCAGCGTGCGGGCGGCGCGGACCTCGGCGCCGGGCCGGTCCACCAGCTGGGTGGCGGCCAGCGCGTCGAGCAGGTTGAGGTCGCGCAGGCCGCCCTTGCCGTTCTTCAGGTCGGGTTCGACCCGGTGCGCGACCTCGCCGGAGCGCTGCCAGCGGTGTTCGGCGGCCTCGACCAGGTCCTCGAACCGGGTCCGGATGCCCGCCCGCCAGCTCTGCCGCGCGCCGGCGGCGAGTCGTTCGGACAGCGCCTGGTCGCCGACCAGGTGCCGAACCTCCAGCAGGCCGAGCGCGGCACGCAGGTCGGTGGCGGCCACCTTCTCCGCCTCCGAGAGCGTGCGCACCGAGTGGTCCAGGCCGACGCCGGAGTTCCACAGCGGGTACCAGAGCCGGTCGGCCAGCGCGCCGACCTCGGTCCGTCCATTGTGGACAAGAACCAGGTCGAGGTCGGAGTGCGGGGCCAGTTCGCGGCGGCCGAGCGCGCCCACGGCGACCAGTGCGGTGCCGCTGCCCGCGCCGCCGATGCCCGCCATGCCGGCGTGCGCGGCCAGCCAGAAGTCGTGCAGGTCGACCAGCGCGGCGCGTAGTGGCTCCGCGGCCAGTTTCCGGTGCCCTGGCGCGGGCGCCAGCAGCAGCTGCCGCGCTCGCACCAGGTCCGCCGCGGTTGGCCCGACCGATTCGCTGACCCCTGCGCTCATGCTGTGCCCCGCCTTGCTCGCAAGACGCCGGATGTGGCGATCCCGTTGGGCGCCAACGGGACCGCCACATCCGGCCCTACCTACCTGTGGAACTGCTCAGATCGCGTCGGTGCCGCGTTCCCCGGTGCGCACCCGCACCACCGTGTCCACCGGGGTGACCCAGACCTTGCCGTCGCCGATCTTGCCGGTGCGGGCGGATTCGACGATCGCGTCGACCACCTTGTCCACCCCGGTGTCGTCGATGAGCACCTCGATCCGGACCTTGGGCACGAAGTCCACGGCGTACTCGGCGCCGCGGTAGACCTCGGTGTGCCCCTTCTGCCTGCCGTAGCCCTGCACCTCGCTGACGGTCATGCCGAGCACACCGAGCTGCTCCAGCGCGGCCTTCACGTCGTCGATGGTGAACGGCTTGACGATCGCGGTTACCAGCTTCATGCCTTGCTCTCCTCAAGACTCGCGGTGGTGGAGGTCCCCGCCGACTTGAAGGCGCCGCCGCGGCCGCCGAAGGTGGCGAACTCGTAGGCGCTCTCCGCGTGTTCGGCCTCGTCGATGCCCTGGACCTCGGCCTCCGGATCGACCCGGAAGCCGACGGTGACCTTGACCAGGAAGGCGATGAGCAAGGAGAGCACGAAGGAGTAGGCGAGCACCGCGAACGCGCCGACCGCCTGCTTGCCCAGCTGGTCGAAACCGCCGCCGTAGAACAGGCCGTTGACCTTGGCCGGGGCGGTCTCGGAGGCGAACAGGCCGATCAGCAGGGTGCCGGCCAGACCGCCGACCAGGTGCACGCCGACCACGTCGAGCGAGTCGTCGTAGCCCAGCTTGTACTTCAGGCTGACCGCCAGGGCGCAGAGCACACCGGCGATGGCGCCGACCGCGATCGCGCCCAGCGGGGTGACCGCGGAACAGGCCGGGGTGATGGCGACCAGACCGGCCACGATGCCCGAGGCCGCGCCAAGGGTGGTCGGCTTGCCGTCGCGGATGCGCTCGACCAGCAGCCAGCCCAGGGTGGCGGCCGCGGTGGCGACCAGGGTGTTGACGAAGGTGACCGCCGCGGTGGTGTTGGCAGCCAGCGCGGAACCCGCGTTGAAGCCGAACCAGCCGAACCACAGCAGACCCGCGCCGAGCACCACCAGCGGCAGGTTGTGCGGCTTCATCGGCTCCTTGGGCCAGCCGCGCCGCTTGCCCAGCACCAGCACCAGGGCCAGTGCCGCGGCACCGGCGTTGATGTGCACCGCGGTGCCGCCGGCGAAGTCGATCGCGGCCAGCTGGTTGGCGATCCAGCCGCCGGGGTCGATGACGTTGCCGTCCGCGTCCTTGCCGTCGAAGTCGAAGACCCAGTGCGCGACCGGGAAGTAGACCACCGTCACCCAGAGCGCGGTGAACAGCAGCCACGGCCCGAACCGGGCCCGGTCGGCCACGGCGCCGGAGATCAGCGCCACGGTGATGATCGCGAACATGGCCTGGAAGGCGACGAACGCCGTAGTGGGGATGGTGCCGGACAGCGACTCCGGACTCAGCAGGCCGTCAAGGCCGAAGAACTCGGTGGGATCGGCCAGCCAGCCGCCCGCCACGTCCTTGCCGAAGGTGAAGGAGTAGCCGAAGAGCACCCACAGCACGCCGACCACGGCCATGCTGCCGATGCTCATCATGAGCATGTTGAGCACGCTCTTCGCGCGCACCATGCCGCCGTAGAAGAACGCAAGCCCCGGCGTCATGAGCAGCACCAGAGCGGCGCTGATCAGCACCCAGGCGGTGTCGCCTTGATTCATTCTCGTTGTCCTCCCGTGCCTGCCACGTTGCACGGAAGGATCGAGATCCGGTGTTTCGTCCGGTTACGCCGGAGGTTTCACCGGCGTGAACTGTGCCGACGGTGTTGTTACGGCTGCGTTGCGCAGACCGTCCAACAGGACACCCAGATTGCGCCGCCACTGGTCCGGACGGGCGAGCAGGCCCATGGTGCGTTCGGCCGGGATGGCGGTGGCCAGCACGAAGAACACGTCGTGCGGGTCCAGGTCGGTGCGGATGGCGCCCGCGTCCTGGGTGCGCTGGATCAGGGCGGTGACCTCGTCACGGAGGCGGTCGAGTGGGCCGCCGAGGTTGAGGTCGCCGTCGCCGGCGAGCGCGGCGTGCAGGCCGCAGCTGGCCGCGCGCAGCTGCACGTAGGACTCGGCGAACCCGGCGAAGGCCAGCCACGGATCGGGTTCCCTGGCGGCCTCGGTGACCAGCTCGGCCATCGAGTCGATGGTGTCGATCAGGATCGCGCCGATCAGCTTCTCCACCGAGGGCACCCGGCGGTGCACGGTGCCGAGGCCGACCCCGGCCCGGTGCGCGATCTCCCTGGTGGTGACGCCGAGGCCCTGCTCGTCCAGGGCGGCGCGGGCGGCGGCCACCAGCCGGGCCACGTTGCGCCGGGCGTCGGCGCGCGCGGCGCCAGTGGAGAGCAGCTGCTCGACGGCGGACATGCCGGCAGTCTAGGGTCGAGCTAAACGGGTCACTGTGACCCGTTTATGAGGAGGACCCGATGATCGGAGTGGGCATCCTGGGCGCGAGCCCGGACCGGGGCTGGGCCGCCATGGCGCACCTCCCGGCGCTGGCCGCGCTGCCGGAGCAGTACCGGCTGGTCGCGGTGGGCACCAGCCGGGCGGAGAGCGCCCAGGAGGCGAAGCGGCGGTTCGGCGCGGCACACGCCTTCACCAACGCGCAGGAGCTGGCCGGTCATCCCGAGGTGGACCTGGTGGTGGTCACGGTGAAGGTGCCGGCGCACCGGGAGCTGGTGCTGGCCGCGCTGGCCGCGGGCAAGCACGTCTACTGCGAGTGGCCGCTGGGCCGCGACGCCGCGGAGGACGAGGAACTCGCCAAGGCCGCCGAGGCGGCCGGGGTGCGTGCGGTGATCGGCCTGCAGGGCCGGTTCAGCCCGGCGGTGGTGGCGGCGAAGAAGCTGATCGACGAGGGCCGGATCGGGCGGATCCGGACGGCCACCCTGCTCAGCGCGCGGGCCAGGGGCGGCGCGGGCGGTGTCCCGGCCTGGATGGCCTACACCTTCGAGAAGGCCAGCGGCGCCGGGCTGGTGGAGGTGCTCGGCGGGCACGCGGTGGACCTGTTGCGGCACCTGGCCGGGCCGATCCGCTCGTTCAGCACCCGCAGCACACTGCAGGTGACCGAGCAGGTGATCGCCGAGACCGGGGAGCGGATCACCCCGGACACCCCCGACCACCTGGCCGCGGTGGCCGAACTGGACGGCGGCGCGCTGGCCACCGTGCTGGTGCACGACAACGAGCAGTTCCGGCCCAGGGTGCACCTGGAGATCGCCGGGACCGAGGGCAGCCTGACCCTGGTCTCCGCGCCGGAGCCCCAGTCGCTGGCGATCCAGCCGCAGATCGCACGGCTGGAGCTGCGGGACACCCACGGCGAGCCGGTGCCGCTGCCGGGTTCGGCGCTGCCGGTGCCCGCGGTCAACGTGGCCGGGCTCTACCGGCAGCTCGCGGTGGACCTGCGCACCGGGTCCAGGGTGGTCCCGGACTTCCGGGACGCCCTGGACCTGCACGAACTCCTGGCTATGTGAGCAGAGCGTCCACGAAGGCGCCGGGGGCGAACGGGGCCAGGTCGTCCGGACCCTCGCCAAGGCCGACCAGCTTGACCGGGACACCCAGTTCACGCTGGACCTGGAAGACGATGCCGCCCTTGGCGGTGCCGTCCAGCTTGGTCAGCACGATGCCGGTCACCTCGACCACATCGGAGAACACCCTGGCCTGGGTGAGGCCGTTCTGACCGGTGGTGGCGTCCAGCACGAGCAGCACCTCGTCCACCTTGGCCTGCTTCTCCACCACCCGCTTGACCTTGCCCAGCTCGTCCATCAGGCCGGTCTTGGTGTGCAGGCGGCCCGCGGTGTCCACCAGGACCGCGTCCACGCCTGCCTCCACGCCGCGCTTGACCGCGTCGAAGGCCACGCTGGCCGGGTCGGCGCCTTCCTTGCCGCGCACGATCTCCGCGCCCGCGCGCTCGGCCCAGGTGGCCAGCTGTTCGGCGGCGGCGGCGCGGAAGGTGTCGGCCGCGCCCAGGATCACCGTGCGGCCATCGCCCACCAGCACCCTGGCCAGCTTGCCGGTGGTGGTGGTCTTGCCGGTGCCGTTGACGCCGGTGATCAGCAGCACCGCCGGGCGGCCGTCGTGCGGCAGCGCGCGCACCGAGCGGTCCATCTCCGGCTTGAGCGCGTCCACCAGCACCTCGCGCAGCACCGCGCGGGCCGCCTCCGGGGTGCGCACGCCGCGGGTGACGATCTCCTTGCGCAGCCGGTCGATGATCTCCGCGGTGGTGGCCGCGCCCAGGTCGGCCAGCAGCAGGGTGTCCTCGACCTCGGTCCAGGAGTCCTCGTCCAGATCGCCGGCGCCGAGCAGGCCGAGCAGGCCCTGACCGAACGCGGAACGGGACTTGACCAGCCGTCCGCGCAACCGCTCCAGGCGGCCCGCGGTGGGCGCGATCTCATCCGGCGCCGGACGCGACTCGGCGACCACGACCGGCTCGATCGGGGCAGGCGCCTCGGCCGCGGGCGGCAGCGGCACGTCCACGATGTCCCGGCGCGGGGTGTCCCTCGGCACCGCGGCGTCATCGCCCACCCCCGGCTGCCCGTCGACCTCGGTGCGCTCGGTCACCGGGTGTTCGGGTTCGACGGCCGGCGCGGTGGCGGTGTCCGTGCCGGGGGCGAAACTGATCTTGCTGTCCGCCTGGTAGGTCGACCGGGCCGGGACCGCGGGCTTGGCCTGCTCGGCGATGCTCACCCGGCGGCGCCTGGCCAGCACGATCCCGGTGACGAGCGCGACGAGCAGCACCGCGGCGACGGCTACGGCGATCCAGATCATTACTTCGGTGGACACGCCCCCATCCTCGCATCATGGGCGGTTCGGCCCTCGCCGGAGTCGGGTCTGGGACAGGATGTCGGCCATGCAGCCCGGTCCGCACCAGCACCAGCCCTACCAGCAGCCGCAGTACCCGCCGCCCGGCTACGGCTACGGGTATCCGCGACCGCCGAAGAAGAACAACGGGCCGGTGATCGCGCTCGTGGTCGGGCTCGCCGTGCTGCTCCTCGCCGGGATCGGCGTGGTCGTCTACCTCAACTCCGGCGGCACGACCGACTCCGCGGAGACCGGCGCCGAGGCCGGGCCGGGTCCGGCCGACAAGTACACCGACCTGCCGGAGTGCACCACGCTCAACGCGAAGCTGACCCTGTTCCCCACCCTGGAACCACGCAACGCGCAGAAGAAGAAGGACACCCAGGCATCCCGCGGCGACGGTGATCTGCAGACCGTGGTGGTCAAGTGCTACTGGGGCACCAAACAGCCCGAGGTGAACATGCGGGCCGAGATCACCCTGTTCGTCAGCGACGGCCAGCCAAAGCACAACGGCACCAAGGACGGCGCCGAGTACTGGCTGACCATCGACAAGTCCCCGGCGGACCGGCAGGACGGCGACACCGTGCTGTTCCCCAAGTCCACCGGCGGCAACGGCTGCTACGGCCGCTTCAGCGACGGCAACGTGCTGGTGACCCTGCAGCAGGAGGGTCCGGGCATCCCCGGCGGCGCCACGCACGGCCCGGAGATCGACCAGTGCCGGGACAACCTGCTGCCCAAGGGCAAGGAGATGGTGGCCGCGCTGAAGGGCTGATCTCGACTCGCTATCAACTGCGGCGGACACTTGCGTAAACTTCCGCCATGCAATAGACCCATCTTGTGAAATCTTGGCGAGTGCTCGGGCTGCTGTCCGGCACGTCGATGGATGGCATCGACGTGGCCGCGGCCGAGTTCCGCCTCGCCGCCGACGGCTGGCTCGAACTGCGGCCGCTGGGCTGCCTGGACGTGCCCTACCCCGCGGAGCTGCGCGCCGAACTGCTGGCCGCGCTGCCCCCCGCGGACTGTTCGGCCCGGCAGCTGTGCCGGCTGGACACGCTGGTCGGCCGGGCATTCGGGGTGGCCGCGCTGCGCGGGCTCACCGAACTCTGCGATGGGCAGGCCGATCTGATCGGCTCGCTCGGGCAGACGATCTACCACTGGGTGGAGGACGGCCGCTGCGAGGGCACCCTGCAGCTGGGCCAGCCCGCCTGGATCGCCGAGGCCACCGGACTGCCGGTGGTCGCCGACCTGCGGACCAGGGATGTGGCCGCCGGTGGGCACGGGGCACCGCTGGCCGGACTGTTCGACCAGCTCTGGCTGGGCCACGGGCGGGCGCGCACGGCCGCGCTCAACCTCGGTGGCATCGCCAACATCAGCGTGGTCGGTGGCGGTCTGCCGCCGCTGGCCTACGACACAGGTCCGGGCAACGCGCTGCTTGATTCGGCCGCCCGGCTGCTACCGGAACGTCGGGAGCGCGATGAGGGGGGCCGGCTCGCCGCCATCGGCTCCCCTCACCCGGACCTGTTGTCAGCCCTGCTGGCCGACCCGTACTACGAGCTGCCGCCGCCGAAGTCCACCGGCAAGGAATATTTCACCGCCGAGTACCTGCACGCCGCCCTGGCCCGCCTGGCCACCCCGCCCTCGATCCCGGACCTGCTGGCCACTTTGGTGGAGCTGACCGCCCGCACGGTCGCCCAGGAGTGTGATCGGCAAGAGGCCACCCGGGTGGTGGCTTCCGGAGGCGGGGTGCACAACGCCACGCTGATGGCCGCCCTGAGCAGGCATCTCGCCCCGGCCGAGCTGGTCACCAGCGCGGCCGAGGGACTGCCTGCCGACGGCAAGGAGGGCTACCTTGCGGCGTTGCTCGGCCTGCTCACCTTCTGCGGTCAGCCCGGCAACCTGCCGGCGGCCACAGGGGCGGTCGGCCCGCGCCCGCTGGGCAGCATCACCCCGGGCCGGACCGCGTTGCTACTGCCCGCACCATGGCCGCGACCACCGGTCGCGCTGCGCTGCGTGGCCACGGGGGCTGACCGGGGGCACACAACTGGGGAGCCGGTGCGAACCGGCGGTTAGAGCAGGAGGTGGGACGTGCGCAGTCTCGACCTGGCCATCATCGCGGTGTTCCTGGTGGGCATGCCGCTGCTGGGGATCTGGATCGGCGGCAGACAGAAATCGGCCAGCGACTACTTCGTCGGCGAGGGCAAGATCTCCTGGTGGGTGGTCTGCCTGTCGGTGGTCTCCGCGGAGACCTCGACGCTGACCGTGCTCAGCGTGCCGACGGTGGCCTACCTGGCCACCCCCGGCGCGGGCGGGATGACCTTCCTGTCGCTGGCCATCGGCTACCTGCTGGGCCGGATCGTGGTCTCCTTCGTGCTGCTGCCCAAGTACGTGGCCGGTGACCTGGTCACCGCCTACGCCTTCCTGGGCAAGCGGTTCGGCGACGGGCTGCGCACCACCGCCTCGGTGACCTTCCTGTTCACCCGGCTGCTGGCCGACGGGCTGCGGTTGTTCGCCACCGCGATCCCGGTCAAGGTGGTGCTGGCCGCCTACGGCGTGGCGGCGAACTACTGGACGATCGTGTTCGTCCTTGGCATCGCGATGGTGGTCTACAGCTTCTTCGGCGGGGTGCGGGCGGTGGTCTGGGTCGATGCGATCCAGATGGTCTGGTACCTGCTCGGCGCGGCCGTGGTGATCTGGGTGCTGGCCGACCGGCTGCCCGGCGACTGGCTGGGCAAGGCCTTCGACGCCAACAAGTTCCAGGTCTTCGACCTCACCTCGGACCCGCGGTACAGCCAGTACGCGTTGCTGGCCGCGGTGGTGGGTGGCGCGGTGCTGTCCATGGCCTCGCACGGCGCGGACCAGCTCATCGTGCAGCGGCTGATGGCCACCAAGGACGTGCGGGCGAGCCAGAAGGCGCTGATCGCCAGCGGTGTGGTGGTCTTCGTGCAGTTCGCGTTGTTCCTGTTCATCGGCGTGATGCTGTGGGCCTTCTACAACGCGGCCAAGCCCGTGCAGGACCTGGGCCTGAACAACAACGACGAGTTGTTCGCCAACTTCATCGTCACCGAACTGCCCAGTGGCCTCTCCGGCTTCGTGATCGCGGGCATCCTGGCCGCGGCGCTGAGTTCCTCGCTCGGCGCGCTGGCCTCCTCCACGGTCACCGACGTCTACCAGCGGGTGGTCAAACGCCCGCTGTCGGACGCCGACCTGCTCCGGCAGGGCCGGATCTGGACGGTGATCTGGGCCGGGCTGCTGATCGTGTTCGCCGGGTTGTTCGCGCAGTACGGCTCGCGCGGCGACACCCTGGTGGAACAGGGTTTGTCGATCACCGGTTACACCTATGGCGCATTGCTCGGCGCGTTCCTGCTCGGGTTGATCGTGAAACGGGCCCGGCAGTCCGACGCGATCATCGCTTTCCTGGTGACGGTGGTGACGATGGCCGCGATCATCCTGCCGCCGGTGCTCAGCGGGACGAAGGGGCTGGCGTTTCCCTGGTATCCGCCGCTGGGCGTGGCGATCACTTTGATCGTGGGCGGGTTGTTGTCGCTGCGGCATCGCGGTAGCCCGCCGCCGGTGGAGGAACCGGCGAGCGAGGCGAAGGCCGCCTGAGACGAACGAAAAGGCCCCGGTTTCCAGTGACGGAAACCGGGGCCTTTTTCAGCTAAGAGTTACCGCACGTTCACGATCACTTCTTGTTCGCGGTGAGGCAGAGCACGGTGCCGGTGGCGCCGCTCCGGCCTTCCGGAACCCAGATCGCGTCCGTGGTGTCCGCGTGCGGCTCGCACAGCTCGATCTTGAAGTCGGCTTCCTTCTTGTCCTCGTACTTGCCGACGACCTTGTACTGCGCGTCCGCGTTGCCGCAGTCGACCTTGTTGGCCGAGTTGACCTTCTCGCCCTCGACCTTGGCCGCGATGCACTCGCCGACCTTGGCGCTCTGGGCGGAGTTCATGTAGCGGTAGACCGCGAAGCCACCAGCGACCAGGACCACGAGCAGGATGCCGAGGACCTTCGGCAGCACGCTCTTCTTCTTCTTGGGCGCGGCGGGCTGCTCGCCGGCCGGCTGAATCGGCTGGTCCTGCGGGGCGTTGGCCTGTGGGTTCGTCATCCCCAGTGTCTCCTTGTTGAAGTTCGCCCACATGGGCGACGCGCAATGGTGACATGCTGTCACCTAAGGCACAAATCGAACGCTAATGTGTTACCGGCTCGAGACACAGCACTCGGCCTTTGCCGCCCTTTTTGCCTTCCCAGTAGACCGACTTCGCGGTCGGGAAGGGTTCGCAGACGTTGCTCAGGCCGAGTTGGACGGTGAACTCGCTCTGGTCCTCGACGATGCCGGCGACCTTGAAACTCGCCTCCGGCTTCGTGCAGTCGGCGCGCTTGTAGGAGTCGGCCTTGCCGGACTGGCCCTGCAGGCATTCGCCGACGGCCGCGTCCTTGGCGTTGGTGTAGCTCGCGTAGATCCCGAATCCGGCCGCGATCGCGACGAAGATCCCGTAACCGATGAGCTTCCTGGCCCAGCCGGGCAGGCCGGATCGTGGTGCGGTGGTCATCCCCAGTGTCTCCGATACATCCATTAGCCCAATCGGGCTACATGAACCGGCGACAGTGTGCCACAGGACCTGGCCTGACCTGCTGTGTTCTGAAACTCAGCCGGAATCGGTAACGACGCGGGCCGCGGCCAGCCCGCCCAGGCCACTGACCCCGCCGCCGCGTCTGCTGCCCGCGCCGGCCAGCAGCACCCGGCGCAGGCCGGGCACTGCCACGCCCCAGCGCTGGGCCGGGGTGTCGGCTGGTTCCTCCTCGGCCAGCCAGGGCCAGCTCAGGTCGCCGTGGAAGATGTGCCCGCCGGGCATGCCGAGGTCCCGTTCCAGGTCGACGGGGGTGGATGCCTGGACGCAGGGGTTGCCGTCGGCGTCGGTGGCGAGCACGTCGGAGAGCGGTTCGGCCAGGTGGTGCTGGAGGGCGGCGAGGGCGGCCGCGGTGGCTTCCTCGCGGCGGTTGTGCTCGCGGAAGAGGCGGGCGGGCGCGTGCAGGCCGAACAGGGTGAGCGTGTGGTAGCCCTCGGCGGCGAGCGGGCCGAGGATGGACGGGTCGGTCAGCGAGTGGCAGTAGACCTCGCAGGGCAGTGGGTTGGGCAGTTTCCCTTGGGTAGCAAGGGCATGGGCTGATTCCAGCTCGGCGTAGGACTCGCCGAGGTGCAGCGTCCCGGCGAATGCCTGGCGCGGGTCGGCGCCGCTGCGCAGCCGGGGCAGCCTGCGCAGCAACAGGTTCACCTTGAGCTGGCTGCCCTCGGGGTCGGTGGCCGGGCGGCCGAGCAGGCGATCGAGCACGGCGGGGGCGACCGCGGCGAGCAGGTGGTCGGCACTGAACTCGCGGCCGTCCACTGTGGACACCTCGACCCGGTTCCCGTTCTCCCGCACCGAGTCCACCGGGGTGTCGGTGTGGATCTCGACGCCGGCGGCCTGGGCGGCGGCGGTGAGGGCGTCGGCCAGCGCGCCCATGCCGCCGACCGGGACCCGCCACTCCCCCGAGCTGTTGCCCGCCACGTGGTAGAGGAAGCAGCGGTTCTGCGCCAGGCCGGGGTCGGACAGCGAGGTGTCGATGCCGATCAGGCCGTCGGTGGCGACCACGCCGCGGACCAGGTCGTCGGCGAACTCGCGTTCCAGGACCTCGGACAGTGGCCGTTCGACCAGGTCGTCCCAGGTGTCGGCGCCAGCGAGCGCGGTCACCCGGTCGCGGACCTCGGCCCGCCGGGACAGCGGGCCGTCCAGGGCCGGGCCGACCGCCTTGGCGAAGGCGTCCACCCGGCGGTAGAAGCGCTGCCAGGCGGTCCAGGCCGCCGGGGAGCCGGTGACCTCGGCGAAGGACGCTTCGGTGGCGGGGCCCGGTTCGCGTTCGACCAGCAGGCCGAGGTCGCGGCCGCCGCGGCGCAGCGGGGTGTAGGAGGACACCGCGCGGGAGCGCAGTTCCAGCGGCAGCCGCAGTTCGGCGGCCAGTGCGTCCGGCAGCAGGCTGACCAGGTAGGAGTACTGGGACAGCCGCGCGGGCTGACCTGGGAAGACCTGTTTGCCGATGGACGCGCCGCCGAGGTGCCCTGCCCGTTCCAGCAGGCGTACCGAGCGCCCGGCTCTGGCCAGCAGCACCGCCGCGACGAGCCCGTTGTGCCCGCCGCCGACCACGATCACCTCGCTGTGTCCGTTCATGACAGCGATCGTGGCCGAGCGGGCGGGCTCAGCGATAGCGGCGATGGATCAGATCAGGAACAGCGGGAACAGCGCGAGCAGGAAGATCACGGCCATGATGGCGATCATCGGGATCAGCGCGGGGGTGGGCTGCGGCACCGGGCCGATGGCGCCACCGGCGAACATGAACGCGGGCGCGCGGTAGAACACCGGCACGTTCTGGCCCTCGGCGATCGGGATCATCGCCTCGGCCGGGCCGGCGTCCATGAAGATGTAGTGGAAGTGCACCCGCACGTGGTACTGGCCGGGCGGCAGGTCGATCGGGGTCTGGCCCCACTCGATCGGGCCTGGCCTGCCGTTGATGGTCAGCGTGGGCTTGAACCAGTTGAGGATGAAGGCCAGCGGCATGAACGAGGTGTCCAGCACCAGCCTGCCGTGACCGGGCTGGGTCGGCGGGAACTGCTGCTGCGGCTGCTGGCCCGGGTAACCGCCGGGGCCACCGGGACCGCCGGGGTAGGCGCCGGGCGGGGGCTGCTGCGCCGGGAAGCCACCGCTGTGCGGGGCCTGGTACGGCTGGGTCGGCTGCGGGCCGCCGGGGTACGGCTGCTGCTGACCCGGGTAACCCGGCTGCGGCTGACCCGGATAAGGCTGCTGCTGGCCGGGAAACGGCTGGCCAGGCTGCTGCCCGGGGAAGGGCTGCTGCCCAGGCTGATAGGGCTGCTGGCCGTAGGGCTGGTTCACGAGAGTGCTCTCCCCCGAGTGGGTGCGGTTCCGGATGCGCGTGACCTTAGAGGGTCAGGAGGCCGGAACCGGTTCCGGCTCAGGCGCGTTTTCCGGATCGTTTTTGGGCACGTGCTGGTGCTCGGGCGCGGGCGCGGCGGTGTCCACCCCGCGCATGCGCTGCGAGATGACCTGGCTGATGCCGTCGCCGCGCATGCTGACCCCGTAGAGCGCGTCCGCGATCTCCATGGTCGGCTTCTGGTGGGTGATCACGATGAGCTGCGACTTCTCCCGCAGCTGGGCGAAGAGCGTGATCAGCCTGCGCAGGTTGGTGTCGTCCAGCGCGGCCTCGACCTCGTCCATGATGTAGAACGGCGAGGGCCGGGCGCGGAAGATCGCCACCAGCATGGCCACCGCGGTCAGCGACTTCTCGCCACCGGAGAGCAGGGACAGCCGCTTGACCTTCTTGCCGGGCGGCCGGGCCTCGACCTCCACACCGGTGGTGAGCAGGTCCTCCGGGTCGGTGAGCAGCAGTTTGCCCTCGCCGCCGGGGAAGAGCGTCTGGAAGACCTGGACGAACTCCCTGGCCACGTCCTCGTAGGCGTCGGCGAACAGGGCCAGGATCCGCTCGTCGACTTCCTTGATCGTGTTGAACAGGTCGCGCCGGGCCGCCTTGAGGTCCTCCAGCTGGGTGGAGAGGAACTTGTAGCGTTCCTCCAGCGCGGCGAACTCCTCCAGCGCGAGCGGGTTGACCTTGCCGAGCAGGGCGAGGTCGCGTTCGGCGCGCTTGGCCCGGCGTTCCTGGGTGGGCCGGTCGTACGGCATCGGCTGCGGCGCGCTGACTTCCTCGCCGCGTTCCTTGGCCGCCTCGTACTCGCTGATCTCCAGCGCGGTGGGCGGGATGAAGGCCATCGGCCCGTACTCGCCGACCAGGTCGTCCAGGCCGATGCCGAAGTCGTCGGCGATCTTGGTTTCCAGCGTTTCGATGCGCAGCCGCTGCTCGGCGCGCAGCACCTCGTCCCGGTGCACCGCGTCGGTGAGTTTCTCCAGCTCGGTGCCGAGTTCGCGGACCCGGTTGCGCACCTTGCCGAGCTGGCCCTCGTGCTCGGCCTTGCGCACCTGGGCGGCGTCGCGTTCGGCGGCGGCGCGGGTCAGCGACAGCGCGATCCGGGCCAGTGCGGTCTCACCGGCGGAGACGACCGCGTTGGCCACGGTGGCACCGCGGGTGCGGGCGGCGCGGGCGCGTTCGGCGCGTTCCCTGGCCTCGCGTTCGGCGCGGGCGGCGCGGCGCAGCGAGTCGGCCCGGCCGATCAGGGCGCGGGCGCGTTCCTCGGAGGTGCGCTGGACCAGCCGCGCCTCCATCTCCTCCTGCCGGGCACTGGCCAGGCTGGCGGCGATGTCGTCGCGGGCGCTGGTGTCCGGCTCGTCGTCGGTCTCCTGCTCGCCCTCGACTTCCAGCAGCCGTTCTTCCAGCTCGGTGAGCCGGGTGAGGTTCTCCTCGCGGGAGTTCTCCACCTTGGTGCGCTGGCCTTCGAGGCGTTCGGCCTCGGCGAGCGCGGAGCGGGCGGCCTGGCCGAGCCGGGCCAGCCGTTCGGAGCTGCGGGCGCGCTGCACGCGGGCGTCGTTGACGGCTTCCTGGGCCAGGCCGACCTCGTCCCGGCGGGCACGTTCCTCGGCGCGGGCGCCTTCCAGCGCGGCTCCGGCTGCTTCCAGGCGGTGTTCGGCCTCGGCGAGCTGGTCGCGGGCCTCGTCAACGGCGGCCTGGACCTCGATCACGCTCTGGCTGCGGCCGGAGCCGCCGACGGCCCAGTCCGCGCCGAGCACGTCGCCGCCGGTGGTGGCCACCCGGACCTCGGGGTGCGCGGTGACCAGCGCACCGGCCGCGGCCAGGTCCTCGACCACGGCCATCCGGTCCAGCGCGCGGCAGAGCGCGGGGCGCAGCTGTTGCGGCACGTGCACCAGGTCGACGGCCCAGCGCGCGCCGGGCGGCAGCTGCGGCCAGCCCGCGCGGTCGGGCATGACCTGGTTGGCGCCGACGAGCAGGCCGGCCCGGCCGGAGTCGGAGGTCTTGAGCAGTTCCAGCGCGGTGAGCGCGTCGCTGGTGCCTGCCAGCGCGACCGCGTCGGCGACCGGGCCAAGGGCGGCGGCCATGGCCACCTCGGCGCCGGGTTCCACGGTCATCAGCGCGGCCACCGAGCCGAGCAGTCCCGGCAGCCTCGATCCGGCGGCGAGCAGCGCGCCCGCGCCGTCCTTGCGGGTCAGGCCAAGGGAGAGTGCGTCGACGCGGGCCTTCCAGGAGGCGATCTCGCGTTCGGCCTTGCGTTCGGCGGCGACCAGTTCGTCCACCCTGGCGCGGGCCTGCTTGTGCGCGGCCTGGGTGGATTGCTGGCGTTCGCCGATGCCGGTGTCGTCGTCCTCCTCGATCCCGCTGGCGGCCTTGGCCTCCTCGACCTCGATCTGGGCCAGTTCGGCGCGTTCGCGGGATTCGGCCAGTGCGACGGAGAGCCGTTCGATCTCCTCGGCGGTGGCGCCGGTCTTGCTGCGCAGTGCCTCGACCTGACCGGCCAGCCTGGCCAGGCCCTCGCGGCGGTCGGCGATGGCCCGGATAGCGGCCAGGTGCGCGCGTTCGGCGTTCTTCAGCGCCTGCTCGAACTCGGTGCGGGTGGCCTGGGCGACGGTGAGCGCCTCGGTGGCCATCTCGGCGGCTTCCTGGAGTTCGGCCTCCTGCAGCGCGACCTCCTCGGCCTCGCGTTCCAGGTCGTCGGGGTCGCGGCCACCGCGGTTGGCCTCCACCGGGGCGGAGAGGTGCCGGGCGCGTTCGGCGGCCAGCCGGACCGTGCCGCGCAGCCGTTCCTCCAGCGCGGACAGGCGGTACCAGGTCTCCTGGGCATTGGCCAGCATCGGCGCCTCGATCGCCAGGCGCTCCTCCAGCTCACCCTGTTCGGCCTGGGCGACCTGGAGCATCTGCTCGACCTCGGCCCGCCTGCGGCGCGCGGTGGCCTCGTCGGCCTCTTCCCTGGCCAGGTCGGTGCGCTGGGTGACGAGTTCGTCGGCGTAGAGCCGCAGCCGGGCATCGCGCAGGTCGGCCTGCACGGTCTGCGCCTTGCGCGCGATCTCGGCCTGCTTGCCGAGTGGTTTGAGCTGGCGGCGCAGTTCGGCGGTGAGGTCGGTGAGCCGGGTGAGGTTGGCCTGCATCGCGTCGAGCTTGCGAATGGCCTTCTCTTTGCGCTTGCGGTGCTTGAGCACCCCGGCGGCTTCCTCGATGAACGCGCGGCGTTCCTCTGGGCGGGACTGCAGGATCTGGCCGAGCATGCCCTGCCCGACGATGACGTGCATCTCCCGGCCGATGCCGGAGTCCGACAGCAGTTCCTGGATGTCGAGCAGGCGGCACTGGCTGCCGTTGATCTCGTATTCGCTCGAGCCCTCGCGGAACATCCGGCGGGTGATGCTGACCTCGGTGTACTCGATCGGCAGCGCGCCGTCGGAGTTGTCGATGGTCAGGGTCACCTCGGCCCGGCCGAGCGGCGGCCGCCCGGAGGTGCCGGCGAAGATGACGTCCTCCATCTTGCCGCCACGCAGGGCTTTCGCCCCCTGCTCCCCCATCACCCAGGCCAGCGCGTCCAGCACGTTGGACTTGCCGGAGCCGTTCGGGCCGACAACGCAGGTGATACCCGGCTCGAAGCGCAGCGTGGTGGCCGAGGCGAAGGACTTGAAGCCCTTCAGCGTCAGGCTCTTGAGGTGCACGTGCGCCCGCTCCTTCCCGCGCTCACCGGTCGGGGTGTCCGGGAGAGGGTACCCACGTCCACCGTTCGAGCGTCGGAGCCGGGCCGGGTGTGCCCAGGTCTACCTCTTCGGCCTCGGGAACGGCACAACCCGGCTGACCTCGTCTTCCGGGCCGTCCGGCTTGGCCCTGGAGCCACCGCGGCGGGAGTTGCGGGGCAGCCGGACGTCACCCAATGCGGGCCAGGCGAGGCCGCAGCGGTCCAGTGCGGAGAGCACCTCGCGCAGGGGTTCGGCCTTCTCGGTGGCCACGTACTCCCAGACGATGGCGCCGGCCTCGGGGCGCGGGCGGCGGCGGACGAAACCGTGTTCGACGGTGTAGGCCAGCAGCGGGTCGAAGTCCTCGGCCTTCATGCCGAGGCCGCGGCGTAGCTCGACCGGCTCGCTGGTGCCCGCGAAGAGTTGCTCGAGGATGAGCAGCACCCGGAGGTCGCCGAGTTCGTCGAGTGCACGCGCTACCGAACCGGCCACACCGGTGAAACTGGGCCTACCCGCCATGGCTTGACCTTACTTGATCTTTCGGGTGCCAGGCGTGGGCTCAGCGCTCGCGGAACCCGGACAGACCACCCTTCGCGGCCGCCCATTGCTCCACCACGGTGGTCACCTGACCAGGGGTATCGCCTGAGTGGAGGAAGGTCAGTAGTTCTTCGCAGAGCTGGCGGGTTCCTTCCGCCACCACCTCGACCCGGCCGTCCACCGCGTTGCGGGCCCAGCCGACCAGTCCGAGCTGCAATGCCTTTGCCCTGGTGGACCAGCGGAAACCAACCCCCTGCACCTGTCCGTGTACCCAGGCCGTGAGTCGCACCACTTCTGCCGTGTTCGCCACGGGTTCATCGTGCCGGACAACAGAAATCGGCCATGCAGGACCAACCGGGTTAACTCGATGGTGGTACGTTTCCTCGCCGTGACCACCCGGCGCAAGGAACGCAACCCTGGTGTGCTCGGTCTCGTCGCGATGATGGTGGGCGCCGCCGGCGCCTGCGGCCTGACCCTGATCGCGCCCACGGCTTTCCAGGCGCTGACCGGGATGGACCTCATCGCCAGCGCCGAGGCGGCCCGGGAGCAGGTGACCGGCCAGCAGAACAGGGACGGCGCGCTCCCGCAGTGGAACGGCGAGGGCACCCTGGCCGCCCCGACCAGCGCGGTCAACCCGAGCAGTGCCACCAGCACGGGCACCTCCAGCAGCCAGGCCCCGAGCAGCAGTGGTGAGGCGCCGCCGAGTTCGAGCGAGCAGCCCCCACCGTCGAGCACCACCGACGCGCCGCCGCCCAGCACCAGCCAGACGGTGGCCAAGCCGCCGCCCACGACCACCACTCCGCCGCCCGCGGAGAACCCGGCCGCCTCGCCCGCGATGCGGGTGGTGCAGCTGGTGAATCAGGAGCGGGCCAGGGCGGGCTGCCGTAGCCTCCGAGTGGACGAGCGGTTGGTTGCGGCCGCCCAGCGGCACGCGAGCGATATGGCCAGCCGCGGCTACTTCTCGCACACCGCACCAGAGGGCACGTCCTTCGTTGACAGAGCGCGATCAGCTGGTTACCCAGCGCCAGGCGGTGAGAACATCGCCAAGGGGCAACGTTCTGCCGAGAAGGTCATGGAGTCGTGGATGGGTTCAGCAGGTCACCGGGCGAACATCCTGAACTGTTCGTTCGTCGCAATCGGCGTCGGTCATGAGACCAGGGGCCCGCACTGGGTGCAGGTGTTCGGCAGATGACCATGTCCACCCCACCGCCGGAGCCGGGTCACCGCCGCTCCGACGTGCCGCGCGGCGCGGCCCTGGCCGCCGTCGCCCTGGCCACCGCCACCGCGTTCGCCGGGATCGCGGCGCTGAGCGCCACCACCAAGCCGGGCCCGCTGACGCCGAACAACGCGCGGCTGGACAACGTGGTGCTGCGCACGACGGTCTCCAACGGAACCACCGTGACGGTCACCGAGACGGCGTCGACCACCCCGTCCTCCAGCAGTAGCAGCACCTCCAAGACCAGCACCACCCCCACCGGCACCAGCACGTCCACCACCACCGGCAGCTCCGACCCCGGCCAGCCGACCAGCAGCCAGGGCGAGCCGCCGCGCACCACGACGACCACCACCACGACCACGACGACAACCACCACCACCAGCCAGTCGACGGTGCCGACCCCCACCGCGACCACCACCAGCGCCTCCCGGCCACCCACCGGCGGGTGAGCAAGCTCGCCATCCACCCGTGCCGGTCGCTGTGCGCGTGGCAGGAGACGCGGGCGGAGATCGGCGGGTTGCCGGTGCTGGCCTGCCGGGGGTGCGGGTCGCAGTGGATCCGGTCGGAGGGGTGGACGCCGATCGATCACACGGGGCGGATTCCGGATTGTGTGCGGGCGGAGCTGGCGAAGCGGGTGTGAGGCGGGGTCAGCCGAGGTCTGCTCCCGGCGCGATCACCGGCGTTCCTCGTCGCGCATGACGATCAAAGCGTCGGAAACCGAACGGCCCTCAGACGGACTGGTGGGCTGCGGGGCACACCACCGCCGTCGCCCGCACTATCGGGCGATCAGTTCCGGCAGCAGCCGATCCACCGCGCGCCGCCAGAACTCCACGCACGCCTCAGCCGCGCTCGCGTGCCGGGTTTCCCCGCACACCCGCCCCGCCCGCACCTGATAAACCCGCCACGAGTCCAGCCGTTCCGCGATCCGCAACGTGTCCGACCCCCTGCCCCCGCCCAGCGTGTAGCTGTCGTACGGGAAACCGTGGTCCCGCAACGCGATCGCCAGTTCCTGCGGCGTGCTCGGGTTGGCGTGCCAGGGAAGTTGGCGCCAGTGGTGCAGGAGTTGTTCGTAGCGGGTGGGGGCGAAGCGGTCGGCGAGGCGGTCCGGGGCGGCGATGCCGGGGGCTGAGGCGAAGGGGTCGATCAGGTCGGCGGCGGCGTCGCCCTCGCGCTGGTACTCGGCCTGGACGCGGGTCCGGCCGCGTTCGGTGTAGCGGAGTTCCCAGTGGCCGTCGGGGAGTTCGTGCAGGTGGGCCACGTCGTCGAAGCCGGGGCCTGGGCGGTGGACGCCGTGGGTCGGGGACTCGATGCCGACGGGCCTGGTCCAGCCGCTGCGCTGCTCGATGGCCAGGGCTTCGGGCAGGGTCAGGTCGTCCGGGGGTGACTCGGGTTCGGCGGGGGCCGGGAGCGGGTGCGGGTCGGCGCCGAGCAGGGTGGGCAGGTCCTCGTCGACCAGGCGGCGCCAGAACTCGGCGCAGGCGGTGGGTTCGGGTTGCCAGTCGGTGATCGGTTCGGTGCGGCCGGAGCGGACCCGGTAGACCCGCCAGCCGGCCACGCGCTGTTCCAGGCACAGGCGGCCCTCGAACGCGCCGCCGTACAAGGAGTACGCGCTCGCGGGCACGCCGAGCTGGGCCAGGGCCTCGGCGAGCTGGTCGCGGGTGGCGGGGCGCAGCCGCCAGGGGGTGTGTCGCCAGCGGGCCAGCAGGGTGTCGAAGGCGGCCTCGGTCGCGGGGCGCGGGGGTGGGGTGGTGCGGCCGAGCACGCCGGCCAGCAGTTCGGCGCAGAGCTGCGATTCCACGTCGTAGCACCGGTACGGGGTGACTCGCTCGCCGCGTTCGGAGCGGTAGAGCAGCCACCCCGAGCCGGTGTCGGTGGCCTGCCAGCCGGTGTCGAGCTGCCGCAGCGGCAGACCGTGCGCATCCGACCAGATGGCGTAGTCGTCGGTGTGGCCGAGCTGCCGGAGCAGCGCGACCGTGTCGGGCACCGTGAGGTCGGCGGTCATGCCGCCAGAGGGTAGTTGCTACAGCTCGCTGACCACGTGCTGGGCGATCGGGCCGAAGGTCAGCCGCAGATCGGTGAGCTGGCCCGCGGCCGGGATCCAGGCCAGTGGCGCGTAGTGCCGGACGATGCCGAGCTGGGGACGCAGCAGCGGCTCACCACGCTCGTTGCGCGGCCACTCCACCTCACCGCTGAGCGTGCGCGCCGGGATCAGCCAGTAATCGCCACCGCGGTACTTCCCGCCAGGGGCGAACCACACCTGCACACCGTCCTCCAGATCCAGCCACCTGCCCTCCTGCACCGGCCGGGCGTCGCCGCGCTGGTCCCAGCGCCGCAGGAACGCGTGCCGGCCAGGGCGGCCGACACCGGTGGCGGACTCCACCGACAGCTCGACCCGCAGCGCCTCGGTGTCGATATCGCGGACCTGGGCCAGCGGACCGATCTCACCGCGGGCCACCGAGGCGTCGTCGGCCAGCTCCACCCAGTCACCGATGGACAGGCCGAGCTTGAGGTCCCGCGCGCCCTCGGCCAGGGTCACCCAGGTCTTGTCCACTGTGGACACCGGCAGCGCCACCGAACCGTTCTCCCGCGACCACTTGAAGGTCGGCTCCTTGCCGCCCGCGTGGATCTCCACCCGGTAGAGCTGGTTCTCCAGGCCGCGGAAGCGGGCGTCCGGGGCGGACAGGCAGGGATCGTCCTCGGTGCGGGCCGGGCGTTCGGCGCGGGCGGCCAGCCTGCCGGTGGCGCGGCCGCGCTCGACCCAGCCGTCGAAGGCGGCCATCAGGTTCTCCGGGGTGGGGCGCTCCGGGATCTGCAGGCCGTCCTTGGCGGTCAGCGGCAGCACCTGCCAGCTGACCTTGGTGCGCGCGGTGGTGTCCGGCAGTGCCGGGCCGAGCGCGGTCTCCCTGATCTCCGGGTCCTGGATGGCGGTGACCAGGTGTTCGGTCACCAGCAGGTAGGCCAGGAACGGGAATTCGGCCGGCAGGTGGTGGGCCTCGTCGGGGCGTTCCTGGTCGCGGTGGGCATCCGGCTGGTCCCAGTAGGTCCACTCGGCGGGCGGCGCGGGGGTGGGGTCGGTCTCCGGGTCGTCGAGGACCGGGACGCCGCGCGGTGGGCGGCTCGCCTCGACCAGGATGCCGTCCACGTAGTACCGGCCGCCGCCGATGACCAGGCTGGCCGGGGCCTTGTCCTTGGGCACGTAGGTGAGCTTGAAACCGTTGGCGCCGCGCGGTCCGCCGAAGCGGCCGATGATGTCGCCGATCGCGGTGCGCTGCCGGTGCTGGTCGATCCGCACCTGTTCGTTGGCCTCGGCGTCCAGCTGCACCCGGCCCTGCTGGGCGAGCACCGCGGAGAACCGCTTGTCCGGCCGGAAGGTCAGCCGGGAGAAGTCGCCGTGCATGTTCTGGTCCCCCTCTACGAGACGAAGATGGTCGCGGCGGTCAGGCCGGCAGGCAGGAACTCGGTGAGCCGGGCGCGCAGGTTGTCCAGGCGCTGCGGCTGGAACAGGTCGTGGAAGGCGCCCAGTTCACTGCCGTCCTCGGCGCCGCGGCTGATCTCCACGGCGCAGTCGGCGGCGAGTTGGGCGTAGCCGGGGGTGCCGTAGCGGGTGCTGGTGAACCGGGGCCGCACGCGCAGCTGCTCGACCTCGCCGCGCACGCCGTCGGGCTGGCACCGGTATCGCCGCGGGGTGCGCGAACCCGGTGTGCTGTAACAGAACCGGAGGCAGCCGAGGCCGCGCCGGGCCACGTGCACCCGGCCGTGGAAGATCGAGTTCTCGCCGAGCCGGATGGCGTGCGTGTGCACCTCGCCGATGATGGTGCTGCGCCGCACGGACAGGATCGCGTGCGCGTGCCTGCACTCCGGTGCGGACAGCGCCTCGCGGTCGGTGGCGGTGGCGTCCAGGACGCTGTCGGTGAGGTGGATGGGCAGCGGGTCGGTGTCGACCTCGTTGGCGATGACCAGGATGGTGCCCAGGATGCTGCGTTCGATCTGCACGCAGGCGGTGGTGTCCTCCAGCACCAGGCTGGGTTCCTCGGGGTGCGAGGGCTCGCAGTGCGGTTCCAGGGACCAGCCGGGCACGAGCGTGCAGTGCCGCAGCACCACCGCGCCGAGCGGTCCGGTGACGTGCACGCCGCGGCCGGCGATGAGCAGGCCGTCGAGCACCAGCCTGGCCCTGGGCGGACAACAGCCGTCCTCGGACTCGGTTTCGGCCTCGGTGGCTGGGCCGCGGACGAGCAGTGCGTCCGGGCGGTTGCTGTACCAGTCGAGCAGCCGGATCACCGGCCGGGTGCCTTCGGCGGCGCGGACCTCGAGGCGTTCGCCGGGTTCCAGGGCGAATTCGATCTGCTCCTGGTAGGCGCCGCTGTCGGTGATCTCGATGACCGCCTCGGGACCCGCCTGGCCCTGCTGCTGGTCGGCCCGCCACTGCCGGAAGGCGGCCATGATCCCGCCGTGCTCGCCAGGCCCGACCAGGTATTTGTCCACAGTGGACTGATGTGGGCGCGGGTACTCGCCGCCGCCGGTGTCGTCGCTGAAGGCGTGGTGGTAGGTGACCCAGACGCCGGTGCGTGGTGCGGTGCGCGGGCTGAACGCGATCCGGCCGAGCACCGGGTCCACCGCGACCTGCCTGCCGCGCGGGCGGTAGGCCCACCGGGTCAGGTCGGCCACCACCAGATCGGCCAGTGGCACCGGCTCTTCCTCGCCGTCCCGCCAGATCTGGAAGCTCTTGCCCGGTCCGTAGTAGTCGGGCAGGGCGTCGGCGAGGGCGCGGCGGCGGATGAAGGCGGGCACGTTGGCCGCGCCTGCCAGGTGCGCGGGTCCCGGTTCGGGTTCGGGGTTGGCCACCAGGGGCTGGTTGTTGCCGAGGATGGAGAAGGTGAACAGGTTGCGCGCGCGGTCGATGCAGTAGGCCGGGGCGCGGGTGATGGAGTAGGGCTTGAGCCGCCACAGGAACACGCCGACCGCCGGCGGTCCGTGCGCGCCGGCGGAGCCGCGGGCGGTGCTGTCGAAGGGCGAGCCGAGCAGGTCGAGGTCGGCGCCGCGGCGCACGTCGACGTAGCCGCCGCCGTACCCGGTGCGCGCGTTGGCCGCGGCCCGGCTGTTGGGGTAGAGCCGGATCGGCTGGTGTGCGGCCAGCAGCGGCAGGATCTCGACCGCGCGGGCGGGCCAGTCGGCGACGGTGCGGGCGAGTTCCTCCAGCAGTGGCAGGGTTCCCTTGCGGCGGCGGTTGGCCACCGTGTCGGCGACGTCGGCGCGTGGGGCCAGCCTGGCGGCCAATCGTTGCGCTGCTTGGTCTCCGCGGCTTACGGCTTCTTCGTAGCCGCGCAGCATCCGGTAGCCGACGAGGTCGCCGAGGTAGGGCACGGCCCAGTCGGCCGCGGTCTCGATGAACCAGTCCTCGTAGAGCGCCTGGACATCGGCGTCGACCAGTTCGACCTGTTCGGCGAGCACTGCCAGCAGTGCGCGCAGCGGGCCGCCGGTCTCGGCGTCGCGCAACCGGTGGAACTGCGGCAGCAGGTCGTAGAGGCGGTCGGGATCGGGTGCGGGCATCACCGCACCTCCTTCAGGATCAACGTGTCCGGCAGGGTGGGCGACAGCAGCACGAACTGGGCGGGCCGCACGCCGCGGAAGACCACGACCACCCGGCCGCGCGGCAGTGGCGTGGCGTCGGTGATGTCGGGGTTGAGCCGCACCAGTTCGGCCACGGTGATGCCGTGTTTGGCCGCGACCGCGGTGAGGGTCTCGTCCTGCTCCCCGCTGGCCGGGGTCACCGTGTACCGGTCCACCGTGTACTGGGCGAGCCGGGCAGGCACGACCGGGTTCGGCCTGGCCAGATCGGTGGCGAGCTGTTGCAGGCCAAGGGGTGTGATGCTGCCGGGCACCCCGGCGAAGGAGTCCACGTCCACGTGGTCCACGCCGGGCACGGCCTGTGCGGTGGCCAGCACCTCGGACAGGTAGGCGGGCTGGCCGAGTTCCCGGCCGGCGAAGCCAAGGCGGCCAAGCAGCGCGGCCCGCACCGCGGGTTCGACCAGGTCCCAGGAGTGGTCGGGGTGCACCCGGATGTCGGCCGCGATGACCAGCAGCACCGGTTCCCGCACCGCGACCTCGGCCGGCAGCCCGGCGTCGCCGTGCGCGGTGAAGGCGGCCCGCAGGGTGGTGACGATGTCGGAGTCGGGGTGCAGCGGGATGTCGTCGGTGCCCGCCACCGTGACGTGCACGACCTGGCGGGAGCCGTTGTGGAGCTGCCGGGCCTCGGCGCGGCCGATGCCCGCCCTGGCACGGGCGAAATCGGCGTAGTCGGGCACCGAGACCAGGCGGTCCAGCGCGGTGACCCGCAACGGGATGTTGCGGCGGAGCTGGCCCGCGTCGTCCCGGTTGGCGCCGCCGTCGGCGGGCAGCGGGTTGGTGACCGCGGAGACGCCGAGCGGGCGGGTGGTGAGCTGGGTGAGCTGGCCCGCGGTGACATTGCCCGCCTTGCCGAGGCCGACCCGGTAGCTCGCCCGCACGTTCTCCACGCCGGTGGGCAGCCGGGCGCCGTGCCTGCCGTCGCCGAAGGTGATCTTGAGTGCGCCGGCGTCGGTCAGCGCGGTCACGTACACGCGTTCGGTGGGGCCGCGCCCGGCCAGGCTGTCCACCTCCTGCCAGCGCACCCCGTCGACGCGGATCTCCAGGGTGCTTTCCGCGCCAAGGGGATTGTCCGCGGCCAGCCAGGTGAGCGGGCCCTGGCGGAGCAGGAAGGACTGACCCGGTTTGCCGGCGTCGCCGCTGCCGATCGGCTCGTTGCGGGTGGCGCCGTGGGTGGCCCGCACCACGTTGCCGTGCACCCGCACGCTGGTGCGCAGGTAGCGGTGGGCCAGTGGGGCGGCCAGGGTGATCTCGGTGTGCACCCGCTCGCCCGGCCTGGCGGGGTCGACCTTCTGGGTCACCCCGGCGATCATGGCCAGTTCGGTGCCGCGCACGCCGGTGGTGCCGCCGGGCAGGTCGGCTCGTTCGCCGGTGACGATCACCCAGCGGCCAGGGGTGAGGCCGTCGTACAGCTCGGCCAGCTCGATCACGTTGCCCGCCACCGGTTCCGGCACCGGCTCCTCGGCCAGTTCCAGCCGGTCGCCGCGGGCGTAGACGGTGGCGTCGCGCAGGTGCGAGAGCAGGGTGTCCTGCTTGTCCAGCCAGGGCCGGTCCAGGGTCAGTTCGGTGACCTTGGCGCTGATCCCGAATGCCTGCTTGGCGATGGTGCGGGCGGTGGTGACCCTGGCGGTGACGGTGGACAGCTTCTCGTCGCCGCCGATCTCCCTGCCCTTGCGCGGCCTGGTGATCACCACCCAGCTGCCGGGGCCGATGCCCTCGTACACGCCGTCCAGGGCCAGGATCCGGCTCGGGGTGAGCGCGTAGGTCTGGATGGTGAAGTCCACGTGCTCCACGGTTCTCGGCGGTCCGACGGTGGCCGCGATGCGCTGGAAGCGGGCCAGGAAACCCTCGCCGTGCTCCTGCCACCAGGGTTCGTCGCCGACGGCCAGGTTGTGCTCGATCACCGGCAGCGCCTCGCCGGTGAGCCGGACCCTGATCTTGCTCTCCGCGTTCTGCTCGAACACCTCGACCTTGCGTTCGGGCAGTTCCTTGCTGAAGGTGAAGGTGATCTTGCCGGTGGCCGGGGTGAAGGTGAACTGGCCGGGGCCGAGGTCGACGGTGACCTCCTCGGTGAGGTCGGTGAGGATGTGTTCCCAGGCCCCGTTGCCCGCGATGAAGTGCAGCACCACCCTGGTGGTGTGCACCTCGGCGTCGTAGTCCACCCGCAGCCGCAGTGTTTGCAGCGAGCGCAGCGACCATTCCTGCGGGGTGGCCACGCCGCCGGAGACCCGGAGTTCGGGCGGGGCGGTGGCGCCGAAGGGGGTGGCGACCACCCGCATCGCGTGCAGTTCCTGCAGGGCGAGCGGTGCGCTGAGGTCGGTCTGCCGCCAGGCCGGGTAGAGGCTGTCCCGGAGTCGATCGTCCAAAGCGGACAGCAGCTGGGCGCCGAGGTCCGAGCCCGGCGCGTAGATCCGGGCCAGTTCCCTTGCCAGGTAACGGGATCCGGCGGGTGGCCGGGCGGCGCTGGTGCGTAGTGCGCCGAGCAGGGCACCCAGGCCGAGCACGGCGTCACTGCGCCCGGGGACCGGGGCGTCCAGGGCTAGGGCGTGGTACAGGCGTTCCTGCTCGGGTTCCCAGTCCTGCGCGGGTTCCAGCTTGCGGGCGGTGGTCTCCAGCGTGCCCAGGGTCTGGTCGAAGGATTTCAGCCAGGTGGCGATGTGCACGTAGTGCTCGGCCAGGGCGGTGGTCTCGGCCACGCGTTCGCGCAGCACGGCCACCTCCTTGACGAAGCGGGTCGGCGTGGTGAGGGTGTCCCTGATCCGCCACAGCCCGGTCACCGGGCCCTCGACCAGGCGGCGCAGGATCGCGCTGCGCCGCACCACCTCCGGCGGTTGTTCCGGGTCGGCCGGGTCCGGGTCGACGAGCTTCTTCAACTCGGCGACGAGGTCCTTGTGCAGCTCGGCCAGGGTGGGCAGCGCGGGCTGGGGCAGGCCGATGGTGGTGACGTCGCGGTCCCGGTCCAGGGTGACGCCCGGCACCACGGTGTGTTGCTGGCGGCCGGGTTCGGCGCCGAAGACGAACAGCAGCTGGTCGCCGGGTTTGAGGTTGGCCGAGACCCCGGCGATGTGCACGGATCGGCGCTTGCCCAGGTCGTCCATGGTGAACTGGTAGGGCCGGGTCTGCCGGACCCGCAGGTCGTTCCAGGACCAGCGGGCGAGCAGGTCCTCGATGGTCTCGAAGGACTGCGGCTCCTCCCCCGGCCCCGGCACGCTCTGGGTGCGCGCGCCACGCGGGATGCGGACCTGGAAGTCCCTGCCCTGCCTGGGATCGGCGTCCAGGGTGTAGGCCAGGAACGCGCCCGCGGCCACCCCGGGGCGCGGGGTGTGGCCGACCAGACGGCCGAGCAGGGTGAGTGAGCGCTCCTCGGTGGCGGTGCGCAGGTAGCCCTCGTTGGCGATCCGCTCGGTGTAGAAGGTGAGCAGGTCGCCGAGCACCGCGCCCGCGTCCAGCAGGCCGATCGCCGGATCCTCGGTGCCGCGCACGGTGAGCGCGGCCAGCGCAGGGTAGGCGGGGCTGGACAGCCGGGCGCGCATGCCGGCCAGGAACTCCGCGTGGGTGCCGACCCGGTGCGTGATCTCGGTGCGGGACGGCGGGTTGATCACCTCGACCGGGGTCCGCACCGCGATCCCGGCACAGCAGTCGGCGCAACAGTCGTTCGTCACCGGGCACCTCCGAGCACGAAGGTCAGGCGGCCGTTCTCCGGCCGGTCGGGGTCGTTGTCGAGCTGGCCGATCTCCAAGGGCCCCAAGGGCAGCAGCCCGGCGGCGAGTTCGCCGTTGTCCTGGCCGAAGCGGCGGCGCAGGCGGCGGACCTGGGCGGTGACCACGCCGGGGATGGCGGCGGCGCGGGCGACGAGCCGGGAGACCCGGACCGGTTCGCCGAAGCTGAGCGCGTCGGGGTGGAAGAAGCCGAGTGCGCCATCCGGCAATCGCCGGGTGCCGAAGGCCGCGCGCAGGGCGGCGAGCACGTGTCCGCGCTGGTAGCCGTGGTCAACGCAGACGAACAGCTCGATGTCCAGTGGCACCAGCGCGGCCGGGTTGACGAAGAGGCGGTGGCCGATCCGGCGGGCGGGTTCCAGTGCGGCGGCGACCGCGGCGAGCAACGCCGGGCTGGGCACGCCGGCGCCGAGCGGGTCGACGGCCACGTGCGCCTCCTTGCCACTGCCGTTCCAGCGCAGTTGGGCCGCGGCCCGTTGCACGCCAGGCACTTCACCGGCCAGGCGGGCGTAGTCGGCGGCGGTGACCGCGCGCACCAGACTGCGCCGGGGTGCGAGCGGGGCCAGTTGCCGGACTTCGTCGATGGGCTCGGGTTCGACACCACCGACCGCGGCGAGCGGGTTGCGGACTCTCGTCACGCCGTCGGTCATGGCCCCACAGCACAGGGCGAGGTGGGTGATGGCCTCCGCGCCGACGTTGCCCGCGACCCCGGTGCCGACCCGGTAGGCGATCTCCACCGTGCTGCCCGGCCGGGGCGCCAGGCCGCGTTTGCCGTCGCCGAAGCGGAGTTGCAGCCGGGCCGGGTTGTCCTCGGTCAGCTCGCCGACGAAGTGCCGGTCCCGCGGTCCGCTGGCCAGCAGCTCGCGCCGGGGTGTCCACTGTGGACCTGGTGGATCGCCCTGGTCCTCGGCCTGTTCGGTGACCAGCACCGCGGGCAGTGCGCTGCGCGGGTCGGTGCGGAGTGCGGAGCGGGCGGATCCGGCCAGTGCCTGCGATCCGGGGTGCAGGCCCTCGGCGTGTTCGCGGCCCCAGCTCTGCCTGATCTCCCAGGCGATCCCGTCGTCCAGGACCACTCCGGCGGCGGCCCGGCCGGACAGCACGCGCAGCCGGTCGAGTTTGGGCTTGAGCAGTTCCTCCTGGCGGGCCAGCAGTTCGCGCAGTGCGGGTTCGGGGCGTTCGCCGATGTCGAGCTGGGCCAGGAGTTTCTCGGTGAACAGCACGGCCAGCGCGGCGAGTTCGCGGCGGTCCGGCGGGGTGCCGTCGCGGGCGTCCCGCCACAGTGCGGTGAGCCAGTCGTGCACCCGGCCGGGGATCTCGCGCAGCCGTTCGGCCTGGGCCGTGGCCACGATGCGCGGCAACGGGAACACCACCCGCTGGGTGACCGGGGTGTTGCGCAGGATCGGCCGGAACGGGCGGGGCAGCGGCGGGTAGGTGACCTGGGCGAGCAGGGTGCGCAACGCGGTGTGCTGGTCGGCGATCACCTCCGGCCGCACCACCTCGTGCTCGGTGCTGTCGCGGGAGAGCGAGATGCCCAGGCCGGCCCTGGCCACCGCGGCCGCGCCGAAGACCGCGTTGAGACGGCGGACGTCGTCGGGGTCCAGTGGTTCGTGCTCGGCGGTCTGGCTGATCAGGGATTGCAGGTGGCCGATGGTGGGATCGGCGGCGGCGCGGTCCGGGCAGCCGAACTCCGGTGGCGCACAGCTCGGCGGATCGACCGGGCCCGGTGGCACCAGGACCTCCTCGGGGCCTGCACCGCAGAAGGTGAGCGAGCGGCCGTGGTCGACCAGCAACACGTTGCCGCGCACCACACTCAGGTCGGTGAGCAGGCAGCAGTCCGGGCCGCCGACCGCGGACAGGCAGACGCTGAAGGTGAGCGCGTCCTCGGCGGACCAGGTGACCTCCAGGACCGGCTGGTCGTAGAGGTCGTCGCAGCCGGGGGTCACCGAGGTGAGCCGGACGGCCTGGCGGTGGGTGGGATCAGCGTCGGCGGCCGCGCCGGTGACCGGGCCGCGGACCTCCTCGATGATGATCACGTCACCGGGTTTGAGGTGCAGGGCCCGTTGCCGGGTGCGCGCGGTCTCCCCGCCCTGCCAGGCATCGCGCAGGGTGGCCGCGGTGGCGCCCAGTGGCAGGCAGCATTCCGCATCGCCCCAGGTCCAGAAGCGGATCAGGTTGTGCTCGGGGCGAACGGTGAGCGGGCAGCGCCGGACCGGCTCGAAGACCTCGACCACCGCGCCGGGCGGCAGGGTTTCCAGCTCCTCGTCGGAGAGCACGGTGCTGATCTCGGGGCGTTCGCCGGGTGGCAGGTGGCTGAGGTCGATGCTGACGAACCGGTAGTCCCCGGCCTCCAGGGTGTGCGTGCGCGCGGTCTCCAGGGCCACCCAGGCGCGGGCGTTGCAGCCGTCGTGCATGGCGTAGTCGACCAGCCGGGCGTGGCGGCGGACGGAGGTGCGGCGGCGGGCGGTGTCCAGGTATGCCTCGGTGGCGACCGCGTCCTGGCGGTAACCGAGCTGGTCACCGGCGTAGGCGAGCAGTTCGACCAGGGTCACGCCGAGGTCGGGCACATGCCGTTCCAGCCAGGTCGGCACGGTCAGCGTCATCCGGTCCAGCAGCAGGCGGCGCAGTGTGTCGTAGTCCCTGGCCAGGTAGTTGATCTCCGGCGCCGGACCGGCCGCCGACGGCGGGCAGGGTTCCTGGCGACAGTCCACATCGGACGGACAGGTGCGCCGGAAGTCGAAGCTCGCGCTCGCGTAGCGCGGGTCGAAGCCGGGGTAGGGCTCCACCCCGGGGCGGCCGTAGGCGTTGGGGCGCACCAGGTGCAGTGTGTAGGTGGAGGCGTCGCCTGGCCGGTCCAGGCTCAGGTGCACCCGGTCGTCCAGCTCCGGGTCCGCCTGGGCCTCCAGCCGCACCTCGACCACCCGCAACCCGGTGATCCGCCGCCCGCCGTCGATGCGGAAGTTGTTCCGGGCCAGGTCCTTGGGCGCCTTGCCGAGGAAGGTGACTGTGAGCGTGCGGCCGTCGTCGGCGACCTCCACCCCGTCGATCCCGTTCCACCGCTGCGTCCTGATCCGGCGTCGTCGCCCGTCGACCCGGCACTGTTGTTCGGCCGTCACTGGGTCCCCCTCCGCTCGAACACGTCGGTGCGCTGGGTGCCGGTGGGCCGGACCAGGTAGACCAGGTGCACGCGCAGCACGTTCTCCTCGCTGAGCACCTCAAGCGAGTAGATGTCGATCACGTCGCCGAGCCAGCGCTGCAACCCGGCCTGCACGGAGAGCTGGAGCGCGGAGGCGAATTCGGGGCTGTTCGGCGCGAACACCAGGTCCAGCAGCCCGCAGCCGAAGTCCGGTCGCATCACCCGTTCGCCGGGGCTGGTGAACAGCAGCTCCTCGATCATGTCCCGCACGTGGTCGTCGTACCCGCGGTCGGCGGTGCGGCCGCGGCTGTCGATCCGGAACGGGAACGCCCAGTCCAGCCGGCCCACCCTGGTCCGCGCGGCCGGTAACTCCACGATCCGCTTGTCTGCTCTGGCACCCATCTCAGCGTCCCCCCGCCCTGCGCTGCACGGTGACGATCCGCGGTGGCCCCTGCGGGATCTGCTCGGCGCTCAGGCACAGCCCGACCGAGTCCTCCAGCAGCGCTGGCACCCCGTTGACCTTGATCGACACCGACGGCCGGACCCAGCGGATCGTCAAGCAGGGCTGGGGTTTCGAGCCGACGGTGAACGGGCAGCCGCTGATCGTGTAGATGTCGGACTGGACCGCGACCAGCTGGCTGCTCACCGCCACCCGGTTCTGTCCTGGCGACACGGTGGCCTGGCCGCCGTGCGGACAGGTGACGGTCGCGTTGACGTGCAACAGGTTCATCGACATGCCTTGACCCCCATTCAGGTGCTGACGGTGAGCGCTCCCTGGTTCACCGTGACGGTCGCGCCGACCATCGAGATCACCGCGCCCTGCCCGTTGTCGAGCACGATTCCCCGGTCGGTGACGGACAGGCTGGCGCCGGTGCTGGTGCGCAGGGTGATCCCGGCGTTGCCGGGCTGGTCGGAGAGCAGGACGTGATGCCCGGCAACGGTCTGCAGCACCATGTTCGGTGTGATCGGCGGTCCCAGCAGGGCCACCGCGGGCACCTCGGCCTGGGAGCCGTACCAGCAGCCGGTCCAGATCGGGAAGCTCGGATCGCCCTGCTCGAACTCCACCCACACCCCCGCGCCGACCGGCGGCACCACGTACTGCCCCATCTGCGGCCCGGCCACCGGCAGGCAGGGCATGGCCCAGGACGAGGGCACGCTGCCGAGCACATCCGGCACCTGGACCTGGATCCGGCCCTGGCGCAGCGGATCCACGTTGACCACCACCGTGCCCCGGAACTTGCCGAGGTACCGGTTGGGCTCAGGACTCATCGGCGTTCTCCTGGCGGGTTCACGGGATCACCCTGGGCTGCAGGGCGATCAGGCCTTCGCGGGCGAGGGTGAAGTTCTGCGTGTAGCTGCCGCGCTGGAGGTTGTGCGTGACGCTCTTGACGTAGTAGAGGCCGTCGTAGGTGATGCCGGCGCCGCGCACGCCGACCAGTTCCCGCGGCCGGAGCACATGCCCGTACCGCACCACGTCCAGCTGCCCGGACCCGGTGACCGCGTCCGCGGACTCGGCCGCCTTGGCCAGGGTCTCGGCCAGTGCCATCGGGGTGTCCTTCTTGGCGGTGTGCGCGATGACCTTCTTCTTCAGCGCCGGCGCGGGCCGGGCCGCCAACGGCGGTCGCAGCACGCTCACCTGGGGGACCGGCACCGGCGCGGAGATCCGGGTGAACGGGATCTGCACCATGGCCACGGGTTGTTCGCGGGCGGCCCCGTCGAAGCTGAAGGTGAGTTGGTCCACTGTGGACGATCCGTCCGAGTTGACGGTGAGCGCGTGCTGCGGCACCCCCAGCCGCACCTCGGGCCCCCAGTACCCCTTGCTGACACCCGGCGCGGGTCCCGGATCGAGGTAGAAGACGTACCCGTTGGCCTTGGCCAGCTCGTTGAGGTAACCGAGATCGGTGCCCTTCTGGAAGTCGATCCGCTGGGTGGGCATGGCCGCCTGCGGGAACAACTCCGGGACGACCACCGGCACGATGCCGTAGCTCGCGTACTGCGCGATGATCGCGGCCACCCGGGCCGAGGGCGGCATCGCCGGGAACGGCACACCCTCCCGCTCCTCCAGGTCCATCAGCACGGTCAGGTCCTCGCCGGTGACGGTCAGCGTCGACTGCCCCGGCTGGTTGCTGATCCCCACCTCCTGCCGGATGCACACCCCGTCCATCAGCACCGTCGGCGTCCCGCGCACGGTGGCCATCAGCACCACCCGCACCTTCGGGTCGAAGAACCCGGCGGGCAGCAACACGTTGTGGATGAGCCCCTTCTTGGCCAGGTCGAAGGAGAGCTGGAACCCGCTGCGCTGCCCCGCGGTGACGGTGACCTGCGCGGAGAGCAGGGCCTCGGTCACCTCGCGCGGCGCGGGCACCGGAATCCGCCTGCCCAGCAACAGGGTCAGGTGAATGGGTGTGCGATCGGCGGCCATGGCTAGTCCAGCACCGGCCCGGGAACCCCGGCCGGCAACGTGATCCGCAACCGCCGCCCCGGCTCGGCCAGCTCCCTCGGGTCCAGCACCGGATTCGCGTCCGCGATCCGCCACCACTGCCCAGCGTCGCCGAACTGCCGGGCCGCGATCAGCTCGGCCCGCTCCCCCTCCCGCACCACGTGCTCCCCGATCTCGGCGAACCCGGCCGGATCCGGCAACAACCGCCGGGTCAGATACGGAACCCGCCGCCCATCCCCGGAAACCAGCTCCGCGGTCGGGATCCCGTAGTACCGGCTGGTCCGCGGATAAGCCGTCGGATCAGGCAGGAACTCAAGCGGATCAGTCATCCTCAACCCCTCCCCTAGATGCTCGGCAACCCAAGCTGCGCCAACCGCCCAGCCCCACCGGCCGCCCCCAACCGCTCCTTCTGCGCCAGATGCGCCAGGTACAACTCGGCCCCCCGATGCCCAGCGGGCAAATCGTTGACCGACAACACTCGTAGCCCCAGGCTCACCGCCGCCCGAATCGGATTCAGCTCCGGGTCGAACGCTTCTTCGGTGATAGCCAGCTCGGTGATCCGCACCGGCATGACCCGCCGCGTCCCCCACACGAACAACGTCAACGGGGTCTCCATCGGCGCGATCTCCAACGTGCCGGCGGCGGCCAGTCGCTGGTTCGCGCGGAGCTGACCGCTGGTGGGGTGCACGAGCATTTCCAGCACGGCGAGCTGGGGGTGGATACCGAAGGGCGCGGGCACGTCGAGCTGATCGGTGGCGTCGATCTCGGCGGTGAACTTCCAGGTCTCGATCGCGGGGCCCTTGAGGCGTAGGGCTTCGGTGCGGTCGCCTTGTTCGGCACCGGAGGCTTGGGGGGCGAGGGTGCGTTCGAGGGTGTCTGGGTTGAACTGCATGACGATGACGCGTTGCGGGGTGCCTCGGTCGGGGTCGACGACGACTATGCCGGAGCGGATGGGTTTGGGGATGTCGAGATATCTGGTCATGTGTCGTCCTGCTCCCGTCTCTCCAGGATCTGCAGCGTGGCCTGCGCGAGATCACGCACATCCGGTACTGGCTCGCCGGTGGCGAGTTCAGCCAGGGGTGCGCGGTACTGCGGCCAGGGGGCGTAGGTCGTGGCCCAGATCGCGGTGCGCCGCAGGTCCGGATCCGGGTCGCGCAGCCCCGCCGTGATTACCGGCAGGATCCGGTCATCGGCCGTGGGCGGGGAACCGAATCCCAGGCGCAGCAACGCCCGGCCACGTTCCGGCGGCTCGGTCGTGGTTGTCGCCGCATCGATGAGTTCCTCGACCGAATAGGCGTCCAGCGCGGTGTCCATCTCCGCGGCAAGGTGCTCGGCAAGCTCCGGGTCGTCACCGGCGAAGAGGAAACAGGCCGAACGGGAAACGTAATCCTGGCGGTAGTGCAGGGTCAGGTTGTCCTCGGTCAGCCAGACCACCTCATAGTTGACCCCCTGTGCCGGGTCCGCCTGGCGGAAGCTGATCGGATCCCATTCCTGTTCAGCGGCGTAGGCGGCCACCTCGTCCTCGCCGGGCAGCACCCGAAGCACCCGCGGCCGGGAAATGTCGTCACCGAAGATCATGATGGAATCCTCACCCGCGCGTTGACAAAGGCTTTCTCCTGGGCGGTGAGATTGTAGATCCGGAAAATATGCGCCCGAATCTGTTCGTAGACACGCTTTCTGATGGCTGCCTCGTCCGATCCGGTGCCCGCGAGAATGTCGAGTTGCTGCACCCACAGCCGCACGAGGTTGAACTGCTGGTTGGCCAGCCGTTGCGCGCCTTCGGTCATCCGCTCGGACGGAGTGCGCTTGTTCTCGATGAACTTGTCGAGTTCACGCGCACGTTGCTGCGCGCCGGCACTGGGCTGGTCCGGCCGGTCGGCGTCGCTGCGCATCGGCAGGTCGGCGATCGCGTCGGATAGCCGCGAGTCAGGTGCGCCGCTGCGTGGCTTCCTGGCCGACGCCTCCAGGGCCAGGGCCGAGGTGACCATCGCGGCGGGGTTGCGCCGCCCCTCCTGCTGCACGATCCAGGTGGTCAACTGGTCGGCCAGCGGTCCCTGCGGGCCGATCGGGGTCTGCCCGCCAAGGCGTTGCAGTGCGGCAGCGGCCAGTGTCCGTTGCTGCTTGGGTGTCATTTCGGCGAGCTTCTTGTCCAGTTCCGCGTAGGACCAGCCCTTCGTTTTCCCGGTCACCGGATCGGTGAGGTGCACAATCTGGTTGGGCGTGTTCCAGCCGACCGGGAAGGTCTTTCCGCTGCCGGCCGCCTTCACCCAGCGGCCGCCCTGAATACGAGGCGCGTCGGCCCGGTACCGCTGGCTTTGGTCGAGGAAGCGAACGATGTTGAGACTGCCCACGTTTCCACGCTTGTCCCTGGTCAACTCGGCCTGCACGTCGTGGCCACGAGCACCGGGCAACACCTCCACGACTGCTCGCCGGCGATCCGCGGGGAGCTGCGCGGCGGCGGCCGGGCTGAGCATGGACCGGTCCTTGCTCTTGAAGTCGAACTCTCCGCGTCGGACGTCAGGCGAGGCGGTCTGCTCACCCGCGGCGACCACCGCCTTGCCCAGCGCGTCCAGGTAGGTGACGAACTCGCGGATGTCGAACTTGACGCCATTGATGACGTTGTCGACCGGGTTGAGCCAGGCGCGGATGTTGAAGCTGTTCGCGCCCTCGGCGGCCAGTCCAGTGAGCCGGTACCAGGCGCGCAACACGGCCAGGGTGGTCCGGAGCACCAGTGAGCCGACACCCCGGTTCAGCAGCCGGGCCAGTCTGGGCCGGAGCCTGGCCACGATCAGAGCGAGCCGCTGTTGCTTGGCCTGCGGTGAATTGCGCTGGTCCGCCCGCTTCCTCCGCTGTTCCTGCCGCTGCCGCCTGCGTTCCCGCCACCGGTTCCGGAGCCGGTTGTAGCGTTCGCGCATCCGGCGTGCCCCGTTGGCCAGTGCCCGGCCGACCCGGCTGTTCCGCAGCCGCGTCCCCAACGCCTTGGCCGCGTTACGAACCCGGTTCAGCCCGGTCCGCACCGCCCCCTTCGCTCTGTCCACCATGGACGGTCGCCGCCCCGGCACAGCCGGTCGCCGAACACCCCCCGGCCGTCCCCTGGTCCCCGCCACCGGCCCACCCGGCCGCCGCCGCCCCACCGGCGCCGCCCCCCGCCGAGGCGCCCGCAACGCCTGACTAGCCGACCGAAGCCCCCGCCGAGCCGAGTTGACCGCGTTCCCCGCCACCCGCCGAGTCCCCCGCGCAGCCCGCCCCAGCCCACGCCCGATCCGGGCCGCGATCCCCTTGAGCGTGCTGCCAACCCCCTTCGCCGCCCCCTTCAACTTCGTCATCAGGAAGTTGGTGATGAACTCCAGCAACGCCACCACACCCGCCGCGACCGCCTTCGCGAACAGGGCTGCTGCCGGGCCGGCGCGGACGGCCTTGAGGAAGGCGATGAAGGCGCCGATGGCGGCCAGGATTCGGCTTACGGTGCCCCAGGCGGCGATGAGGCCCTGGACGATGGCCAGGATGGCGCCGGCGGCGGGGATGATCAGGGAGACCAGGCGTTCGACTACTACCTGGATGATGATGGTGGGGAGGGCGGCGATGATGCCGTCCCAGGCCATTTTGGCGATCTTGCCGATGGACAGGCAGCCGCGGACCAGGGTGTCCATGATGGCTTTGCCCAGGCCGAGGACTTCTTCGACCTTGCCGTTGAACCACTCCTTGACGCCGGTCTGGATGGCGCCCCACAAATGGTTCTGCACGCCGTCGCGGGCGCCGCCGCCGAGTTTGCCGAGCCAGGTGCCGACGCCGTCGGCGGCGATGTCGGCGATGATCGCGGCGAACTCGCCGAGCAGCTGGATGGCAGCTTTGGCGAACTCGATGGCGGCGTTGACCGCGCCGCGGACCGCCTCGATCGCCGCCTTGAGCGCGGTTTCCAGCAGGCGGAGCAGGCCGGTGAGGGCCTTGGCGAGCAGGTCCAGGAGGGCTTTGACGCCTGCCTTGAGGGTGTCGGCCAGTGCGTTGACGGTGGCGATGGCGGCGTCGCGCAGGTCCTCGATGCCCTTGCGGATGCGGGCGGCCAGTTCGGGGAAGAACACCGCGAGCACGTCGCAGAGCGCGATCAGCACGTCGGCCAGGGTGTTGATCAGGGTGACGATGGCGTCGCGGACGAAGTCGATGGCCTTGGTGACCAGGTCGGTGAAGGTCCGGACGATGTTGTTGATCGCCTGGATGGCGGCGTTGAAGAAGCCGGTGACCGCGTCGAGCAGGTCGTTGAAGAAGGAGGTGACCTTGGCGGCCAGCCAGCTGAAGAAGCCGCCGCCCTCGGCCTCCTTCTCCTTGCGCCGCTTCTCCTCCTCGGCCTTGCGCTCGGCGTCCCGGCGCTCGCGCTGGATCTTGTCGTTCTCCTCGGTCTCCAGGCGCGCGTTGGCCTCGTCGGTCTCGGTCTTGCGCTTGACGACCTCGCCGTTGGCCTTGCCGTGCTCCTTGACCGCCTGTTCGTTGTTCTCCTCGATCTTCTGGTCCTGCTCGGCCCGCCATTCCTCCCGTTTGGCCGCGGCGTCGGTGGCGACCTTGCCCCGTTCGGCGGCCTGGGCCTGCGAGTTCTCCGCGACGGTGCGGGTCACCTCGGACTCGTGCCTGGCGTTCTCCCGCGCCACCGACTGCTGATGCCCCTGCCGTTCCGCGCCCAGCTGTCCCTGGCCCTGGGACACCGCGGCCTGCACCTGCGGACCGCGTTCCTGTTGCGCGACAACGGCGATGCCCTGGTTCGCCGTGGGGCCACCGGGACCGGGCGCGGCCTGGCCACCGGCGGGCGCTGGCACCTCGGCGGCCAGGGTTTCCACCGGCACGTTCGGGAAGATCTGGTCCTCGCCAAGGGGTTTGACCGACTCCGCGCGCCCGTCGTTGTGCAGCTGACCGGACTGCTCGGCGAGCTTGTGCTGCTGCTCGTCGGTGCGCACCGGATCGGCCTGTCCGGTCAGTTCGACCTTCGGCGGCGGCGCGACCGTGGTGTTCATCGCCGGATCGGTGGTCGGCACATTCCGCACGGCCTGCTGCACGTTCTGCACATCGCCGGGGGTGACCTTGCCCTGGGTGTCCCCGGCCAGGTGCGGCCGCGGCACCGGCTGCTGCTCGCTGCGGACCTGCTCCGCCTTGACCTGCTGCTGCCGATCCGCCTCCTCGGCCTGGGCCCGCTCCAGCCTGGCCCGCTCCGGATCACCCTGCGGCGCCACCGTCGGCGGCCCGTCGAGGGTCTGCGGCGCACCGACCGGTCGCTGCATGCTGGGCGGCGCCGCCTGCAGCGCGGACTGCTCCTCGCCGACGCTGCGGGTGATCGAGGCGTCGACCTGGGACAGCGAGGTCTGCATGCGGTCGATGGGCAGCGTGCCCACGGCGGCGAGCGCGGCTTCCGGGGGCTGGCCGGAGACGTCGGGGGTGGCGGGTTGCTGTTCGGCCGGGGCTGCGGCGGGGGCCGGAGCGCCGCCTCCGCCGGCCGGGGCGGATTCGGGGGCGGCGGCCGTGGTTGTGGCTTCGGGGGCTCCGGCGCAGGCGCCGCCGCCGGGTTCGAGCGACGCCTCGGGACCGGGGGCGGCGGTGGTGTCGGGGCCAGGAGCGCCGAGGCCGGGGGTGTCCGGGCCGGAAGCGTCAGGACCGGCGCCGCCGGGGGCACCCAGATCGGGCTGGCTGCCGAGGCCGTCCTGGACACCGCCGCCCGCACCGGACATCGGCTCCTGAGCAGGACCGGATTCCGTTGCGGTGCCGGGCATCCCGGCCGATTCGGCGGACGGGACGGGGTCAGCGACGCCGAGCGCGGCCGGTTCCGCCGGAGTGGCCTGCGGGGGCGGTGCGGCTTCCGCCGGGGCTGACTCCGGCTCGACGGCGGTGCCCGATCCGGGGGCGGGGGCCGGTTCGGCGGCGGCCGGGGCCTCGGGTTCCGGGTCGTCCAGCTCCGGCTGTTCCGGGGTCTGCTCGGCCTTGGTCGGTGGTGGCGCGGGGAAACTCGGCGCCTGCGCCGGAGCCGGTGGCGTGCCCCCTGCTGGCAGCGTCAGCTGATCCGCGGTCGGCACCCGCGAGACATCCAGGTCCCCAGCCGGGAGGTGGTCCGCGGCCGTCAGTTCCGGCTGGGCGGGCTGCTCCGGCGGCTCCGGGTCCGGAGTGTCCACTTCGGACTCCGCGCCGGGCTCCAGGCCGAGTGGCTGCTCCTGTTCCGGGGGTTCCTCGGTGGGTTGCTCGCGTTCCAGCAGGCCGTGGCGGGCCAGTGGGCTTTCCGGGCCGGTGACGGCGGCCTCGACGCGTTCCGGTTGCACCGCTGGCTCGCGTGGATCAGCCCGTGCGGCAAGTGGTTCCGGGGTCGCACCGGCCGGTGGGCCCGCCGCGGTGGGCGCGCCCGGCAACTGGGCTGCGGGCTGGGCGACGGGTTCCTGGGCAGCCTGT
Organism: Crossiella cryophila; assembly: GCF_014204915.1. Taxonomy (NCBI): domain Bacteria; kingdom Bacillati; phylum Actinomycetota; class Actinomycetes; order Pseudonocardiales; family Pseudonocardiaceae; genus Crossiella; species Crossiella cryophila. Next base: position 9,603,461 of record NZ_JACHMH010000001.1, read on the forward strand.
TCCGGAGCGGGTTGCCCCGGCTCCGGCCGCGGCTGCTCTTCGGGCTTCTCCTCCTCCGCTTCCTTCTTCTCCGGCTCCGGTTCCTCGGGTTTCTCCGGCTCCGGCTCGGGCTGGGGTTCCGGCGCCTCCGGCTCGGTTTCCGGTTCCTGCGGCTGTGGCTGGGGTTCCGGCTCGGGCTCGGGTTCCGGTTCGGGTTCCGGCGTGGGCGTTTCCACCACCGGCTCGGGCACGACGGCGTTCTCCACCTCCGGCGCGGCCGCGGTCTGGTCGACCTCGGCCATCAGCGCCAGCACCCGCAGGTACTCCGCCGACGGCAGCCGTCGCTCCAACCGGGCCAGCACCGTCTCCCGCAGCTCCGGCGTGAACCGCCCCAGCTGTAACCGCACCCGCCCGGAGGCATCCGTCGGGTCCCCGCGCAGGCTCCGCAACACCGCCGCCACCAGGCGATCCACCAGCGTGGCCGGGTCGAGGCGTTCGGTGCGCAGGTGGTCGGCGGTGACCGTGGCGTAGCGCATCCAGCCGGCCGTCCTGGCCTTCTCCCTGACCTCGCCCGGTTGTTCGGCCAGTGCCTCGGCCTCGCGTTCGGCCGGCTGCTCTGGGGTGCTGACCGCGCCAGGGTCACGGCCCGCGGCCAGTTCGCCCATGGGGTGCGGGGTCTGGATGGTGTGCAGCAGTTCGTGGGTCAGCAGGTGGCGGCCGTCGACGGTTTCCGGGCGGTAGCGGCCCTTGGCGAAGAAGATGTCCTGGCCGACGGTGACCGCCTCCGCGCCGACCAGCTCGGCAACGGTGGCCGCGTCCTGGTCGGTGTGCACCCGGACCCGGCTGAAATCGTGGCCCAGCCTGGTTTCCAGCTCCCGGCGCAGGCCGGGGTCGACCGGGTGGCCGGGGGCGGCCAGCACCTCGCGGAGTTCGCGCGGGGCCCTGGCCGCGGTGGCCTCCGGCTTCTTCCGCTCCGGCGGCCCGGCCGGGCGGCGCTCGACGGATCTGGTCATGGACCCGCCTCCAGCAGTCCACTGTGGACCGCCCTGGCCAGTGCCTGACCGAGCCTGCGGGCCGACCTGGTGGGCGGTAGCGGCGGCGCCCCGCCCACCAGGTCGATTTCCCGTCCGGTGAACGGAACGGGATGTTCGGTGAGCAGCCGGGTCAGTTCCCGCTGGAAGGACTCGGCCACCCGGTCGGCGTTGATCGAGCCGAAGCCGGTCAGCGCCAGCTCGCCGATCTCGATGTTCACACCCATCCGGCCACCTCCGGCGGGGTGAGCGCGCGCTCCAGCTTCAGGTACTCGGTGCGCGCGGCGGCCAGCAGATGCCGCATGGACAGCGCCTGACCCGCCTCCGCCGCCAGGAAGGCCGCGGACAGCGCGACGTTGCGGATGCTGCCGCCAGCCACGGTGAGCTGGGCCAGCTTCCGCATGTCCAGGCCGTCGGTGGGGGTGCTGGCCGGGATGACCCGGCGCCAGATCTCGGCGCGTTCGGCCGGGCCGGGGAACGGGAAGTCGACCACGAACCGGATCCGCCGCAGGAACGCCGAATCCAGCGCCTTCTTCATGTTGGTGGTCAGGATGGCCAGGCCGCGGTAGGACTCCATCCGCATCAGCAGGTAGCTGACCTCGATGTTGGCGTAGCGGTCGTGGCTGTCCTTGATCTCGCTGCGCTTGCCGAAGAGGGCGTCGGCCTCGTCGAAGAGCAGCAGCGCGCCACCGCGTTCGGCCGCGTCGAAGACCCGGCGCAGGTTCTTCTCGGTCTCCCCGATGTACTTGCTGACCACCTGGGACAGGTCCACCACGAACAGGTCCAGCCCGAGCCGTCCGGCCAGCACCTCGGCGGCCAGGGTCTTGCCGGTGCCGCTGCCCCCGGCGAAGAGCGCGGTGACGCCGAGCCCGCGCCGCAGCACCTTCTCGAAGCCCCAGTCCTGGTGCACCACCGCGCGCTGCCGGACGTGCGCGATGATCTCCCGCAGGATGGTCTGCTGCGGCTGGGGCAGCACCAGATCCGCCCACTCCGCCCGCGGTTCGACCCGTCGGCCCAGCTCCTCCAGGGCCACCCTGGCGTGCGCCAGACCGGCCTGCCAGGCCAGCGCGGCCGGGTCGCCGCCCTCGCCCGCACCCCGCCGCACCGACTCGCCGGCGGCCCGGATCACGTGGCCGGGCAAGGAGAACTGGGCGGTCAGCCGGCGCAGGTCGGTCTCGGACATGGCCGCGCCGGACCCGTTGAGCGCCCCGGCCCAGAGCCCGCGCTGCTCGTCCTCACTCGCCGCGGGCACGCTGATCCGGGCCCGGCCCCTGGGGTCGCCGGAGATCGGATCGGTGCTGGAGACCACCACCGGCGCGCCCAGCCCGTGGGTGAACCGCTCCACCGCCGCCCGCTGCGCAGGGGTGGCCTCGGTGACCTCGATCAGCAACGCCGCGGGCAGCAACAGCGCCTCCCGCTCCCACAGCCGCCCGAGCAGCTCCCGTTCGGCCGGATCGGTCGGCAGGTCCTCGGCGCGCAGCACGTGCAGCGCCAGCCCGCCCTGATCGGCGGCGGCCGCGGCCACCTCCCAGCGGGTGCGCTCGTCGGCCCCGGCCAGTTCGGCCTGCGGCAGGCCGTCCGGCTCGTGCCAGTGCGCGAGCAGTGCCTGCGCCGAGCGCCACTGCGAGTCCGGCAGCTCGGCCTCGGCGCGCACCCGGCGCACCAGCCCGTGCAGCCGGGTGTCCACATAGGGCAGTCCGACCAGGAAATGCAGCACCCGCTCGCTGATCCGCAGCCGCGCGGTGGTCAGCCCGCCGGGTTCGGGTTCCAGCAGCAGCCAGCGGCGCAGTGGCGCGATCGGCGGCAGCGCGCTCCAGTGCGGTTCGGCCAGCGCGGCCAGGGCCAGGGAGAAGGTCGGGTAGCCGCGTTCGGGGTCACCGGCCGCGGCGGCGCAGCGGGCCGCGGTGCTGGGGTCGAGTTCCATCGCCGCGCACAGCAGCAGCACATCGCGCTCGAAGCCGGACAGCCCGAAGCACACGCACAGCGCGTCCAATGCGGTCAGTTCCCCGGCCGCCGCAACGCCTTCCGCGGCCTGATCGAGGCCGGCGGCATGCGCGTCCAGGCGCGCGAGCACCCGGCGCACCGCAGTGACCACCGCGTCCTGGTGCACCCGCCGACCCCCTCTCCTCAGCCGGTGATCTCCACGCTGGGTCCGGTGAACGCGCCGCCCGCGAAGTCCAGCGGGCTCTGCGCGCCGTCCACCTGCACCCGCACCAGGTAGCGGCCTGCCACCACGTTCTTGATCGGCACGATCAGCTCCCGCACCGGCTCGGGCACCCCGACCAGCGGGAACGGCGCGGTGAACTGGTAGCTGCGGGCCCGCGCCCCGGTGCCGTCAAGCAGCAGCTGGGCGCGCTGGTCGGCCTCGACCGGGATGTCCAGCCGCAGCCACACGCCCTGCCCGCGCCGTTCCGCGCGCAGCACCCTCGGCCGCCGGACATAGGGCGCGGCCGTGGATTCCAGCAGTGGCCGCGGCTCGCCGGCCGGGTCGAGCTGGACCGGGTAACGCAGCTGCACGGTGTGCACGCCTGGCGGCAGGTTGGGGGGCTGGCCGAGCACCACCTGGGCGTCGGAGATCCGGCGCACCGGCGCGACCAGCCCGCCGACCAGCGCCACCGGGTCCGGGCGGCCGAGGTTGAGCCCGATCAGCACCAGATCCCGGTCCGCGGTGATCGGCCCGGTGTCCGGCGGCGTGCCCTGATCCGCGCCCGGCGGCAGCGAGAGCACCTGCTCCACCACCGGCCGGACGAACGGCTCGACGTGGATGTGCCTGCGCAGCACCGGTTTCCCGGCCTGCGGGGTGCTGCGGCCGTCCACCAGCACCAGCGAGGCGAGGTAGTGCAGCGACACCGCGTACGGCGTCTGGAACAGCATCGACCACAGCTTCGACTGATCGTCCAGGTCGAGCTGGGCCGGGGTGAACCGGACCTTGTGCGGACTGGCCGCCAGATCGCTGCCTGCCAGGTGCGGGTGGAACAGCACCGCGTCCTCGATGTCCTTGCGGGCCAGGATCGGGTCCTCGTGCAGCGCCCGCACCACACTGCCCAGCAGCCGCTGCGGCAGCGCGCTGGCCTCCTCGCCGTAGAAGCTGATCAGGTAGTGCAGGTCCAGCGCGGCCTGCGGTTTGCGCAGCACCGCGCCGTCCGGGCCGCGGGTGGGCGCGTCCGCGTTGCGCAACGAGCCGTTCGGGGTGACCTGGTAGAGGAACACCGAGATCATCGGGTCCGACGGCGGATCGGCCGGCGGCTTCTGCGGGTTGACGTTGACCGCGATCCCGACGTCCAGGGACCGGGCCAGGTAGCCGCACAGGGCGTGCGTGACGGTGGCGATGGCCAGTGTGTTGCTCATCGGTCACCGCCGAGGTACTCGGCCAGTCCCAGCCCCGGTTCCGCCCGCCGCGACCGATCGCGTTGCCGGGCAACGGGATCCGGTGCGGTGGCGGTGACCTCGAGCCTGCCGATGCTGACCGTCACCGCCGGCGGCGCGGGTTCCGGCCCGCGCCGCCGCCGGGGAGTCACCGCGGCCTGGGGTCGAGGCCCAGGCCGCGGTGGGGCTGCGGGGCCGACCGATGCGGCTGGGGATTCCACATCGGCCGGCCCGTGGGGTGGAGCGGCGGTAACCGGGATCCGCCGCTCCGTGATGGTCTCGTTGACAGAACGGATCTCCTGGCGCACGGGTTCAACCACCGTGCGCACCGGCAGCAGCGCCGGCGTCGACACCGGCTCGGCCCAGGTGGACGCGGTCACCGGCGGGCCTGCCGTCGGTGAGTGCACCGGAGCCGGTTCCGCCGCTGGTGCGGCGGCCGGTGGTGGGACGGCGCGCGGCGCTGCCGCCGGGCTCCCCGGACCTGCGACGGCCGGGGTGGTGGCCCGCGGTGCCTCGGCGGAGTCGGGTTCCGCCGCCGCGGGTACGGAGGTCTCGAAGAGCTGGTTCAGCCTTGGCCGCACCGGGGTGGCGTCGGTGGGCAGGCCCGCGCCGGGCAGGCAGCGGGCGAGCAGGCGGTCGAGGAAGTCGGGTTCAGTCATGTCCCACCAGCTCCAGGTAGTAGCGGCGGCGGGTGGGGCTCAGCGCGAGCACCTCCGGCTCGGTCCAGCCGTAGGCCCCGGCCAGGGCGTGCACGTCCAGCAGCAGGCCGCGGGCCCAGGAGTCGAGTTCGGCCCACAGGTAGGCGGCGATGTCCAGCAGTGCCCTGGCCCGGCTGCCGCAGGCCACGCAGGGCACGTCGAGCAGCACCTCGGCGGCCGGGTCGAGTCCGGCGGCGGCCGCGGCCACCGCGGTCCGCGCCGACGGCGGGAGGTCGTCGGCGCCGACCGGGTGGCCGTCCCAGGTGGCGGTCAGCACGATCCGCCGCAGCAGCGCGGTCCGCGCGTCCCGGCCGGCCGCGCCGGCGGCGAGCACGTCGGCCGGGGTCGGCGGGCGCACCCGCACCCGGTAGCCCTCGTGTTCGACCCACACCGGTTCGGCGGTCGAGCCGATGGCCAGCACCGCGCCCGCGGTGAAGTCGAACTCCAGTTCCTCGGCGCAGTCCGGGCAGGACAGCCGCCCGTTGAGCCGGTCGCCGAAGAGTTCCCGGCGCAGCCCGAACAGCTCGCGGTCCCGCTGCCCCACCGGGGCCGCGAGCAGTTCGGTGGCACCGGCCGCCGGGCGGGCCAGCCGGTGCAGCAGGAGCGCGCGCTGGGTGTGTCCGGCCGCCAGCCCGCGCTCCCAGGCATCCAGCAGCTCGCTCGCGGCCGCCATCGGCTCAGGCCGGGTTGCTCAGCGACGGTTCCTCTGGTTCGGCGACCTCGTAGTCCCGTTCCCAGCCCTCGCATTCCAGCTTCAGGCTCTGGATGGCGACCGCGTTGGCGTTCGCGTCCAGCTCGCCCAGCACCTGGTACTCACTCGGCCAGGCCCGGTAGACCTTGTAGGCCAGCGCGACCTGCCCGGACTCGTTGAGCACCTGGATGACGATGTCCTTGCGGAAGTCCCGCAGCGACATCTCCGCGCCGCGGCCCTGCCCGACCAGCCAGACCTTGTTGGCCCAGCGGTCGAAGTCCGGGTCGTGGGTGACCCCGCGTTCCAGCGTGATCGCCTCGAACTCGGTGCGGCCCGCGGACTTGCGCGGTGAACTGGCGTCGCCGCCGCTGCGGTGCTTGACCACCTCGGTGGTGCGCTTGAGCGGACTGATCTTGGACACGCCTGCCACCACGCGGCCGTCGCAGACCACCAGGAACTTGAAGTTCTTGTACGGGTCGAACCGCTGCGGGTTGACGGTGAACTCGGCCATGAGTACCCCTAGACCTCGATCTGTCCGGCGAGCTGCTCGATCTTGATGATCACGAACTCCGCCGGTTTCAACGGGGCGAAGCCGACCAGGACATTCACCACGCCGCTGTTGATGTCGTTCTGCGTCGTGGTGTCCTTGTCACATTTCACGAAGTAGGCGTCCCTGGCCGAGGTGCCCTGGAATGCGCCGCGTTCGAACAGCGAGTGCATGAATGCGCCGACATTCAGTCGAATTTGCGCCCAGAGCCGTTCGTCGTTGGGTTCGAAAACCACCCACTTCGTGCCGCGATACAGACTTTCCTCGATCATCAGCGCGGTACGCCGGACCGGCACGTACTTCCACTGCGATGGGGTCGCGTCCGCACCGTCGAGGGTGCGCGCGCCCCAGACCACCGGGCCGATCACCGGGAAGGACCGGACGCAGTTCACGGCCAATGGGTTGAGCAGGCCGTTCTCCGGATCGGTCATCGGCACGGTGAGGCCCTGCACCGAGTTGAGCCTGGTCTCGGTGCCGGCGGGGGCCTTCCACACGCCGCGTTCGGCGTCGGTGCGGGCCATCACGCCTGCCACCGCGCCCGAGGGCGGGAAGGCACGCAGCCGGCCGCTGAGCGGGTCGAGCAGTTGCAGCCGGGGGAAGTAGAGCGCGGCGTGATCGCTGCGGACCGAGCCGAGCCGGTGCAGGTTGGCCCGCACCGCGTCCACGCTCGACCACGCGGCCGGGGCGTCCACCAGCAGGAACATCCGTTTGGACCGGCACAGCCTGGTGGCGTGGCCGAGCACGTCGACCATCCTGGTGAGGTCGGTGTCGCCGGGCAGCGCGGCGGCCTCGGGCAGTGCGAGCAGGCCGACGTCGTCGACATCGCGCAACGCGTAGAGCCCGGTCTTGGCGCCCTCGTTGCCGATCAGCTCGGTGTGTCCGGGCAGCGCGCCGTCCTCGCCGGGCCTGCCGGGGGCCTGGGCCTCGGTGTCCACCCCGCCGAAGGCGTAGGCGGTGACGTTGCGGCCGGCGCCGAAGCCGAGGTTGTTGCCGACCGAGCCCTCCAGCTTGAGCACCACCCCGGCGTCGGAGGTGCCCGCGACGACCTGCAGCCGGTGCCCGCGCACGGTGACGGTGGCCGCGCCGTAGGTGCGATCGCCGGGGGTGTCCGGCAGCGTGCGCAGCTTGTTCTCCAGCAGCAACGCCAGCTCGATCAGGTTGGCGGGCTTGGGATCGCCGGATTTGAGCAGGGTCAGTTTGTGCACCGTCGACCCGCCGAGCACGGAGACCTCCAGCTCACCGGAGGGGTCGGGCACGGTGCCGGCGAACTTGGCCGAGTTGGTGCCGACCGGGTCCGGCCGCTGGATGGGCTCGGGGTCGTTGTCCACGGTGAGGGTGACCAGCCGGGAACTGCCGTTGACCACCGCGGCGACGTACCGTTCGTGGTCGGCGTCCATGGACAGGTCGGCGTAGCTCTCCCGCTGCCCACTGGGGTGGCTGAGCTGGAGGTTGAAGGTGGCATCCGGCGTCGGAGTACCGTGATCGACACTGACTCGAAGCCCGTTTCCCCAGGTCCCGGGCTCGCGGGCACGTAAGGTGAGCACCCGTTTCTTCCCGGCGTCGGCCCGGCTGTAGATGCCGGCGGTGGCGTGCCCGGCGCCCTTGGCGACCCGGACGATCACGGCGACGGTGCCACCGTTGAGGAAGAACTGCTGTACGGCGTAGCTGACCGCGCTGGCGCCGGCCAGGCCGCCGAAGCGACGCTCGAAGTCGGCGAAGCTGGTGATCGTGACGGCCTCGTTGACCGGGCCGCGGCTGGTGTAGCCGACAAAGGCGGTCACCGAGGTCGAGACCGCGGCGACCGTGCGGACCCGGCTGGGCAGCTCCTCGATGTAGACGCCTGGATAGGTCGGCGTGACGGGCATGCCACCTCCATTCCTCGAAACAGCGGCGTTCAAGGAAAAGAGCACATGCCGAATAAGACCCCCAGAAACCACGCCAACGCCGGACCAACCGCCACGAGCAATTGATCACGTCAGAACGCGGTACGTGCCGGGATCCCCACCCCTTTTCCCCTCACACAACGGCCACACAAGGACCGTCGCCCAGTTTTGTGCCGCCCGCGGACAGGTGTCAACCGCTTCTGTGCTTATGGTGCCCGGAAGAGCAGAGGATGACTCGAACGGCCCAACCAAGCCACAACCAGGACCATTCGGCCCATTCCCGGGTACTTAATCAAGTAAGTCCCGGACAGCCGATCATGCGGTTACCCCGGCGAATTCCCGGCAGCACACACCAGGCCCGCCGGGCTCAGCCCAGCCCGCGGGCCCGTCCGGCCGAACACCCCCTGGACCGGGCCGGCAGCCGCCCCCACGCCCCCACCCGAGGTTGCGTTCACTGCGTTTGTTGCGGATACTGCGTTTAGCGGAGGAGGCATCCATGACGACACTGGCGAACGACCAGGTGCAACCGGACGAGGGCGACGTCCGGACCGCGGACGCCGCCCTGGCCAGGGTCACCGACTACCTGGCCAGTCATCCCGACGGCCCCAACGAGATCCGCCTGCGGGTGGCCGAGGACGGCGAGGAGCTGATCGTGCCGCGCGCCGCGGTCGAACTGTTCGCCCGGATCCTGGCGCACATGGCCGCGGGCCAGGGCGTCTCAGTGGTGCCCACCAACGCCGAACTGACCACCCAGCAGGCCGCCGACCTGCTGAACGTCTCCCGCCCGTACCTGATCGGCCTGCTCGACGCCGGCGAGATCGACTACCGCAAGGTGGGCAAACACCGCCGGATCCGGGTCACCTCGCTGCTGGGGTACCTGCGGCGTGACGACCAACGTCGACGCGAGGCGGCCGACGAGCTGACCGCGTTGACCCAGGAGATGGGTTTGACCTGAGTTGTCCTTCGTCGTGGTCTACGACGCGTGTGTGCTCTACCCCAGCACACTGCGCGACCTGCTGATCCGCATCGCCCGCGCCGGCCTGGTGCAGGCGAAGTGGACCAACCGGATCCTGGACGAGGTCTTCGACAGCCTGCGCACGCACCGGCCCGACCTGGCCCCGGACGCGCTCGCCCGCACCCGCAAGCTCATGGTGTGCGCGGTCAGGGACTGCCTGGTGACCAACTACGAACCGCTCGAAGCCGGACTCGAACTCCCCGATCCCGACGACCGGCACGTGCTGGCCGCCGCGATCAAGGCCCGCGCGCAGGTGATCGTGACCAACAACCTCAAGGACTTCCCGCCGGGCCAGGTCGGGCAGTGGGACATAGAGGCGAAGTCCGCCGACGACTTCGTGCTGGACCAGATCGACCTCGACGCCAAGGTCGTGTGGAACTGCGTCCAGCAGATCGCCGACGCGCGCCGCCGCCCACCGGAACGCCCCGAGGACACCCTGCTCGCCCTGGAACGCAACGGCCTGATCCGCTCAGTAGCCGCCCTCCACCGCGCCTGACCCGACCGCGCGTGTTGGCCGTTCTCGTACCCCGTGTTGGCCGTTCTCGTACGCCGTGTTGGCCGTTATGGGACGCGCGGCTCAGGGCTCGAAGCGGTACCCCATCCCCGGCTCCGTCAACAGATGCCGCGGGTGCGCGGGCTCCGGTTCCAGCTTGCGCCGCAACTGCGCCAGGTACACCCGCAGGTAGTGCGTCTCCGTCGCGTAGTTCGGCCCCCACACCTCCTGCAACAACTGCCGCTGCGCCACCAACCGTCCCCGCCCCCGCACCAGGACCTCCAGCACCCCCCACTCCGTCGGCGTCAGGTGCACCTCCGCCCCGTCCTTGAGCACCTTCTTCGCCGCCAGGTCCACCGAGAACGAGGCGGTCTGCACGACCGGCTGTTCCTCCTCGCCGGAGTTGCTCGCGCGGCGGACCGCGGCGCGCAGCCGGGCCAGGAGTTCGTCCATGCCGAAGGGCTTGGTGACGTAGTCGTCGGCGCCGGCGTCCAGGGCCTCGACCTTGTCGGTGGAGTCGGTGCGGGCGGAGAGGACCAGGATGGGGACCCTGGTCCAGCCGCGGAGGCCGGAGATGACCTCGGTGCCGTCGATGTCGGGCAGGCCGAGGTCCAGGACCACCACGTCGGGTTTGCCCTCGGCCGCGGCCTTCAGCGCGGAGGCGCCGTCGTGTGCGGTCAGCACCTGGTAGCCACGGGCGGTCAGGTTGATCCGCAACGCCCGCACGATCTGCGGTTCGTCGTCGACGACCAGGACCTTGGTCATCCGGCGCTCTCCTCTTCGGCCATCCGGTACGCGGGCAGCGAGATCACCACGGTGAGCCCGCCCCCGGGGGTGTCCTCGGCGTGGATGCTGCCACCCATCGCCTCGGTGAATCCCTTCGCCACGCTCAACCCCAGGCCCACGCCCCGGGTGTCGCGATCGTTCAAACGCTGGAAGGGCTGGAACACGGTGGCGGCGGCGCCCTTGGGCAGGCCGGCGCCCTGGTCGACGATGCGCAGCTCGACCCGTTCGGCGTGCGCGCTGGCCCGCACCGCGACCACGAACCCGTCCCGGCCCGGTTTTCGGCCGTGCCGCAGCGCGTTGTCCACCACGTTCGCGATCACCCGCTCCAGCAGGCCGACGTCGGCGCACACCGGGACCAGGCTCTCGTCCACGTCGACCTCGACCTTCGACGGGTCGTCCACACTGCGCAGCGCCCTGGCCACCACCTCGTAGTAGCCCACCGCGCGCAGCTGCGGCTGCACCGCGCCGGTGGCCAGCCGGGAGGAGTCGAGCAGGTTGTCCACCAGCCCGACCAGCCGGTCCGCCGATTCCTCCACCGTGGCCAGCAGATCCGCGGTGTCCACTTCGGACAGACGGAGTTCGGGGTCACGCAGGCTGCTCACCGCGGCCTTGATCGAGGTCAGCGGGGTGCGCAGGTCGTGGCCCACCGCGGACAGCAGCGCGGTGCGCAACTCGGTGGTGGCCGCCTTCTGCTCGGCGGCCGCGGTCTTCACCGTCAGCCGCTGCTGCCGCAACGCCAGCAACGCCTGCCCGGCCACCGCCTCCAGCAGCCCCCGGTCCGCCGCGGGCAGCGCCCGGCCCTTGAGCGCCAGGTGCACCTCACTGCTGATCACCACGTCCACATCGGCCTGGTCCGGATCGGTGGCCGGATCGGGACCGACCGCGGCGACCACGTACCACTCGTCGTCCTCGCGCTCCTCCAGCATGGCCGCGGAGCTGAGCCCGAAGTTCTCGGTGATCTTCTCCAGCAACCGTTGCAGTGGCTCGCGATGGGTCAGCACGGTGCGCGCGTAGGAAGCCAGCAGCGCCGCCTCGGTCCGCGCCTTGGCCGCCTGTTCGGCCCGCCGCCCAGCCCGGTCCACCACCAGCGCCACCAGCACCGCGACCAGCACCATCGCGATGATGGTGATCACGTTCTCCTCGTTGGCGATGTCCAGGGTGTACAGCGGCGGGCTGAAGAAGAAGTTCAGCAGCAACCCGCTGAGCACCGCGGTCAGCACCGCCGGGCCGAGGCCGCCGATCAGCGCGACCACCACCACCGCGAGGAAGTAGCCGACCACGTCGGTGGAGATGCTCAGCGTCTCCTCGGCCAGCAGCCCGATCGCGGTGACCGAGGCGGGCAGCAGCACCGCGGCGAACCAGCCGAAGGTCTTGCGCCACGGGCTCAGCACGCCCCGCGCTGGCCCGTGGTGCCGCCGCAGCACACCGCCCGCGTGGTCGTGGGTGACCATGTGCACGTCGATCGGCCCGGAGTCCTGCACGGTGCGCGAGCCGACGCCCTCGTCGAAGGCGCGGGCCAGCCAGCTGCGCCGGGAGGTGCCCAGCACCAGCTGGGTCGCGTTGACGCCGCGGGCGAAGTCCAGCAACGCGGTCGGCACGTCGTCGCCGACCACGGTGTGGAAGGTCGCGCCCACGTCGTCGGCGAGCTTGCGGCAGCGCGCCACCGCCTGCGCGGGCGCGCCGGCCAGCCCGTCACTGCGCAGGATGTGCAGTGCCAGCAGTTCCGCGCCAGCCCGGTTGGCGATCCGGCTGGCCCGGCGGATCAGCGTCTCGCTCTCCGGTCCGCCGGTCACCGCGACCACCACCCGTTCCCTGGTCTCCCAGGTGTCGGTGATCTCGTGCTCGGCCCGGTAACGCTGCAACGCCACGTCGACCTGATCGGCCACCCACAACAGCGCCAGCTCGCGCAACGCGGTCAGGTTGCCCGGCCGGAAGTAGTTGCCCAGCGCCGCGTCGATCTTGTGCGCTGGGTAGATGTTGCCGTGCGCCATCCGCCGCCGCAGTGCCTCCGGGGTGACGTCGACCAGCTCGACCTGTTCGGCCCGCCGCACCACCTCATCCGGCACGGTCTCCCGCTGCGGCACCCCGGTGATCCGCTGCACCACGTCGTTGAGGCTCTCCAGGTGCTGCACGTTCACCGTGGAGAGCACATCGATCCCGGCGTCCAGGAGTTCCTCGATGTCCTCCCAGCGCTTGGTGTTGCGCGAGCCGGGCACGTTGGTGTGCGCCAGCTCGTCCACCACCGCCACCTCGGGCGCGCGCGCCAGCAGCCCGTCGATGTCCAGCTCGGTCAGCTCGACCCCACGATGGCTCATCTCCTTGCGTGGCAACACCTCCAGCCCGCGCACGAGTTCCGCGGTCTTCTCCCGGCCGTGCGTCTCGATGTAGCCGACCACCACATCCGTGCCACGCTCCACCCGCCGGTGCGCCTCGCACAACATGTCGTAGGTCTTGCCGACGCCCGGCGCGGCGCCGAGGTAGATGCGCAACTCACCTCGGCGCCGCCGCTTGCCGTAGTGCTCGCTCACGTCCTCAGTCTGCACCTGGACCAGCCTGATCCTGGGCATCAACGCCGTGCGGCCTGCACGGCGAGGTTGAGCTTGAGCACGTTGACACCGGGCTCGCCGACGCCCTTGACCGTGTTCTCCTCGATCAGCCGCCGCACGGTGGCCGGGTCGACCCCGTTCTCCCTGGCCACCCGAGGTGCCTGGAGTCCGGCGTAGGCCGGGCTGATGTGCGGGTCGAGCCCGGAGGCCGAGGCGGTGACCGCGTCCGCCGGGATCTTGCCCGCGTCCACCTGCTCGCGGGCGGCGATCGCGGTCTTGCGGTCCTGCACGGCCTTGAGCAGGTCCTCGTTGTCGCCCGCCCGGTTGGAACCGCCGGAGCTGGCGGTGTCGCCGGGGCTCGGCTCGTCCTTGGTCAGCGCCGAGGGCCGGTTGTGGAACCAGCGGTCCTGGGTCGGATCGTTCTTGGCCCGCTCGTCCACCAGGTCGATGCCGATCAGCTCGGACCCGACCGGCCGGCCGTTCTGGTAGATCAGCGAGCCCTCCGCGTTGGCCGAGAGGCCAGGCAGCCGCCCGATGCCCCAGATGGCCAGCGGGTAGACCACGCCGAGCAGCACGGTCAGCACGAGCAGGACGCGCAGCCCGGCCATGGTCTGCTTCCAGAGGGTGGAGATGGTGTGCACGTTCAGCCCCCGAATCCAGGGATGAGAGCGACCAGCAGGTCGATCAGCTTGATGCCGAGGAACGGCGTGATGATGCCGCCGACGCCGTAGATCAGCAGGTTCCGCCGCAGCAGCGCGGAGGCGCTGGACGGGGTGTACTGGACGCCCTTGAGCGCCAGCGGGATCAGCGCGATGATGATCAACGCGTTGAAGATCACCGCGGACATGATCGCCGACTGCGGGGTGGCCAGCCGCATGATGTTGATCGAGTCCAGCTGCGGGTAGATGGCCATGAACATCGCGGGCAGGATGGCGAAGTACTTCGCCAGGTCGTTGGCGATGCTGAAGGTGGTCAGCGCGCCGCGGGTGATCAGCATCTGCTTGCCGATCTCCACGATCTCGATCAGCTTGGTCGGGTCGGAGTCCAGGTCGACCATGTTGCCGGCCTCCTTGGCCGCGGCCGTCCCGGTGTTCATCGCCACCCCGACGTCGGCCTGGGCCAGCGCGGGCGCGTCATTGGTGCCGTCGCCGGTCATCGCGACCAGCCGCCCGCCCTCCTGCTCCTTGCGGATCAGGGCCATCTTGTCCTCGGGCTTGGCCTCGGCGAGGAAGTCGTCCACGCCCGCCTCGGCCGCGATCGCCTTGGCGGTCAACGGGTTGTCGCCGGTGACCATGACGGTGCGGATGCCCATCGCGCGCAGTTCGGCGAACCGCTCGCTCATGCCGGGCTTGACCACGTCGGAGAGGCGGATCACCCCGCGCACCAACGCTTTCCCGCCCTCGACCTCGGCCACCACCAGCGGCGTGCCGCCCTCGGCGGAGATCCGGTCCACGATCACCTGGACGTCCTCGGGGATCGCGCCGCCGTGCTCGGCCACCCAGGCCCGCACCGCGCTGCCCGCACCCTTGCGCACCCACCGGTCCCCGATGTCGATCCCGCTCATCCGGGTCTGCGCGGTGAACGGCACCGACTCGGCCGCCGCCTCCACCGCCGATGCCTCCGCGGCCAGACCGAACTCCCGCACGCACAGCTCGACGATGCTGCGGCCTTCCGGCGTCTGGTCGGCCAGGCTGGCCAGCCGCGCGGCCGCGGCCAATTCGTCCACAGTGGACCCTGGCACCGGCAGCAGCTCGGTGGCCCGCCGGTTGCCGAAGGTGATGGTGCCGGTCTTGTCCAGCAGCAGCACGTCGATATCGCCGGCGGCCTCCACCGCGCGGCCGGACTTGGCCAGCACGTTGCGCTGCACCAGCCGGTCCATGCCCGCGATGCCGATCGCGGAGAGCAGCGCGCCGATCGTGGTCGGGATCAGGCAGACCAGCAGCGCCACCAGCACGATCACCGACTGCTGCGAGCCGGAGTAGGCCGCCATCGGCTGCAGTGCCACGACCACCAGCAGGAAGATGATGGTGAGCACGGAGAGCAGGATGGTCAGCGCGACCTCGTTCGGCGTCTTCTGCCGCTCGGCGCCCTCGACCAGCGCGATCATCCGGTCGACGAAGGTCTCCCCCGGCTTGGAGGTGATCCGCACGATGATCCGGTCGGAGAGCACGGTGGTGCCGCCGGTCACCGCGGACCGGTCGCCGCCGGACTCGCGGATCACCGGCGCGGACTCACCGGTGATGGCCGACTCGTCCACGGTCGCGATGCCGTCCACGATGTCGCCGTCGCCCGGGATGACCTGACCGGCCTCGACCAGCACCAGGTCACCCGGCGCCAGCTTGTTGGCCGCGATCTCCTCCACGGTCAGGCTGGTGGCCTTGGCCGCGCCGGTCACGTTCAGCCCCGGCAGCAGCCGGAAGGCGACCGTGTCGGTCTTCATCCTGCGCAGCGATTCGGCCTGCGCCTTGCCCCGGCCCTCGGCCACCGCCTCGGCCAGGTTGGCGAAGAGCACGGTGAACCACAGCCAGGCCGCGGTGGCGATGCTGAACCCGCTGGGCTCGGCCACGGCGAAGGCCGTGCTGAGCACCGAGCCGATCCACACCACGAACATCACCGGGTTGCGCAGCTGGTGGCGGGGGTCGAGCTTGCGCAGCGCGTCCGGCAGCGAGGTCAGCAGCTGCCTGGGGTTGAACACACCGGCGGAGATCCGCCCGGTGCGCTCGGCGTGCACGTGCTGTGCCTGCGCCGGGGTGCGCTGGGGGTTTTCCTTGGTGGGGGCGGTCATGACAGGGCCTCCGCAATGGGACCGAGGGCCAGCGCGGGCAGGAAGGTCAGCGCGGCGACGAGGATGACGGTGCCGGTGAGCATCCCGGCGAACAGCGGTCCGGAGGTGGGCAAGGTGCCCGCGGTGGCCGGATGCCGCTTCTGCTGGGCCAGCGAGCCGGCCAGCGCGAGCACCGCGAGGATCGGCACGAACCGGCCGAACAGCATCGCGATGCCCAGTGCGACCTGGAAGAAGTCGCTGGTGGCCGTGAGCCCGCCGAAGGCGCTGCCGTTGTTGTTGGCCGCCGAGGCGAAGGCGTAGAGCACCTCGGAGAGCCCGTGCGAGCCGGAGTTGGTCAGCGCCACCTTCAGCTCACCCGGCAGCGACAACGCGGTCCCGGCGCCGATCAGCACCATGGTCGGCATGGCCAGCATGGCGATGGCCGCGGCGGTGATCTCCCGGCGTCCCAGCTTCTTGCCGAGGTACTCCGGGGTGCGGCCGACCATCAGTCCGGCCAGGAAGACCGCGATCACCGCGAGCACCAGGATGCCGTACAGGCCGGCGCCGACCCCGCCCGGCGCGACCTCGCCGAGCAGCATGTTCAGCAGGGTCACCCCGCCGCCGAGGCCGGTGAAGCTGTCGTGCAGCGAGTTGACCGCGCCGGTGGAGGTGCCGGTGGTGGCCACCGCGAACAGCGAGGAGCCGGGGATGCCGAAGCGGACCTCCTTGCCCTCCATGGCCGCGCCCGCGGCGAGCGAGGCGACCCCGTTGGGGTTGCTCTCCGCCCACCAGGCCACCGTGGTCAGCACCGCGAACAGCAGGCCCATCACGCTGAGCAGCACGTAGCCCTGCCGGACGTCCTTGACCAGCTTGCCGAAGGTGCGGGTGAGCGCGACCGGGATGAGCAGGATCAGGAAGATCTGGAACAGGTTGGTCCAGGAGTTCGGGTTCTCGAACGGGTGGGCGGAGTTGGCGTTGAGGACGCCGCCGCCGTTGGTGCCCAGTTCCTTGATCGCCTCCTGGCTGGCCACCGGGGCCAGCGCCAGCACGTGCTGCTGGCCGTCCGGGGTGGTCACGGTGACGCCGGAAGACAGGCTCATCACCGCGCCGAAGGCGAGCAGCACGATCGCGGCCACGATGGACAGCGGCAGCAGGATGCGCACACTGCCGCGCACCAGGTCCACCCAGAAGTTGCCGAGCCGGTCGGTCTTGGCCCTGGTGAACCCGCGCACCACGGCCACCGCGACCGCCATGCCCACCGCGGCGGAGACGAAGTTCTGCACGGTCAGCCCGGCCATCTGCACCGAGTGGCCCATGGTCGCCTCTGGCACGTAGGACTGCCAGTTCGTGTTGGTCACGAAGCTGACCGCGGTGTTGAACGCGGTGGCCGGGTTGATCTCCCGGTCGAAGCCGAAGGGCAGCCAGCCCTGGAAGCGCTGCATCAGGTACAGCACCGCGACCGAGGCGAAGGAGAAGCCGAGCACAGCGGCGGCGTAGGTGGTCCACCGTTGCCCGGCGCCCGGGTCCACCCGAACGATCGCGTAGATGCCACGCTCAAGGCGCCAGTGCTTCTCGTCCTCGTACACCCGGGCCATGTAGTCGCCCAGCGGGCGGTAGGCGGCCGCCAGCAGCACGAGCAGGAGCACGACCTGGATCAGGCCGGTCCACAGGGAGGTCATCAGAACTTCTCCGGTCGGATCAGGGCGACGAACAGGTAGACGAGCAGGAACAGCGCGACCACCCCGCCCACCAGGTTGAACACGGCGGCGGTAGTCACAACCGCTCCAATCCGCGCAGCGTCAGCGCCAGCACCAGAAAGCCACCGATCAGCAGCACCGCGAAGGCCAGGTCGGCCATCTGCGCGCTCCCCTCTCGACTAGGTCGTTCGACATCGGGCGTCAGCGTGCATGCCGGTTTCAGGGCGCTGACCGGGCCTGATGACTCCTTGACGCCACCGACGGTCGCATTGACGTGATCTTTACGCGCCCGGTGAGCCACCTCTCGCCCGTTTTCCACCCTTCGAGGGGATCCGATGGTCGGATGCGGTTACGTAGCGCATACATGCGAGTGGCCGACTCACTCGTCTGGCAACGGGTCTGCTCGGCGGAACCAACCCGTCTCAGAAGTGGGTAACTTCCCAGTCCAAGGCTGGGGGACAAGCGCGAGGAGGCGCGTCATGTGCGGAGTGACCGGCTGGGTCTCCTACGACCGGGAGCTGACCGCGCACACGGTCACCCTCCGTGCCATGACCGCGACCCTGGCCGCACGCGGCCCCGACGGCGAAGGCGTATGGACCGCCCGGCACGCCGGGCTGGGCCACCGCCGCCTCGCCGTGATCGACCTGCCCGGCGGCGCGCAGCCGATGGTCGCCGAGACCCCGGCCGGCGCGATCGCGCTCTCCTACAGCGGCGAGGTCTACAACCACCGCGAACTGCGCGCCGAACTCCAGCGCCGCGGCCACCGCTTCCGCACCGCCAGCGACACCGAGGTCGTGCTCACCGCCTACCTGGAGTGGGGCGAGGACCTGGTCGAGCACCTCAACGGCATGTACGCCTTCGCCGTCTGGGACGACCGAACCGAACGGTTACTGCTGGTCAGGGACCGGCTCGGGGTCAAACCGATGTTCATCTACCCCACCGCCGACGGCCTGCTCTTCGGCTCCGAACCCAAGGCCATCCTGGCCAATCCGCTGGCCCGCAAGGCGCTGGGCGAGGACGGGCTGCGGGAGATCTTCGGCTTCGTCAAGATGCCCGGCTCCGCGATCTGGCACGGCATGCGCGAGCTGAAACCCGGCACGCTGGCCGTGCTCGACCACAACGGACTGCGCGAGCGGGTGTACTGGCGGGTCGAGGCGATGCCGCACCCGGACAACGCGGCCGAGTCCGTCGAGCACGTGCGCGAGCTGCTGCACGACATCATGCGCCGCCAGCTCGTCGCCGACGTGCCGCAGTGCGTGCTGCTCTCCGGCGGCCTGGACTCCAGCGTGCTCACCGCGCTGGCCGCCGAGGTGCTGCACGAGCGCGGCGAGATCCCGCGCACCTTCGCGGTCTCCTTCGCCGGCGAGCAGGACGGCTTCGTGCCGCACGTGCTGCAGGACAGCCTGGACGCGCCGTTCGTCCGGCAGGTCGCCCGGCACGTGGGCACCGAGCACACCGACATCGTGCTCGACCACACCGCGCTGGCCGACCCGGACAACCGCGCGGCCGCGGTCACCGCACGCGATCTGCCCACCGGCATGGGCGAGATGGACGTGTCGCTGCTGCTGCTCTTCCAGGCCGCCAGGGCCCGCTCCACGGTCGCGCTCTCCGGCGAGTCCGCTGACGAGGTCTTCGCCGGGTACTGGTGGCAGCACGACCCGGCGGCCCAGCAGGCGCCGATCTACCCGTGGATCGCCGGCATCGGCGGCGCGCAGAGCCAGACCCGCCCGATGATCAACGCCGGACTGGCCGCGCGGATGGACATCCCGGGCCACCTGGTGGGCGGCTACGCCGACGCGCTGGCCCAGGCCCCGGTGCTGGACACCGACGATCCGCGCGAGCAGCGGCTGCGCCGGATCTGCCACGTGCACCTGAGCCAGTTCCTGACCAACATGCTCGACCGCAAGGACCGGATGAGCATGGCCGTCGGGCTGGAGGTCCGGGTGCCCTTCTGCGACCACCGGCTGGTGGAGTACGTCTACAACGCGCCGTGGGCGCTGAAGACCTTTGACGGCAAGGAGAAGAGCCTGCTGCGCGGGGCCGCGCGGGGCCTGCTGCCCAGCACCGTGCTGGAGCGCCGCAAGAGCCCCTACCCCTCCACCCAGGACGTGAAGTACCTGCTCGCGGTGCAGGACCAGCTGCACGAGCTGCTGAGCCGCCGGGACGCCACCGTGTTCGAGATCATCGAGCGGGACTGGGTGCGCGCGGTGGCCACCACCGACCCCGCGCTGATCGACCGCGCTACCAGAGCGTTCCTGGAGCGACTGCTCGACATAACGATGTGGCTGGACATATACCGCCCCGAGATGCGACTGTGATGACGTACTAGGCGAACGAGTGTTCGGCGTTCCCCGCAGCCGGTTGTCCGGTGCTATGCCCGATCTGCTCACTACTTAGCGGCGTCTCACGGCGCACAGTAGTGAACCGGGAGTAACTTTGTACTCCGCTCGGAGGTACGGGTACCCAAACGGTGGACTTCCACATGAGCCGTTGGTAATGTCCTCATTATGGCGTGATCCGGGGCACTTCTCCCGGGCACGTGGGGCCCTTAGCGCAGCGCGACACTGGGGAGAAACAATGCACGAGCGGGAGTTCCGGGCTTTCGTCTCGATTGCGGACCTCGGCCGTATGGACCTGGCGGCGAAGTCCCTCGGGTATTCACAGCCCGCAATCAGTTACCAGATCAAGTCTCTAGAGCAGTCCCTCGGGACCAAGCTGTTCACCCGCGATCCCGCGGGCGCACGGCTGACCAGGGAGGGTCAGATGATCCTCCCGTCGGTCCGGGCGGTCCTGATGCTGATCGACAGCATCAAGGAGCTGTCGGTTCGCCCAGGTGAGCCCAGCCCCGCGACCAGCTTCGAGTGGGCGACCAGCCAGCTTCGCAGCCAGTTGAAGTCCGGCTGACAACAAGATCAACTGCACCATCGGGTGGGCGGTCCGGCTCTCGGACTCGCCCACTTTTTTTGTTCACGAGACTAAGCAGTTCACAAAATGAAACAGCGTGGCGTAAACTACTTTGGCGTAAGTTGACGTTTCTCCCAGAGAAACTTGGGATAGATTTAACGTTGACCGCTAACCGGGGGCCGCTGACAAACCCGGCAGAAATACGAAGACCTGTTCATAAACGGCTCACGCGCGATCAGCGTCCCACAGCGCGGGCACGGCTGCCCAGTCTTTCCGTAAACGGCGAGCGAACGGTCGAAGTATCCCGACTGTCCGTTCACGTTTACGTAGAGTGAATCGAAGGACGTCCCACCAGCACCCAATGCCTCCGCCATGACTTCGGTGGCGGCGGCCAGGACCAGGCGGGCAGCCGGACGGGTCAGGCCGGCGGTCGGACGGGCCCAGTGCAGCCGAGATCTCCAGAGAGCCTCGTCCGCGTAGATGTTGCCGATGCCGGACACCAGGGTCTGATCCAGCAGCGCCCGCTTCAGCTCGGTGCGCTTGGCCCGCAGCGCGGCCACCGCCCGCTCCGGGTCGAAGGCAGGATCCATCGGATCCCGGCCGATGTGGGCCACCGGATCCGGCAACAAGGTGCCGTCCACCTCGGCCAGCTCGGTCACCGCGAGCCCGCCGAAGGTGCGCTGGTCGACGAAGCGCAGCTCCGGCCCGCCGTCGGCGAAGCTGATCCGCACCCGCAGGTGCTTCTCATCCGGCGTCCCCACCGGCTGCACCAGCATCTGCCCGCTCATGCCGAGGTGGGTCAGCAGCGCCTCGGTCCGCCCGTCGAGTTCCAGCCACAGGTACTTGCCCCTGCGCACCGCCGCGACCAGCCCGCGCCCGGCCAGCCGACCGGCAAAATCCAGCGGACCCGGCTCGTGCCGCCGGATCGCCCTGGGGTGCAGCACCTCGACCGCGGCCATGGTGCGGCCGACCACATGCCGGTCCAGACCGAGCCGGACAACCTCCACCTCGGGCAACTCAGGCACGCCGACTCCCTCCGCACACTCCGCCAACCGGCCGAGTCGTTGACAACGCTGTTTAGAAACTCACCCGGATGCCACCAGGAAGCCCGTAACGGCCCCTGAGAGGCCCGTGGACGAGCGAAGTCGGGCGACGGGTTCAGGCACCTAGGGAAAACGTCAAAGACGCGTCAAGTGCCCTTGACGCGTCTTTGAGTGAAGTCGATGTGAACTTGGGAGCGGCAGTGCGAACGACCAGCCGGGAGCTAGCCCCCGGCCTTGCCGTTGCCCTCCGCCTTGCCTGCGGACTCGGCGGCGGCCGCCTTCTCCTCGGCGGCCACCCGAACCTGTTCGGAGAGCGTGCGCCAGGCCGCCTCGGCGGCCTTCTGCTCGGCTTCCTTCTTGGTCCGGCCGTCGCCGTTGCCCAGTCCGCGCCCGCCAACGAGCACGGTGGCCACGAACTCCTTGCGGTGGTCCGGCCCTGACTCGTCCACCCGGTACTCGGGCACGCCGAGCGCGGCCGCCGCGGTCAGTTCCTGGAGGCTGGTCTTCCAGTCCAGACCGGCGCCCCGCAGCGGGGCCTCGGCCAGTGGACGGTCGAACAACCGGTGCACCAGGTCCCGCGCGGGTTCCACCCCGTGTTGCAGGTAGACCGCGCCGATCACGGCTTCCAGCCCATCGGCCAAGATGCTCGCCTTGTCCCGGCCGCCGGTGAGTTCCTCGCCCTTGCCCAGCAGCAGGTGCGCACCCAGCCCGCCGGGGCCCAGCTCACGAGCCACCCCGGCCAGCGCGTGCATGTTCACCACGCTGGCCCGGAGCTTCGCGAGCTGGCCCTCCGGCAGATCCGGGTGGGTGCGGTACAGGTGATCAGTGATCACCAGTCCGAGCACCGCGTCCCCCAGGAACTCAAGCCGTTCGTTGGGGGGCAACCCGCCGTTCTCGTACGCGTACGAGCGGTGGGTCAGCGAGAGGGTGAACAGCTCGGCGTCGAGATCGACGCCGAGCGCCTTCAGCAGCAGGCTGCGGTCACTTGGCTGGCCTCGGGATCCCTTGCTTCCCATGCCTGCCCGCCCGGTCAGGCCGGCCGGGCGACCTGGCGGCCGTCGTACTGGCCACAGGTGGGGCATGCGGTGTGCGGGAGCTTCGGCTTGCGGCACGCACGGTTCTCGCAGGCGACCAGCGTCGGCGCGGTGGCCTTCCACTGGGCCCGCCGCGAACGCGTGTTGGACCGCGACATACGGCGCTTCGGAGCGGCCACGACTAGTTCTCCTCCTCGGTCCCGCCGAACCGCTTCTGTAGCGCGGCCCAGCGAGGATCCATCGTCTCATGCGTGTGGTTCGGGCCGAGATCGGCCCACTTGCCGCCGCACTCCGGACACAATCCCTTGCAGTCCGGCGCGCACAGCGGCGAGGACGGCAGCGCGGTCAACAGGCTGTCGCGCACCGCCGGTTCGAGGTCGATCAGGTCGTCGACGACCCGGCTGACCTCGTCTTCGTCCGTGCTCTCGTCCGTGGCGCTGTTCGGGTAGGCGAACAGCTCGGTGACCCTGATCTCGACCTCGCCGGTGAACGCGTCGAGGCAGCGGGAGCATTCGGCCGTGGTCGGACCGGCCACGCTCCCGGTGATCAGCACACCCTCCACGACCGCCTCGGCCAGGATGTCGACCTCGACTTCCTCGCCAGGGGCCAACCGGATCAGGTCCAGGCCGAAATCGCCCTCGGTGGTCACCGTGCGGTGGTACCTGCGGCTGAGGCCGGCGCGACGGCCAAGGTCCCTGGTGTCGATGACCCAGGGCCCGGACGGGGTGCGCCGAAGTTCGGCTGAGTGGTGCTTGGACATGCTCACAGTCTTCATACGAGTCTCGCCACACGTGACTCGTGCAGCCTGAACAGCGTACGGGACAAGCCCGCGCAGACGGAAATCAGCGGCGCGTGCGGCCGCCGACCTCCTCCTCACGGTAGCCGTCCTGGTAGTCGAATGGCACCGGGGCCGGCCCGCCGATGGGCCCGCGCAGCTGCTGGCGGCCCTTGGTCACGGTGCGCAGGGTGCGCCCGAGCAGCTCCTCGAAATCGGCCAGCTTGCTGTCCACGTAGGCGTCGCACTCGCTGCGCAGCCGGTCGGACTCGCCGTTGGCGCTGTCGACCAGGCGGGAGGCCTCGGCGTGCGCGGCCCGCACCACCTCGGTCTGCTCGATCTGGCGGGCCTGCTCGGCGCGGCCCTCTTCCACGGCCCGCTCGTAGCTGGTGCGCCCGGCCTGGATCATCCGGTCGGCCTCGTCCTGGGAGCGGCCGACCAGGTCCTCGTACTCGCGGCGGCCAGCGGTGACGGTGCGCTCGGCCTCGGCCTGGGCCTCGGAGACCATCCGCTCCGCGCGGGCGCGGGCCTCGGCGAGCATGTGCTCGGCCTCGGCCCGCGCCTGCGACACGGTCTGTTCCGCCTCGGCCCGCGCGGAGCCGACGGACTGCTCGGACTCGGTACGGGCCTTGGTCAGCACCTCGTCCCGGTGGTCCAGCACGTCCTGCGCGTCGTCCAGTTCCGCCGGAATGGCGTCGCGCACGTCGTCCAACAGCTCAAGGACGTCGCCGCGCGGCACCACGCAACCGGAGGTCATCGGGACTCCCCGTGCCTCCTCGACGATGGTGACCAGCTCGTCGAGCGCCTCGAACACCCGGTACACGTCGCACTCCTCGCCCCTGGACCACGGTTACCCCTTCAGTGTGCCGTGTCCGGCCTTGCGGGTGACGCAGCCGGGGGCGTGTCCACCGAGGTTTGTCCGGGAGGTTGCCTAGGCGTTGATGTTGACCAGCACGAACGAGCGGTAGTGATCGGCGGTGTAGAAGAACTCGTTGGCGTTGCCCTTGACGATCCGGCGGGCGCCGCGGTGGCTGACGCCGGGGGTCTTCACGGTGTACTCGCGGTAGTACCCGCCCGAGCACAGCGGCAGCAGCCGCTCCCGGTTCTGGAAGACGGTGTTGTCCTGCGGGTAGGGGTAGGGCCCACCCTTCTTGATCAGGTTCACCGTGTCCCTGGCCTGTGCGGGCAGGGTGGACAGGTTGGACCGCCGGAACCCGGAGGTGTCCCCGCAGGCCGCGCTCACCGACAGCGTGTCGGCGACGGCGGAACCCGCGACGGGCACGAGCAGGGAGGCCAGCGTGATCAGGGCGGCGAGCAGGGTTTTCACTGCACGAGATGTGATCTGGCTCATGAGCCTCGAAGCTAACGATTGCGAATGATCGTCAACAGACATCGAGTTGAACCTTCGATGGCAGGCTTGGGGCCATGACTTCTGGGGTACAGCCGGAGTTCCGGCGGGCGGTGCAGGCCGACGTGGCCGCCATCGTGGCCATGCTGGCCGATGACAAGCTGGGCGCCGGCCGGGAACGGCCGGGCGATCCGGCCTACCTGAACGCGTTCAAGGCGATCGATGAGGACCCGCACCAGCTGCTGCTGGTCGCCGAGGCCGACGGCGAGGTGGTGGGCACCTTGCAGCTCACCTTCATCCCCGGGCTGTCCAGGCTGGGCATGAGCCGGGCGCTGATCGAGGCGGTCCGGGTGAACAAGCACCAGCGCGGCGGCGGCCTTGGCCAGCGGATGGTGGAGTTCGCCATCGCCGAGGCCCGGCGGCGTGGCTGCGGTCTGGTCCAGCTGACCACCGACGCCAGTCGCGAGCACGCGCAGCGCTTCTACGAGCGGCTCGGGTTCGTCGGCAGCCACATCGGGATGAAGCTGGCGCTGGACTAGTCCAGGTCCTTCTCCGCCCGCCGCTCGGCCAGGCGCTTGGTGAGCGCCTCGTTGACCAGCGGCGGGAGCAGGTGGGAGACGTCGCCGCCGTAGGTGGCGACCTCCTTGACCAGCGAGCTGGACAGGAAGCTGTAGAGCGGGTTCGTGGAGACGAACAGCGTGTCCACGCCGGAGAGCTGGTGGTTCATCTGGGCCATCTGCAGCTCGTAGTCGAAGTCGCTGACCGCGCGCAGGCCCTTGACGATCGCCCGGATGTCATGGGTGCGGCAGTAGTCCACGAGCAGGCCGTGGAAGATGTCGATCCGCACGTTGGTCAGGTGCGCGGTCGCCTCGGTGAGCATGTCCATCCGCTCTTCGACGGTGAACAGCCCGCGCTTGCTCTTATTGATCATGACCGCGACGGTGACCTCGTCGAACTGGCCGGCGGCCCGCTCGATGATGTCCAGATGTCCGTTGGTGGCCGGGTCATAGGAGCCGGGGCACACGGCACGCCTCATAAGGCCGGACCGTAGCAGCCCACTCGCCGTGTGCCACCGGTCGTGCGGGGGTTGGTGGGAAATGCCACAGGGCCCACCCCGACGATCGGCGGTGGGCCCTGCACAGGCGATGTGGTGTGCTCTAGTCGAGGTAGTCGCGCAGCACCTGGGAACGCGACGGGTGCCGCAGCTTGGACATCGTCTTGGACTCGATCTGGCGGATCCGTTCCCTGGTCACGCCGTAGACCTGGCCGATCTCGTCCAGGGTGCGCGGCTGGCCGTCGGTGAGCCCGAAGCGCAGCCGGACCACGCCCGCCTCGCGCTCGGACAGCGTGGCCAGCACCGACTGGAGCTGGTCCTGCAGCAGCGTGAAGGAGACCGCGTCCACGGCCACCACGGCCTCGGAGTCCTCGATGAAGTCACCGAGCTGCGAATCACCCTCGTCGCCGATGGTCTGATCCAGCGAGATCGGCTCTCGCGCGTACTGCTGGATCTCCAGGACCTTCTCTGGCGTGATGTCCATTTCCTTCGCGAGCTCTTCGGGGGTGGGCTCGCGACCCAGGTCCTGGAGCAGCTCACGCTGTATGCGGCCGAGCTTGTTGATCACTTCCACCATGTGCACCGGGATGCGGATGGTGCGGGCCTGGTCGGCCATGGCCCTGGTGATGGCCTGCCGGATCCACCACGTGGCGTAGGTGGAGAACTTGAAGCCCTTGGTGTAGTCGAACTTCTCCACCGCGCGGATCAGGCCCAGGTTGCCCTCCTGGATCAGGTCCAGGAAGGCCATGCCGCGGCCGGTGTAGCGCTTGGCCAGCGAGACGACCAGGCGGAGGTTCGCGCCGAGCAGGTGGTTCTTGGCCTTCTCGCCGTCCCGGACGATCCAGCGGAGATCGCGCCGCATCTGGGCGGCGAGCTTCTCCTCTTCCTCCTCGGCCTTGCGCAGCCGCTCCACCGCGTAGAGACCGGCCTCGATCCGCTTGGCGAGTTCGACCTCCTCCTCCGCGTTGAGCAGCGCGACCTTGCCGATCTGCTTGAGGTAGGCGCGGACGGAGTCGGCGGAGGCGGTGAGTTCGGCGTCCTTGCGGGCCTGCCGCAGCGCCTCGGACTCCTCCTCGTCCCAGACGAAGTCGCCGGACTTCTGCGGCTCCTCCTCGGCGGGCTCTTCCTCGACCGGCTCGTCGACGACGACGAGATCGGCCTCGTCCACCAACTCCTCGTCGCCGGGCATCTCCTCGAGGTCGCCAGGCTCCTCGCCCTCACCGGGCTTGCCGGTGCCCTTGGCGCCCTTGGCTGCCGGACCGGGCTTGGCCGCGGTCTTCTTCGCCGGAGCCTTAGCCCCGGCTGCTGGCTTCTTGGCCGCTGGCTTCTTGGCCGCGGCCGGCTTCGCAGCGCTCTTCCGCGCCGTGCCCGGCGTGGTAGTCTCCTCGGCGTCAGCAGCCTGGGCTGAAGCGGACTTGCTCGCCTTGGCGACGCTGGAGCGTTGAGTTGCGGTTTCTGCGGCTGCCACGTACGCCCTTTCGCAACGGTCATCACAGTCGGCGGGGGCACGAAGCCACAGCCGTCAGGATTCGGGGGAGAGCCTGAGGCCGGAGGAGCTCGGGGGGTTCAATCCCGGGCCTCGACCCTTGGCACGCGTTCCATTGTAGCGACGGTCGGGCCCGGTTGTTGCGCGCCGTCACGACCAAGCCCCGGTTCGCCAGCGTTATCCCTGCTAGATGGCGGATGATTCTTCGCACGCCACCCTGCGTCAGGCCCACTCCGCCCAGTGCACGGCGGTGTCGCCGTACTTGCGCGTGCGCAGCCCCACCAGCGGCTCCGGCCAGTCCACGCCGCCGTCCCGAGCCGCCCGCTCGACCAGCACCAGCGCCCCGTTCGTGACCCATCCGTTAGCCACCAGCGCCGCCAGCGCCGCGGTCAGCGCGGCCCCGTCCACGGCGTAGGGCGGGTCGGCGAAGACCACGTCGTAGGGCGCGCTCGCGGGCAGAGCCAGCGCGGAGCCGACCGCGGTGGCCCTGACCTCGGCGCCACCCAGCCCGACGGCGGCGACGTTGGCCCGCAGCACGTCCGCGGCCCGCCGATCGGACTCCACGAACAACGCGTGCCCCGCCCCCCGGGAAAGCGCCTCCAGCCCGAGCGCCCCCGACCCCGCGTAGAGGTCGAGCACCCGCGCCCCGTCCAGGTCCAGCGCCGCCTCCAGCGCACTGAACAACGCCTCCCGCACCCGCTCGGAGGTCGGCCGCGTCCCCTTGGGCGGCACGGCCAGCCGCCGCCCACCCGCCACCCCAGCCACAATCCGCGTCACGGGCCCATCATCGCTGACCAGGCCGATCAGGCCACACGCGTAACATTTATGGTACGGTCAGGCGGAGATGGAGGTGGTCCGGATGAGTAGACAGTTCTGGGCGGATCTGGCTGAGGACCTGAAGGATCCGGAGTTCCTGCGCGAATACGTCACCGAGTCCGTGCGGATCGCCACCGTCGACGCGATCATCAACACGGTCGACGAGGCCCTGCGCCGGGAACGCCTGTCCAAGGCGGACCTCGCCAGGGCGATCGGCACGCAACCCGCGACGGTGCGACGGCTGCTGTCGGCCCGCAACGTCAACCCCACGCTGGGCACGGTCGCCGAGGTGGCGGCCGTACTCGGCCTACGCCTGACGCTGGAACCCATCCCGGAGTCGGATCGGGAGATCATCACCGACCCGCTGCGCACCGGCGAGGCCACGGACGCGCGGCGGGCGGCGCAACGGCTGACCGAGATGCGCACCTGCCGCGCCCAGCAGGACGCGGTCTGCTGCTGACGGGCCACCCCATCCGGCGTGTTGGCCGTTCTGGTACGGCGTGTTGGCCGTTGTTGTACGGGGTGTTGGCCGTTGTGGGCGGGTTGGTGCACGAGCGGAAGATCAAGATCAAGGGCGTCCTCGCCGGACGGGCAGAAATCAAAGGATGGGGGGAGAAAATCAAGAGCAGAGAACAGTGCTCAGGTGCGGTTCCCCATCCCCGTCAGCCCTCCGATACCAAACCACATCCCAGCCAGCGGCCCCCTGCGGTTGGGAGGCTAGGGCGGCGGCAGGTTGCGGGGCCGCTGGCTGGGATGCGGTGTGTCCTCTCCAGGCTGACGGGGATGGGGAACCGCTCGGGTGGGGTTTGAAAAGCCACCCCGGCTGCTGGTGCGGGCTCCGCCCGGTCGCGGCGCGTTCGAACCGCCTAGCCGCAGTGTTCCCGGGCTTCGCCCGCCTGCCCCCAACGCTCACCGCTCCGGGCTTCGCCCGCCCGCCCGGTGTCCACAACGGCCAACACTCGGCCTGCGGTGTCCCGGTACAAAGCTCTCCCCCGGCCGGACTCCGTCGAGCAGAGCCTGACCGGGGGAGAGCAGTCGTTCAGCGGGAGCCGCCTCAGCCGAGTTCGATCAGCAGGTCCCCGCCCTCGACCTGCTGGACCTTGCCGATGGCCAGGCGCTTGACCGTGCCTGCCTTCGGCGAGGTGATGGCGGCCTCCATCTTCATCGCCTCGATGGTGGCCACGGTCTGGCCGGACTCCACCTCGTCGCCCTCGCCCACGGTCAGCGTGACCACGCCGGCGAAGGGCGCCGGCACGTGGTCGGCGTTGCCGCGGTCGGCCTTCTCCGCCTGCGGGACGTCCGCGGCGACCGAGCGGTCGCGGACCGCGATCGGGCGGAGCTGGCCGTTGAGGGTGGCCATCACCGTGCGCATGCCGCGGTCGTCGGCCTCGCCGATGGCCTCCAGGCCGATGAGCAGGCGGACGCCGGGTTCCAGG
The DNA here is from genome assembly GCF_014204915.1 of Crossiella cryophila. NCBI lineage: Bacteria > Bacillati > Actinomycetota > Actinomycetes > Pseudonocardiales > Pseudonocardiaceae > Crossiella > Crossiella cryophila. The sequence continues at coordinate 9,632,853 of NZ_JACHMH010000001.1, forward strand.
TCGACCGAGTACTCCTCCCCCGGGCGCAGGCCGTAGAAGAAGTCCTTGCTGCGGAGCACGCTGGTGTTGCCGTATGCCTCGCGGTGGGTGGTGAACTCCTTGGCGGGGGCCGGGAAGAGCAGCCGGTTCAGGGTCTGCCTGCGGTCGGTTTCCAGGCCACGGCGGTCGTCGTCGGTCAGCTCGGCTACCCGGCGCGGTTCCTTGCGGCCGGCCAGGGCCTTGGTGCGGAAGGGTTCCGGCCAGCCGCCGGGCGGGTCGCCCAGTTCGCCGGAGAGGAAGCCGATCACCGAGTCCGGGATGTCGAAACGGCCCGGCTCCTCCTCGAACTCCTCCGGCGCGACCCCGGCGCCGACCAGGTGCAGCGCCAGGTCGCCGACGACCTTGGAGGACGGGGTCACCTTGACCAGGCGGCCCAGCATCCGGTCGGCGGCGGCGTAGGTGGCCTCGATCTGCTCGAACTTCTCGCCGAGGCCCAGTGCGATGGCCTGCTGGCGCAGGTTGGAGAGCTGGCCGCCGGGGATCTCGTGGCTGTACACCCGGCCGGTCGGCGAGGGCAGGCCGGACTCGAACGGGGTGTAGATCCGCCGCACCGCCTCCCAGTACGGCTCCAGGTCGCACACCGCGCGCAGGTCCAGACCGGTCTCGCGCTCGGTGTGGTCGGTGGCCGCGACGATCGCGGACAGCGCGGGCTGCGAGGTGGTGCCCGCCATGGACGCGGCCGCGCCGTCCACCGCGTCCACCCCGGCCGCGATCGCGGCGGTGTAGGTGGCGAGCTGGCCACCGGGGGTGTCGTGGGTGTGCAGGTGCACCGGCAGGTCGAACTCCTTGCGCAGCGCCGAGACCAGGGTGGCCGCGGCGGGCGGGCGGAGCAGTCCGGCCATGTCCTTGACGCAGAGGATGTGCGCCCCTGCGGTGACCATCTGCTCGGCCAGCCGCAGGTAGTAGTCCAGCGTGTACAGCTTCTCGTTCGGATCCGACAGGTCCGCGGTGTAGCAGAGCGCGACCTCGGCGATCGCGGTTCCGGTGTCCTGCACCGCGCGGATCGCCGGGATCATCTGCTCGACGTCGTTGAGCGCGTCGAAGATGCGGAAGATGTCGATGCCGGTGGCGGTGGCCTCCTCCACGAAGGCCTGCGTCACCGCCTCCGGGTACGGCGTGTAGCCGACCGTGTTGCGCCCGCGCAGCAGCATCTGCAGGCAGATGTTGGGCACCGCCTCGCGCAGCGCGGCCAGCCGCTCCCACGGGTCCTCGGCCAGGAAGCGCAGCGCCACGTCATAGGTCGCGCCACCCCAGCACTCCAGCGAGAACAGCTCCGGGGTCAGCCGGGCCACGTGCGGGGCCACCGCCAGCAGGTCCTTGGAGCGGACCCGGGTGGCCAGCAGGGACTGGTGCGCGTCCCGGAAGGTGGTGTCGGTGACGCCGACCGCGGCGTTGCTGCGCAGCCAGCCGGCGAACCCGCGTGGTCCCAGTTCGATCAACTTCTGCCGGGTGCCAGCGGCCGGGGTGGCGTTGAGGTCGGCGAAGGGCAGCTTCTGCGCCGGGTCCACCGTGCTCGGCCGGACGCCGTTGGGCTTGTTGACGGTGACGTCGGCGAGGTAGGTGAGCAGCCGGGTGCCGCGGTCGGCGGAGTGCCGGGCGGTCAGCAGGTGCGGGCGCTGCTCGATGAAGGAGGTGGTGACCCTGCCTTCCTGGAAGTCGACGTCGTCGAGCACCGCCTGCAGGAACGGGATGTTGGTGGACACACCGCGGATGCGGAACTCGGCCACCGCGCGCCGGGACTTCGCCACCGCGATGGCGAAGTTGCGCCCGCGACAGGTCAGCTTGACCAGCATCGAGTCGAAGTGCGCCGAGATCGCGGTGCCGGCGAAGGTGGTGCCGCCGTCCAGGCGCACGCCGGAGCCGCCGGGCGAGCGGTAGGCGGTGATCCGGCCGGTGTCCGGGCGGAAGCCGTTGGCCGGGTCCTCGGTGGTGATCCGGCACTGCAGCGCCGCGCCGTGCAGGACGATCGACTCCTGGGTCAGACCGAGGTCGGCCAGGGTCTCCCCGGAGGCGATCCGGATCTGGGCCTGCACCAGGTCGACGTCGGTGACCTCCTCGGTCACCGTGTGCTCGACCTGGATGCGCGGGTTCATCTCGATGAAGACGTGCTTGCCCTGCCGGTCCAGCAGGAACTCGACCGTGCCGGCGTTGACGTAGCCGATCTGGCGGGCGAAGGCGACCGCGTCCGCGCAGATCCTGGCCCGCAGCTCGGGGTCAAGGTTGGGCGCGGGGGCGATCTCGATGACCTTCTGGTGCCGCCGCTGCACCGAGCAGTCGCGCTCGTAGAGGTGGATCACGTTGCCGGCGGCGTCGGCGAGGATCTGCACCTCGATGTGCCGTGGTTCGACCACGGCCTGCTCCAGGAACACGGTGGCGTCGCCGAAGGCCGATTCGGCCTCCCGCATCGCCGCCTCCAGGGCCTCGCGCAGCCCCTCCGGCCGTTCGACCCGGCGCATACCGCGTCCGCCGCCACCGGCGACGGCCTTGACGAAGACCGGGAACCCGACCCCCTCTGCCGCGGCCAGCAGCTCCTCGACGTCGGCCGATGGCGCGGACGAGCCGAGCACCGGCAGGCCGGCCGCCTTGGCCGCGGCGATCGCGCGGGCCTTGTTGCCGGTGAGCTGGAGCACCTCGGGGGTCGGCCCCACGAAGGTGATCCCGGCTTCCCGGCAGGCGTGCGACAGGTCGGGGTTCTCCGAGAGGAAGCCGTAGCCGGGGTAGATCGCGTCCGCGCCCGCCTTGCGCGCGGCCTTGATCACCTCTTCCACGGACAGGTATGCCCGCACCGGGTGCCCCGGATCACCGATCTCGTAGGCCTCGTCGGCCTTCAACCGGTGCAGGGAGTTGCGGTCCTCATGGGGGAACACGGCCACAGTGCCAGCGCCGAGTTCGTATGCCGCGCGGAACGCGCGGATAGCGATCTCGCCGCGGTTGGCGACAAGGACCTTCCGGAACATAACCAGCTCCTCCTGGTGGCGGACAGGCCAGCCGAAGCACCGTATCGCGGTACTCCCGCCAGTCGGGAGAACCATCCCAGGTGACGGGCGTCTCCCCTGATGTGCGCAACCGGCCCCCAACTGGGTCGTTCGATCGCGCAAAACCTCCGGTGGACGGGTGCGACGTTGACCCGACCAGGTCCGTCGCGCACAGTGACCCCCCGTACGCAGGGGGGCCGGACGAGCAGAGGTCGTGATGGCAAGAGTCGTGTCCAGCATCGCCCAGTCGGTTCTGGTGGAGAACGACCACTTCACGCTGCACGACGACCGCGGCCCGGCGCCCAGCCTGCCACCGGACCCGGTGGACCGCGACCTGGTGCACGCCGACCTGGGCCACGCGGTCTTCCGCAGCGCCGCGAGCACGCACTACGCGGCGGTGCGGGTGGAGCTGTGGGACGGCGAGCCGCTGCGCTCCACCGCCGAGGGCTGGGACGCCAAGGGCGCGGTGGAGGTGCTGGCGGGCAGCGCGGAGCTGGTGCTCGGACCGGTGGTCACGGTGAGCGAGACCGCGCGGCTGTCGTTGCCGGTGCCGGGGCGGTACCGGATCGACGCGGCCTCCCGCGGGCGGGCGGACATCCAGGCGCTCGGGCCGGGGTCCTACGCGCACGGGGTGGAGAACTGGGTGATCCGGATCTGGCCGGTGGGTTAGGCCTTCTCGAGGTACTCGGCCTTCTCCGCGTCGACCAGGGACTGCAGCAGCCCGGCCAGGCCGGGGTAGGCGCGTAGTTCCGGGTCCTCGGTGAGCAGGGCCACCGCCTCGGTGCGGGCGGTGGCGATGACGTCCTCGTCGCGGAGCAGGGACAGCATCTTGAGGGTGGACTTGGCGCCGGACTGGGTGGTGCCCAGGATGTCGCCCTCGCGGCGGAGTTCCAGGTCCATCTGGGCCAGCTCGAAGCCGTCGGTGGTGGCCGCGACCGCGTCCAGGCGTTCCCTGGTCGCGGTGCCGCCGGGGGCCTCGGAGACCAGCAGGCAGAGCCCGGCCGCGCTGCCCCGGCCGACCCGGCCGCGCAGCTGGTGCAGCTGGCTGACGCCGAAGCGGTCCGCGTCCATGATCGCCATCACGGTGGCGTTGGGCACGTTCACGCCGACCTCGACCACGGTGGTGGCCACCAGGACCTGGACCTTGCCGTCGGCGAAACCGCGCATCACGGTGTCCTTGTCCTCCGGCGCCAGGCGGCCGTGCAGGATGCCGACGTTGAGGCCGGCCAGGGGTCCGGCGGCCAGTGCGGGGGCCACGTCCAGCACGGCCAGCGGCGGGCGGCGGTCGCCCTTGCCGCCCTTGTCCTCCTTGGGCGGCTCCAGGCTCGGGTCGTCGGCGCCGTCGATGTCGTCCTCGGCTTCGGCCTCACCGATCCGCGGGCAGACCACATATGCCTGGTGACCTGCGCGGACCTCCTCGGTGATGCGCTGCCAGACCCGGTCCAGCCAGGCCGGCTTCTCCGCGGTCGGCACCACGTTGGTGCTGATCGGGGAGCGGCCGCGGGGCAGCTCACGCAGTGCGGAGACCTCCAGGTCGCCGTAGACGGTCATGGCCACCGTGCGCGGGATCGGGGTGGCGGTCATGACCAGCACGTGCGGGCTGGTGCCCTCGCCGGCCCTGGTGCGCAGCGCGTCCCGCTGCTCCACGCCGAAGCGGTGCTGTTCGTCCACCACGACCAGGCCCAGGTCGGCGAAGATGACCTTGTCCTGGATCAGCGCGTGCGTGCCGACCACGATCCCGGCCGTGCCGGAGGCGATGTCCAGCATCGCCTGCCTGCGTTCCTTGGTGCTCATCGAGCCGGTGAGCAGGGTGAGCCTGGTGGCGTGGCCTGGCGCGCCGAGTTCGCCAGCGCGGGCCAGGTCGCCGAGCATCTCGGCCAGTGAGCGGGCGTGCTGGGCGGCCAGCACCTCGGTCGGGGCGAGCATGGCCGCCTGCCTGCCCGCGTCCACCACCTGCAGCATCGCCCGCAGCGCGACGATGGTCTTGCCGGAGCCGACCTCGCCCTGCAGCAGCCGGTTCATCGGGTGCTCACCGGAGAGGTCGGTCGCGACCGCCTCGCCGACCTCCTGCTGACCGGCGGTGAGCTGGAACGGGAGCTGCTTGTCGAAGTCGGCGAGCACGCCGTCCGGGCGGGGCGCGCAGCGCGGGGCCGGCCGGGCGCCGGAGACGATCCGGCGCTGGGCCAGCACCAGCTGCACGGCCAGCGCCTCATCCCACTTGAGCCGGTTGCGCGCGCTGGTCACCTCGGCCCAGTCGGCAGGCCGGTGCACCTTGCGCAGCGAGCCGGACAGGTCGGCCAGGCCGTGCCGGGCGCGCACCACCTCCGGCAGCGGGTCCTCGGTGCCGTCCCACAGGTCCAGGACCTGGCGCACGCACTTCTCCACCACCCAGGTCTCGATGCCCTTGCTGGCCGGGTAGACCGGGATCAGGCCGCGGGCGAACTCGTCGGCGACCGAGTCGTCCTCGTCCGCGCCGAGCAGCTTGTAGTCGGGGTGGGCGAGCTGGAGCGCGCCGTTGAAGGAGGTGACCTTGCCCGCGAACAGCCCGCGCTTGCCGACCACCAGGTCCTTGGCCCGGTGCGGCTGGTTGAAGAAGGCGATGGTCATAGCCCGCTGGCCGTCGGTGATCGTGGACTCCACGATCGAGCCGTACTTGGTCTTCATCCGGCGCACCGTGGTGGAGCGGACCTCGGCCAGCACGGTGGCGTGCTCGCCGATCTCCAGTCCGGCGATGCTGGTCAGCTCGCCGCGCTCGGCGTAGCGGCGCGGGTAGTGCCGGAGCAGGTCGCCGACGGTGCGCAGGTTCAGGCCTTTGTCCAGGGCCTCGGCGGTCTTGGCCCCGAGCACGTGGTCCAGCCGGTCGTCGAAGGTGGTCATCGCCGTCCATTCAACCGCGTGGCACTGACTATTCGACGCCCAGCAACACCATCGCGCCGCGCGGACCACCCGAGTACGCGGCCAGGTCGACCTCGGGGTGGGCGCGGCGCAGGTGTTCCTCGACCTCGCCGACCAGCTCCGGCGGCGCGGCCGCGCCGAGCAGCAGGGTGACCAGTTCGCCGCCCGCGGAGAGCATCCGGTCCAGCAGCTCGCACACGGCAGGGGCCGGATCGGCGCTGATCAGGACGACCTCGCGGTCGATCATGCCGAGCAGGTCGCCAGGACGGCAGCGCCCGGCCCAGGTGATCGCCTCGGCCTGGGCGACGGCCAGTTCGCCGCGCCGGGTGGCCGCGGCGGCCTCGGCCATCGCCACCACGTCGTCGCCGTGCCGCCGCTGCGGGTCGTGCACGGCCAGCGCGGCCAGGCCCTGCACCGGGGAGGCGGTGGGCACCACGACCACGTCGTAGCCGGAGCGCATGGCGTGCTCGGCGGCGTCCTCGGCGATCATGGTCAGCTCGGGATCGTTGGGCAGCACCACGATGTGCTTGGCGCCGGCACCGGTGAGGGTGGCCAGCAGTTCGGCCGCGGCGGGCCGCTGCCCGGTCCACTGGCAGACCACCGCGCCCTCGCCGCGGAACAGCTCGGCCAGCCCGTCCCCGTCGGCGAGCACCACCACCGCGCGGTCGCGCAGCAGGCCGGTGGGCTCGGTGGGCAGCTGGTCGGCGAAGCGGATCACGGTGATCCGGTGCGGCCTGCCCGCCTCCACCCCCGCCTCGACGGCCGCGCCCACGTCCTGGCAGTGCACGTGCACGGTCCACAGACCCGCGCCGTCGGAGACCACGGAGACGCAGTCGCCCAGTTCGCTCAGCCGGGCGCGCAGGGCGGCGCAGCGGGTGTCGTCGGTGCTGTCCAGCAGGTACATGACCTCGTAGTCGTACTCGGCCGAACCCGCCTCGCGGGTGGCCTGGAGTTCGGCCTTGCCACGCCGGACCAGGGCGTCGAACCGGGCGGATGAGGGCAGAGGCAGGCCGGTGACCACGGCGGTGAGGGTTTCCAGCAGCACCAGCAACCCGCGGCCACCCGCGTCGACCACGCCCGCGCGGGCCAGTGCGGGGAGCTGGCTGGGGGTGCGGGCCAGGGCGTCGGCCGCGGCGGTGCTGGCGGCGAAGGCCACCTGGTCCAGGGTCTCGCCCGCCACGGCGGCGGCCTCGGCGGCGGCGTGCATGACGCTGAGCACGGTGCCAGGGGCCGGTTCGCTGACCGCGGCGGTGGCCAGCCGATCGGCCAGCCGGAGTCCGTCCTTGAGCGCGGGCCCGGTGAGCGTGCCGTCCAGGCGCAACGCCTCGGCCAGCCCACGCAACACCTGGGACAGGATCACCCCGGAGTTGCCGCGCGCCCCCGCCAGCGCGCCCTTGGCCAGCGCGGCCAGTGCCGACCCGCCGTCCACCGCGATGACCTGGTCCAGGGCCTCCAGCGCGGCCCGCATGGTGTGCAGCAGATTGCTGCCGGTGTCCCCGTCGGGCACCGGGAAGACGTTGATGCGGTCGATCGCCTCGCGGTCGGCGGTCAGCGCCTGCACGCAGGCCGCGGCCCACCCCCGCACCGCGACCGCGTCGAGCACCTGCAACACCTGCGGCCGCCTCCCTCTAGATGTTGCACGCGAGACTAGTCGGTAGGGCCGGTTTGGTTGGGCGTGCGTGCACCAGATACGCTGTCGGGGTTGCCCGGCTCGGCCTGGGCTCATGCACGCATCCGCACCCGGGTACGTGCGCCCGTTTTTGCCAGCTGGCATCGCGGACTCTGTAGAACAACGTGTAAGGAGTGTCTGACGTGGCTGCCGTTTGCGACGTCTGTAGCAAGGGGCCGGGCTTCGGCAAGTCGGTCTCGCACTCCCACCGGAGGACCAACCGCCGGTGGAACCCGAACATTCAGACCGTGCGCGCGAAGATCGGCCTGTCGCAGCGCAAGCGCCTGAACGTGTGCACCTCCTGCCTCAAGGCGGGCAAGGTCGCCCGCGGCTGAGTTCGGCCGCAGCTTCGGCGAGAGGCCCGGATCACATCAGTGGTCCGGGCCTCTCGCTGTCTGCCGAGCAAGATCATCCCGAGTGTTGGCCGTTGTCGTACGGAGTGTTGGCCGTTCTTGTACGGAGTGTTGGCCGTTGTGGGACGGGTCGTTGGCCGTTGTTGTACGGCCGCAGGCCGGGGGTTGGGGTTTGGGGTTGGGGGTAAACCCCCACGACGAGGGTTCTCGCGTGTTCTCCGTACGGCCTGGAGCTTGCTGACCGCGCCTCGCCGAGTGGCCCCTGCAACCTGCTTCCGCCCTAGCTTCCCATCGTGACGGGGGCCGCTCGGTGAGGTGTGGTTGGCTTGCGGAAGGCCGTGCGGAGAACACGCGAGCCCTCGGAGCCACGCTGGAACCGGCCCCGGCAGCCCAAACCCCGCCCCGCAACCTGCTCATCCCGGTTCTTGATCTGCCCTCCCCCCTCCGGTGGTCTGCCCGGCCGGCGAGGCCATCCTTTGTCTTTTGATCTTGATCTAAAACCCAAAGTCAAGATCAAGATCGTCCTCGCCGGACGGGCAGAAATCAAAGGATGGGGGGGAAATCAAGAACAAGGGCAGAGATGAAGAGCAAGAGCAGTGCTCGTACGGTTCCCCCATCCCCGTCAGCCCTCCGATACCAAACCACATCCCGGGCACGCAGACCGTTGCGGTTGGGAAGCTAGGGCGGCGGCAGGTTGCGGTCTGCGCACCCGGGATGTGGTGTGTCCTCTCCAGGCTGACGGGGATGGGGGAACCGCTCGGGGAGTGTTGAAAAGCCACCCCGGCCGCCTGTCCTCGGGCTTCGCCCGGCCGCAATCGCCCAAGGCGTACAAGAACGGCCAACGTGGTGTCCCACAACGGCCAACACTCCGTACAACAACGGCCAACACGCCGGAAGCTCTGCGCGTGTTGGCCGTTGCGGGACGGTGTGTTGGCCGTTGTGGGTCAGAGCTTCCAGTCGATGGGGGCCGCGCCCTGTTCTTCGAGCAGGGTGTTGGCGCGGGTGAAGGGGCGGGAGCCGAAGAAGCCTCGGTCTGCTGACATCGGGGACGGGTGGGCCGACTCGATGCAGGGGACGCCGCCCAGGAGGGGCTTGAGTTCTCGGGCGTCTCGGCCCCAGAGGATGGCTACCAGGGGGGTGCCTCGGCCTGCCAGGGCGACGATGGCTTGTTCGGTCACCTGTTCCCAGCCCTTGCCTCGGTGGGAGGCGGGGCGGCCGGGGGCCACCGTGAGAGACCGGTTGAGCAGCAGGACGCCGCGCTCCGTCCAGGGGGACAGGTCGCCGTTGGGGGGTGGGGGGTGGCCCAGGTCCTCGCCGTACTCGCGGTAGATGTTGATCAAGCTCTTCGGCAGGGGGCGTACGTCGGCGGCCACCGAGAAGGACAGGCCGATGGCGTGGCCGGGGGTCGGGTAGGGGTCCTGCCCGACGATGAGCACGCGCACCTCGTCGAAGGGTTGCTTGAACGCGCGTAGCACGTTCTCCCCCGCGGGTAGGTATCGCCGGTCAGCGGCGATCTCCTCCCGGAGGAACTCCCCCATCGAGCCGATCCGGTCGGCAACCGGGTCGAGCGCCTTGGCCCAACCGGCTTCCATGATCTCGTGTAGCGGACGTCCAACCACGGAACGTGACCCTAGCGACGTACCGCCAGGCGCGGACCAGCGGGTCAGGCGCTCACCGTGCGTCGCCGCAGCCGGAGTTGCCGGTGGCGCAACGGCAACGGCCGTGGCCAGGCCCGCAGGAACAGCGCGGCGGCGTCCTCGGTGACCGCGCTGATGACGTCGGTGTGCTCGGCCGGGTCGTACCCCACCAGCACCGCCTCGGCCGCCACCAGCTGCCGGGCCGCCACATCGCAGAGCGCGGCCGCGACCAGCGGGCTGCCGGTCACCGGGTCGCCCAGCACCAGCGAGCGGCCGTGGCTGCCGATCACCGGCACGGCGTAGGCGGCCTCCCAGCGCCTGCCGTCGGCAGGCGGCCGGGGCGGGTAGCCGGGGTTGAACTCGACCAGCCTGGGCTGGATCCGCTTGGGCCGCACCGCGGTACAGGCCGGCAACGACTCGCCGTCGGCCAGCCGCACGCTGATCCGCGCGCCTGCCTCGGGAACGCCGTGCATGGTCACCGGCACCGCCCGGTGCACCGGCAATGCCTCGTTGACCGCGCCGATCGGCAATGACGCCAGTGGCGCGGCGGTGGTCGGATCGGCCAGCACCACCTCGGCCAGCACCTGCTCACCGCGAGCGGTGAACCGCTGCAGCGCGAGCGCGGGTCTGGACTCGGTACTCCGTAGTGGCGCGGCACAGCGCGCGTGGAACCTCGACAACATGTTCCTGCCCCCAGAAACATCGAACACCTGTGTCCGGGCAGACAACTGCCCGCCCGCGATCAAGCCTACGCCGAGGGCCGACACTCTGGGGGTGACCGGAGCCGGGGTCACCCGTACGGCTGTCAGTCGAGCCTGCGCAGCCCGTCCTTGTAGACCTTGATGTTGGCCACGTACAGCTCGACCCCCGGCTGCACCGCGTTCTCCGGCACCTCGAAGTTCTCCTTGATCTTCGCGGGCACCCCCACGGCGAGCCTGCGGGCCGGGACGTGGCCGTTGTTGGAGACCACCGCGCCCGCGCCGACGATCGCGCCTTCCTCGACCACCGAACCGTTGAGCACCACCGAGCCGGAGCCGATCAGGCAGCCGTCGCCGATCACCGCGCCCTCGATGTGCACGTTGTGCCCGACCACGCAGCCTGCGCCGATCAGGGTCGGGTGGATGTGCGTGCAGTGCACGATCGTGCCGTCCTGCACACTCGTCCGCTCCCCCACCTCGATCCGCCCGTAGTCCCCGCGCAGCACGGCGGTGGGCCACACCGAGACGTGCGCGCCGAGCGTCACGTTGCCGATCACCACGGCATCGGGATGCACGTAGGCGGTCTCGTGGATTACCGGTTCCAGGTCACCGAGGGCGTAGACGGCCATACGGAACTCTAACGTTCACTCGGCCGTCGCCGGAACGGCGATCCGCTTGCCGAAACAGCGACTGTTGTCATACCCGGCGTACACGCCGAACTTGGCGATCGGGGCGTATCCGCTGGAGCTGTAGAGGGCGATCGCCTCTGGCTGCTCGGTGCCGGTCTCCAGCACCATCCGGCGCCGCCCGGCGGCCAGCGCGGTGCGTTCCAGCTCGGCCAGCAGCACCCTGGCCAGGCCCCGGCCACGGGCGGCCTGCACCACGAACATCCGCTTCAGCTCGGCGTCGCCGTCGGCGAAGCCGGGCTCGTCGGAATCGTGCGCGCGCCAGCCGCCGCAGATCATCGGCACCCCGTCGAGGTAGCCGACCAGGAACAGCCCGCGCGGCGGGGCGAACTCGGCCGGGGTGACCGGGGTGATGTCCTCATCGCCGTAACGCACCACGTACTCCTGCTGCACCTCGGCGATCAGCGCCTTGGCGTCGGGATGGTCGTAGGCGAGGGTGCGCAGTTCCACGGGAAGCAATTTACGTCCCGCGCGAGTGAATGGAAATACATATTTCTGTATGACCAATCACCGCAGGTCAGTCCCGGCGCCAGTGCTCCCAGCCCGCCGCGCCCTCGTACGGCCTGCCGTCCACGGTCACCCCCGGACCGGCCACCACCGACCCGATCACCGTCCAGCCCTCGGGCACCGCCTCGGCGCCGGGGAAGGTGGCGGCCAGCGCGTGGTCCTCGCCGCCGGTGAGCATCCAGTGCAGTGGATCGGCACCCAGCGCGGAGGCCACGTCCAGCAGCCGCTGGTGCACCTCAAGGGATTTGCTGCGCACGTCCAGGCCGACCCCGGATGCCTCGGCCACGTGCCCGAGGTCGGCGAGCAGGCCGTCGGAGATGTCGATCATCGAGGTGGCCCCGGCCCGCGCGGCCTGCGCCCCGGCCGCGTACGGCGGTTCCGGCACCCGCTGCGCGCCGACCACGGCCACCGGCGAGCGGAACCCCCTGCCCAGCACGGCCAGTCCGGCGGCGGCCCAGCCGAGCCGTCCGCAGTACGCGAGCAGATCGCCCTGGCGCGCCCCGGAACGGGTCACCGGGTCCAGTCCGTCCAGGTGTCCGAGCGCGGTGACGGAGATCACCAACTCCTTCGCGGTGACCATGTCGCCACCCACCACCCCGGCCCCGGCGAGCCGGGCCTCCTCCCACATCCCGGCCATCAGTCCCTCGGCCACCGCGACCGGTGTGCCGGGCGGGCAGGCCAGGCCGACGAGCACCGCGGTGGGCACCGCGCCCATGGCCACCACATCGGCCAGGTTCACCGCCACCGACTTGCGTCCGACCTGCTCAGGAGTGGACCAGTCCAATCGGAAGTGCACGCCCTCGACCAACACGTCCGTGGAGGCGACCACCCGTCCGTCGGGCGCCGCCACCACCGCCGCGTCGTCGCCCGGACCGAGCAGGGTGCTGGGTGGTTGCACACGGCCATCGGTCACTCGGCGGATAAGCCCGAACTCACCCAGATCGGCGACGGTGTCCGCACTCTGCGGCGGCTCCGGGCACAAAGGGACCTCCAGTTCCGAGCTTTGCTTCCACCTCTGGGGTAAGTTCTGCCCACGATTCCTACCCCGAGCACAGCGGTCGAGACGAAGGGGCACGCCGTGGTCCAGGCTTACATCCTCATCCAGACCGAGGTCGGCAAAGCCGCCGCCGTGGCCGAGCGCATCGGCGGGATACCCGGGGTGATCACATCCGAGGACGTGACCGGGCCCTACGACGTGATCGTGCGCGCGGAGGCGGACACCGTTGACGACCTCGGCCAGCTCGTGGTCGCCCAGGTGCAGGCGGTTGACGGCATCACCCGCACGCTGACCTGCCCTGTGGTGCACATCAAGTAAGCGCTATACCGAAGGCCTGCCACCGCGCCCGTCCCGACCCGGGGGACGGGCGCGGTGGCATGTCGTGGTTGGCTAGTTCCGTGGCACCGAACGACCGATCCATCCCGCGTCCGCTGTTGATCGCGCTGATCGCGCTGCCGTTGCTGCTGGTGGCAGGGGTCGGCACGCTCGGTCTGCTCTACGGCTCCGGCAGTTCCGGGGCCGCGCCGACCTCGAGCACGCCCGCGCCGATCCGCACCGGACCGGTCGCGCTGCCGCCGATCCCGGCCGAGCAGTCCACCTCACCGGCCTGCGGCAGGCTGATCCAGGCACTGCCCAAGGAGCTGACCTCCAGCGGCGAGCAGATCGGCCGCAGGGAGATCGTCGCGCCCGCACCGGAGGGCACCATGGTGTGGGGCAACGAGAAACGGGATCCGGTCATCCTGCGCTGCGGCCTCGGCCGTCCGGACGAGCTGAAGCCGGACAGCAGGCTGGCCGACATCTCCGGCGTGCAGTGGCTGGAGCTGCCGGGCCAGGGCGCCAGCAGCTGGGTCGCGGTGGACCGGGAGATCTACGTGGTGCTCACCGTGCCGTCCGCCTCTGGCACCGGCCCGCTGCAGGGGGTGTCGGAGTCGATCCGCGCCACGTTGCCGCAGCAGAAGGTCGACACCGGCACCGCCCCGAAGTAGTCGATCAGCGCAGGCCGGTGCCACGGGCGATCGCGGTGTCGATCAGGGTGCTCAGCAGGGTCGGGTAGTCCACCCCGGTGACCGCCCACATCCGCGGGTACTGCGAGACCGGTGTGAAGCCCGGCATCGTGTTGACCTCGTTGACGATCAGCTGGTTGTCCTCGGTGAGGAAGAAGTCCACCCGAGCCAGGCCCTGGCAGTCCAGCGCGTGGAAGGCGGCCACCGCCTGGCGGCGGATCTCCTCGGAGACCTCGTCGTCGACCTTGGCCGGGAAGTCGAACTCGCAGACCTCGTCGGCGTCGAGGTACTTGGACTCGAAGTCGTAGAACTCGGTGTCGCCGACCACCCGGATCTCCGAGGGCAGGGACGCCTCGACCCGGCCGTCCGGGAACTCCAGCACGCCGCACTCGATCTCCCGGCCCACGATCCCGGCCTCCACCAGCACCTTGGGATCGGTCTGCCTGGCCAGTGCGATGGCCCCGTCGAGCTGGTCCCAGTCGGTGACCTTGGAGACGCCGATGGAGGAGCCCGCGCGGGCGGGCTTGACGAACACCGGCAGCCCGAGCCGCTCGCGCTGGGCGTCGGTGAGGGTCTTGTCCCCGCGGCGCAGCACCACGAAGTCGCCGTTGCGCAGGCCTTCGGCGGCGAGCAGCTTCTTGGCGAACTCCTTGTCCATGCCGGTCGCGCTGGCCAGCACGCCTGCGCCGACGTAGGGCAGCCCGGCCATCTCCAGCAGGCCCTGGATGGTGCCGTCCTCGCCGTAGGCGCCGTGCAGCACCGGGAAGACCACGTCGACCGCGCTGAGCACCTCGCCGCCACGGTCCGCGCCCAGGTGCACCAGGTCCGGCCGGGTCGGGTCGGCGGGCAGGGCCAGCGCGCCGGTGGAGCCGTCCACCTCGGGCAGCACGCGGTCGCGGATCTCCAGCGCCTTGGGGTCGCTGGCGCCGAGCACCCAGGCGCCGTCCCGGGAGATGCCCACCGGGATGACCTCGAACCGGTCCCGGTCCAGGTGGGTCAGGATGCTGCCTGCGGACACACAGGAGATGGTGTGCTCAGTGCTGCGACCGCCGAAGACGACCGCCACCCTGGTCTTGCGCTGCGTCATGGGCCCCGACCCTACCCGCGCACGCACGGCGACCATTCCGCCCCAAACCCGTACGCCGTGTTGGCCGATCTCGTACGCCGTGTTGGCCGAACTTGTACGGCCGTTCGGGCCAACACGGCGTCCACTTCGGCCAACACACCGTCCCATTTCGGCCAACACACGGTACGAGATCGGCCAACACGCGGTCAGGGGGTGAGCAGGTCGACCAGGGTGGGGAGGGCGGTGGTGAGCTGGGTGCGGGTGCAGTTGGTGTAGCCGACGGCCAGGCCGTGCCAGCGCGGGGTGGCCTGGTGGTGGCGGGCCAGGCCGTCCACGGACAGGCCGCGGGCGCGGGCGGCGGCGATCACCGCGCGCTCGGTCTCCAGCGAGTCCAGCAGCACCACCACGTGCCCGCCGGCGGAGTCGCCGAAGACCGGGGCCCCGGCCACGGAGAGTGCGGAGACCACGAGTTCGCGCCGCTCGGCCAGTTCCCGGCGCAGCCGGCGCAGGTGCCTGCCGAGATCGCCGTTGCGGGCCAGCTGCACCATGACCTGCTGTCCGGCCGCGGCCGGGCTGACCCCGCAGCGGTGCCGGTGGTCGAGCACGGCGCGGGCGACCTCGGGCGGGGCCACCATCCAGCCGACGCCGAGGCTGGCGGAGAGGATCTTGCTGGTGGTGCCGAGGTGCACCACCACGTCCGGGGCCAGCGCGGCCAGCAGTGGCAGCGGGGCCACGTCGTAGCGCAGTTCGCCGTCGTAGTCGTCCTCGATGACCAGCCAGCCCTCGGCCCTGGCCCGCCGGACCAGCTCGACCCGGCGCGCGGCGGGCAGCCTGCCGCCGAGCGGGTACTGGTGCGCCGGGGAGCAGTAGACCGCGCGGATCCCGCTGGGCAGTGCGTCCACCACCAGGCCGTCGGCGTCGATCTCGGCCGGGATGACCCGCATGCCCGCGGCGCGCAGCGCGCCGACCGCGCGCTGGTAGCCGGGTTCCTCGATGGCCACCGTGTCGCCGGGCTGGAACAGCGCGCCCGCCAGTTCGGTGACCGCGGCCGAGGTGCCAAGGGTGGCCAGCACCGCCTCGGCCGGGGTGGCGCCCGCGCCGACCACCAGGCCGCGGTGCCGGAGCAGGTGCTCGGCCACGATCTCCCGGTAGGCGGGCAGCCCCGCGCGTTCCGGGCGGGGCATGGCAGGCACGTCACCGGCGGCCCGCCAGGCCCGGCGCCAGGCCGCCCGGTCCACGCCACCGGCCAGGGATGCGCCCGGGATCAGGTCGAT
This sequence comes from Crossiella cryophila, assembly GCF_014204915.1. Lineage (NCBI taxonomy): Bacteria > Bacillati > Actinomycetota > Actinomycetes > Pseudonocardiales > Pseudonocardiaceae > Crossiella > Crossiella cryophila. Next base: position 9,648,653 of record NZ_JACHMH010000001.1, read on the forward strand.
CAGGCCGGTGTCCTCGGACTCGGTGTGCTTGGCCGGTCCGGCGCTGGGGGTGACCGCGGGCGGGGTGGTGGTGACGTAGGTGCCGGAGCCGCGCCTGCCGCCGATCCAGCCCTCGGCGTGCAGCTGTTCGTAGGCGGCCGCGGTGACGGTCCGGCTGACCTGGAGCCGCCCGGCCAGCGCGCGGGTGGAGGGCAGCCGGTCGCCGTGCCGGAGCTGACCGCTGGCCGCGGCCCTGCGCAGCGCGTCGGCGAGCTGAACGGCCAGCGGGGTTCCGTTGCCGCGGTCGAGCAGGATGGGCAGTTCGGCGGGCAGCGCGGCGTCGAGCACGGTGAGTGGCCTCTCAGGTTCACCTGGTATTGGCACTGTGGGAATGCCAGTTGCCACTCGAATACTAGGTGCCGTGACCACTGACGCGCTGTCCCCGACCGGCCGCAGCACGATCCGCCGCGGCAAGGACCGAGCCCGCACCGACCGCGCCGAACTGCACGCGCTGCTGGACAGCGCGATGCTGTGCCACCTCGGCGTGGTGCTCGACGGCGTGCCGCTGGTGCTGCCCACCGGCTACGGCCGCGACGGGAACACGCTCTACCTGCACGGATCCTCCGGCGCGGCCAGTCTGCGGGCGGCGGCAGGCACCGAGGTGTGTGTGAGCGTGACCGAGCTGGACGGCATCGTCTACGCCCGCTCGGTGTTCCACTTCTCGGTCAACTACCGCAGCGCGGTGATCCACGGCCGGGCCGTCCCGGTGGTCGGCGACGAAGCCCGGCTGCACGGCCTGCGCACGCTGACCGAGCACCTCGCCCCCGGTTCCTGGGACCATGCCCGCCGGCCCGACAAGCGGGAACTGGCCGCGACCAGGGTGCTCGCGCTGGATCTGACCGAGGCCGCGGTGAAGATCCGCACCGGTCCGCCCAGCGACGACGAGGCCGACCTGGGCACGCCCGGCGTGTGGGCCGGGGTGCTGCCGCTGCGCCGGACCTGGGGCGAGCCGGAGCCCTGCCCGCTGCTGCCGGCCGACGCCGAAGCGCCGGCGCACGTTCAGTCGCGGACCGGGCCGACCGCGTAGTCCATCCGGTAGCGCGGCATGTCCCGGCGCTCGCCGTCGAAGACGTGGATGCTCACCGCGGGGTCCGGGCCCTCGTTGATCACCTGGTGCACGTAGTGCGGGCCGAACACCCTGGTCTGACCGGCGGTGAGGGCGTGCACCAGTTCGACCGGGCGGCCGTTCTCGCCGAGCCGGGCGACCCGCTCGGCCAGCACGCCGGAGACCACGGCGAAGGCGCCGGTCGCGCCGCCGTGGTCGTGCAGTTCGGTGCGCTGGCCGGGCAGCCAGCTCATCAGCCAGATCTCGTGGTCGGGGGTGCGCTCCAGCAGCGCGGTGTAGCGCTCGGCCGGGTCGTAGCGCAGCAGGTGCCCCCAGCGGGAGCGGTCCGCGGCCACGTTCATGGCGATGCGGGCGGGGTGGGCGGCGGCCCTGGTGGCGTCAACGGCGATGGTGTTGGGCGGAACGGCGAACATGACGAGGGTCCTTCGAGCTGAGGGTGGTCGGCGCGCGGCGGACAGCCGGGAGCAACGCCGAAAATGCACTGCGGCGGGGTGTTTCAGCAGGAAGGACAACAGAGCGCGCTGGCAACTCGCAGGAGGCCGACAGGACCCCTCTGGCACGAGGATGCGCGACTGGACACGCAGAGAATGGAAGCAGCCTGCTCGGAGGCGGTCAAGTCGACCGGCAGAATCTCACAGCGTGGGCCAGCTCTTCGCTCGTTCGAGCAGGTGCGCGTGCGCCCTGGCCACCACCGGATCGGCCAGCCCGCCCACCCTGGTGGCCAGGAACCCGGTGTTCAGCGGCGGCACCTCCAGTTCGTGCAGCAGTTCCACCGACCCGGCGGCGAGCGCGGGCTCGGCCACATAGCGGGGCAGCACGGACACGCCCATCCCGGCGATCACCGCGGTCAGCACCGCGCGCAGGTCCGGCACCACCACGGCCAGCTCGTTCGACGGCCTGCGCCCGAACGCGGTGCGCCAGTAGCGGCGGATGATCGGCAGGTCCTCGGCGTAGGCCACCAGCGGCAGGTGCGCCAGCGCGCGCACCGGGTCGGTGGCCAGCAGCTCGGCCCGCACGGTGCGGGCGAAGGCGGGCGCGCCCAGCAGCAGGAACTCCTCGTCCAGGAACGGGGTGGCGGCCACCCCGCGCTGGGTCGGCCGGATCGCCGAGACCACCAGGTCGAGGCGCTCCTCGACCAGTGCGGTGAGCAGGTCCTCGGCCAGTCCGAACTGCACCCGCAGCCGCAGCCCGCAGGCGGTGAGCGGGGTCAGCGCGGGCAGCACCCGGAGCGTGGTCAGCTCGGCCGGTCCGCCCAGCCGGAGCTGACCCTGGCGGACCAGGCACTGCTCGTCCTCGGGGTCGAAGGCACTGCGCAGCTTGTCCACGTGCGAGGCGACCTGGGCGGCCAGGGTGTCCGCCCGCGGGGTGGGCCGCACGCCCTGGTTGGTGCGGGTGAACAGCTCCTCGCCGAGCTGACGCTCCAGCCGGGCCAGCTGGCCGCTGACCGCGGGCTGGGACAGCCCACGCCGGGCCGCGGCCGCGGTGAGCGAGCCGGTGCGGTGGATCTCCAGGAAGGTGGCGAGCAGGTCCAGCTCGGGCACGGCTCCTCCTCGTCATCAGCGGACCCTGGAACTATTCCACGGCCGCCATAACTTAGGTGATGGCGACGATGTGCGTGACCAGCCCGGACGGGCCTAGCTTTGCGGCCATGACGAAGAAGATCCTGCTGGTGCTCAGCGGCGCCGACTCGCTCACCCTGGCCGACGGCTCGGCCCACCCCACCGGCTACTGGGTCGAGGAGGCCGCCGCCTCGCACCGTACCTTCCGCGCGGCGGGCATCGAGGTGGACATCGCCACCCCCGGCGGCGTCACCCCGACCGCGGACCCGGGCAGCAAGGCGGACCAGGACGAGCTGGTCGCCTACCTGGACAGCCTCGGCGAGGAACTGACCAAGCCGCTGGACCTGGCCACGGTGTCCCTGGCCGGCTACGACGCGATCTACCTGCCCGGCGGCCACGGCCCGATGACCGACCTGGCCACCGACAAGCACCTGGCCGCGTTGCTGACCGAGGCACTGGCCCAGGACAAGGTGATCGGCGCGCTCTGCCACGGCCTGGCCGGACTGCTCAGCGCGGGCAACGCCTTCGCCGGGCGGCGGCTGACCGTGTTCACCGACGCCGAGGAACGCCAGGCCCTCGGCGAGAACACCCCGTGGTGGGTGGAGTCCGAGCTGCGCGAGCGCGGCGCGGTGATCGAGGCGGGCGAGCCGTGGAGCAACACCGTTGTGGTGGACGGGAAACTGGTCACCGGACAGAACCCGCAGTCCACTGTGGACACCGCTGCGGCCGTCGTGGCCAAGCTGGTCTGATTGTCCACAGTGGACCGTCTCAGCGGACCGCGGTCTCCAGCGCCACCACGATGTCGGTGACCAGATCCGCGGTGTCCTCACACCCCGCGGACAGCCGCACGAACCCCTCGGGCACGGCGTCGCCCCACTGGGCGCGCCGGTCCGCGGTGGTGTGCAGGCCGCCGAAGCTGGTGGTGGCCGAGACCAGTTCGCTGGCGTCGATGAACCGGGCCACGGTCTCCTTGTCCGGCAGGGTGAACCGAAGAACCCCGCCGAACCGGGTCATCTGCCGCTTGGCGATCTCGTGCGCGGGATCGCCGGGCAGGCCCGGCCAGCGCAGGTCGGTGATGGCCGGGTGCGCGCGCAACGCGGTGGCCAGCGCCTCGGCGTTCTGCGCCTGCCGGGCCAGCCGGAGGTCCAGGGTGCCCAGTCCGCGGTGCGCCAGCCAGGTCTCGAACGGACCGGGGATGGCCCCACTGAGCTTGCGGCCCTTGGCGAGCCGGGCGTACAGCTCGGGATCGTTGGTGGAGACGTGGCCCAGCAACAGATCGCTGTGCCCGGACAGCGCCTTGGTGTCGCTGGCCACCACCACGTCCGCGCCCAGGTCCAGCGGGCGCTGGCCGAGCGGGGTGGCGGTGGTGTTGTCCACGGCCACGATCGCGCCCCGCTCGTGCGCGGCATCGCTGAGCGCGATCAGGTCGCAGACGTCCAGCAGCGGGTTGGACGGGGTTTCCACCAGCACCAGCCGCACCCCGTCGAACACCTCGGGGGTCCACGGGCCGGGGGTGGCGATCTCCCGCATCCGCACGCCGAACTGCCCCAGCTCCTCGCGCACGAGCTGCCGGGTGGCGTAGTAGCCGTCCGCGGGCACGATCACCGTGTCGCCGGAACGCAGGGTGGCGCGCAGCAGTCCGGCGATGGCGGCCATGCCGGAGGGGTAGACCAGGGCGCGGCCGCCGTCGAGCGCGCCGATGGCCTCCTCCAGGACCTCCCAGGTCGGGTTCTCCGCGCGGCCGTAGGTGTTGCCGAGCGCGGCCGGCGCGGCCGGGCCGTCCTGCAGGTGGTAGACCGAGGCGAACACCGGCCCGGACACCAACGGCTGACCCAGCACGGGTTTGACGCTCCCGGCGTGCACGCAGCGGGTGCCGTCGCCCCACTCCTCGTTCACTGGCGTTCGTCCTTCTGCGCCCGCCCCAGCAACTCGGCCGCCATCTTCAACGGTTCCAGGCCCTGGTGGCACACCCGGTACACGCCGTCGGTGATCGGCATGTCCACGCCGTGCCTGGCGGCCAGCTCGCGGATGGACGAGCAGGACTTCACGCCCTCGGCGACCTGCCCGTTGGTGGCCTCCTGGGCCTGCACCAGGGTCTCCCCGCGGCCAAGGCGGTCGCCGAAGGAGCGGTTGCGGGACAACGGCGAGGCACAGGTGGCGACCAGGTCACCGAGTCCGGCCAGACCGGAGAAGGTGAGCGGGTCCGCGCCAAGGGCCACGCCCAGCCGGGCGGTCTCGGCCAGGCCGCGGGTGATCAGCGCGGCCATCGTGTTGTCGCCGTAGCCGAGTCCGCCTGCCATGCCGCAGGCCAGCGCGATCACGTTCTTGCAGGCGCCACCCAGCTCGCAGCCCACCACGTCGGTGTTGGTGTAGGAGCGGAAGTAGTTGGTGAAGCAGGCGCGCTGGAAGGCCACCGCGCGCTCGGCGTCCGGGCAGGCCACCACGCTGGCGGTGGGCTGCTCGGCGGCGATCTCGCGGGCCAGGTTCGGTCCGGAGACCACCGCGACCTGTCCGGCCGGGACGCCGGCGACCTCGGCCACCACCTCGCTCATCCGCTTGAGCGTGCCCAGTTCCACGCCCTTGGCCAGGCTCACCAGGGTCGCGCCGGCGGGCAGCGCGGGCCGCCAGCCTGCCAGGTTCTCCCGCAGGGTCTGGCTGGGCACGGCCAGCACCACCGCCTGCGCGCCGTCCAGCGCGGCCAGCGGGTCCACTGTGGAGCGCAGGGTGGCGGGCAGCGGGATGCCCGGCAGGTAGTCGGGGTTCTCACCGCGGTCGGTGATGGCCGCGGCCACCTCGGGGCGGCGGGCCCACAGCACCACGTCGCGGCCGGCGTCGGCGAGCACCTTGGCGAAGGTGGTGCCCCAGGACCCGGCGCCCAGCACCGCGATCCGCTGCGGCATCACTGCTCGCCGTCCTTCTGGGTCGCGTTCTTGTCGGCGGCCTCGCCCGGCTCGGCGTCCTTCTTCTTGCGCACGGTGTAGAACTCGGTCGGCGCGGTCTCCTGGCGCACCTCGGCCAGCAGCGTGCGCACCTCGCCCATCAGGTGATCGGTGACCTCGCGCAGCAGGTCGGCGTCCACCTCACGGCCCTGGAACCGGGACAGGTCCAGCGGCGGCCCGGCCTTGATGGTGACGTTCTTGCGGGGGAACAGGCTCAGCTTCTTCTTGTACTTGTCGAAGACCAGGTGGGTGTTCCAGTGCACCATCGGCACGCAGATCGCCTCGCCGTTGACACAGTGGTCCACCGCCAGCCGCCCGACGCCGACGTGCGAGTGCATCGGCCAGACCTCGGGGTCCCTGGTGATGGTGCCCTCGGGGTAGATCACCACGACCTTGCCGTCGCCGAGGGCCTCCAGGCCGGACTGCAGGCTGCGCCGGGCGTCCACCGAGCCGCGGTGCACCGGGATCTGGCCGGAGCCCTTGAGGATCTGGCCGAGCACCGGGATCTTCCACAGGCTGGCCTTGGCCAGGAACCGGGGCACCCGGCGGGCGCTGCGCACGAACACCGCGCTGTAGACCGGGTCCAGGTAGGAGATGTGGTTGGCGACCACCAGTACCGGCCGGTCGAACGGGATGTGCTCGAGTCCGACGAACTTCCGCCTGGCCAGGATCCTGGTCATCGGGAAGAAGATCGCCGCGGCCAGCCCGACCCAGAAGCCGCCCTTCTCCTTCTTGGCCACCCTGTTGTCTCCTTCGTCTCACCGGTGCGTGTTGCCGCCGTGAGTCTTCCCCGCGAGGGTGGTGAAGGTCCAGTTGGGAGGATGTCAGGGTGTCCAACCGTGTCGATCTCGTGGTCCCGGTGAAGGTTCTGCTCCGGGCCAAGTCCAGGCTGCTCGGCGCCGCTGACGGCGGCGCGGGCGACCGGACCGCGCATGAACGCCTGGCCCTGGCCCTGGTGACCGACACCATGACCGCCGCGCGGGCGGCCCGTGGCGTGCGCAGGCTGCTGGCCATCACCTCGGACCCGCACGTGGCCGAGGTGCTCACCGGCCTGGGCGTGGAGACGGTGCCGGATGTGGCAGGCGGCCTGAACGCGGCCCTGGCCTACGGCGCTGAGCTGCTCCGCCAGGACCACCCGGACTGCCGGATCGGCGCCTTGCAGGCCGACCTGCCCGCCCTGCGCCCCGAGGAGCTGGACGCGGCCCTGGCCGCCGCCCCGGAACGGGCCTTCTGCCCGGACCGCCAGGGCACCGGCACCACCCTGCTGCTGGCCGGCCACGGCCCACTGGACCCACGCTTCGGCCCCGGCTCGGCAACGGCCCACGCGGCCTCCGGCGCGACGGAGCTGCTGGGCCCCTGGCCCTCCCTGCGCTGCGACGTGGACACCGCCGAGGACCTGCTCGCCGCCGCCACCATCGGCCTCGGCGAACACACCGCCCGCCTACTCACCCCAGCCGCCTAACCCCCCACAACCCCCAACACACCGTCCCCCAACGGCCAGCACACCGTCCCAGAACGGCCAACACACCGTACGACAACGGCCAACACTGCGTACAAGAACGGCCAACACGCCGGAAGGGTGGGAACGCCTCCGGCGTGTTGGCCCGAATGGACGGTGTGTTGGCCGTTCTTGTACGGCGTGTTGGCCGTTCTTGTACGTCAGGTTGGCTGTTGTTGTACGTCGGGTTGGTTGGGGTGGGACGGGTCAGCAGCAGCTGGCGGCGCCTTCGGTGCAGCCTTGGCCGCCGCGGCGGAGCACCATCGGGCAGGCCCAGCCGTAGTCCGGGTCCGGTGCCAGCGGCAGCCTGCCGGAGCGGTTGGTGGTGGTCAGCACCGCGCCGTCGACCGGCTTGCTGGTCTTGAGCACGACCTCCTGGCCGGCCTCGCGCGCCTCGTCCGCGCCCTTGGTCAGCTTGACGATCTCCACCCCGCGGGCGATGTCGGCGATGTAGGCCCGGCCCTTGTACCAGTACGGCGAGAAGGAGACCGCCGCCTCCGGCCGGTAGTAGGCGATCTGGAACGGCTTGGCCGGGTCGCTGATGTCGATGAACCGGGTGCCCTGGCCGTAGAAGGAGTAGGCCACCACGCGGTCGTGGATGTCGAAGTAGTGCGCCGAGCAGCCCGCGTCGGTGATGGTGCCCTCCTGGTCGTGCGGGCTCCACACGCTGACCGTCTCCAGGTGGAACGGCTTCTGCTCGGTGGCCTGCCAGGACTCGCCCTTGCCAGAGCCCTTCAGCGAGGAGATCACGAACCGGCCCTGATCGGCGCAGGTCGGCGAGCCGAATGCCTCCTCGGTGTGCAGCAGCAGACTGCCGGCCGGGTGCTTGGCCGAGGGCCTGGGACCGTCGTCGAGCCGGTCGCCGACCGGGCGGATCGAGTTGTGGCTGAACGCCCTGGGCATGTCCTTGGTGGGCACGCCGCCGCCCGCGTACGGGATCGGGTTGTTCGCGGTGGCCTCGCGGAACCGCTTGGTCAGCGGGTCGAAGTGCCAGCCGGAGGTGCGGTAGCCGCGGGTGCCGCCGGTGCCCGCGACCCAGGCGATGCCCGTGGCGTCCACCTGGACGTCGTGGGTCATGTGCGTCTTGCCCTGGTTGCGGTTGAGGTCCACGTAGGTGGCCGAGGTCTTCGGGTTGCGCGGGTCCCGGATGTCGGTGACGAAGATCTTCCCGGACCGCTTGTACAGGTCGGGGTCGGTCGTCGGCGTGCCGTCGTAACCCGCGGTCCACAGGTACTGGCAGTCGTTGACGCAGGTGGTGGTGTGCCCGGTGCCCATCTCGGCGAAGCTGAGCAGCTTCAGGTCGGCCGGGTCCTTGGCGTCCAGGATGTACACGCCGGTCGGCCGCTCCCCGCCGACCTGGCGCCCGAACGCGCTGCGCTCGCGGGCCATGAAGACCAGCTTGCGCTTGTGGTCGACGTCGACGTCCTCGTTCTCCCAGAACCGCTTGGTCACATCGTCGCCGGGCAGTGCCAGCGCCGCGTTCTCCAGGTGATCCAGGAACACCGGTTTGTCCGGATTGGACACGTCGTAGGACTTGAGGCCGAACTCACCACTGACGAACATCACCTCCTTCTTCCGCCAGCCTGCGCGGTAGGTGGTGTAGTTGATCGAGATCGCGCCCTTGGTGTCGGGCAGCCGGTCGACCACCTCGACATTGGCGGAAGCGGCCTGCAGTTCGGGCAGTTCGGCGGCGGCGGACTGCGCGGCGGACAACGGCGCGGCCTGCGGCGCCGGACCGGCGACGGCGAAACCGCCCCCGGTCAGCGCGGTGGCCAGCGCGGCGGTCAGCACCACCAGCGTCTTCATCGTGGGGATCCCCTCTTCCTCAACGGCTCTCCCCGCACCCTCGCAGCGGCCCCGGCCTGCGGCAACAGCCGTTAGTCGTAGGTCATTCGCCGTTGTCACTAGGCTCCCGGGGCATGGGATCACCTGGACCGGAACAGGCGACCGTGCACACCGTGCACGCCGACGGATCGCTCACCGCGCTGCGCGATGACGGCCTCCTGGTCGACGCCCCGGCCGCCGCGGTGGCCGCCGGTGGCTGGCTCGCGCCCCGGCCGGGGCAGCGGGTGACCCTGGACCGGACGGAGGGCCAGGTCACAGCGGTACGCCCGCCGGTTCCGCCCGCTTAATCCGAAGTTCACACCGAGCAGGCGGTTCCCACCACGCGCAGGGCGCGATAACCCTCCCCGTCAGCAACAATGGCCGGGTGAGCACGGACCGCAGCGAGGAAAAGCCGACCGACCCGACGACGAAACCGGGTCGCGCCCGATCGTCCACTCGGAACACCACCGCGAAGGCCGCCACCTCTGCCCAGCGGGGACGCAAGACCACCCCCGCCGCGCCGCCCGACTCCCCCGCGCCCGAACCGGTGAAACCCGCGGCCCGGCGCACCCGCAAACCCGCCGAGGCCCCACCGGAACCCGCGGCCGCCCCGGCCCCGCGGAGCCGGACCCGGCGCACACCCAGTCAGCCGGCGGCGGTGGCCCTGCCCACCGACCGCAAACCCGCCGCCCCGCAGACCGTGGCCGCCGTACCCGCCGCGGCCAAGCCGACCACCGCCCGGCGCACCCCGGCCAAGCCCGTCGCCAAACCCGCGACCGCCCGCCGCACCGCCGCCGCCCAGCGCCGCACCGCCAGCGCCACCGCCACGGCCGCCCCGGCCACCAACGGCGTCGCCGCGGGCGTGCGCACCGCGCGCCAGGGCACCCCGGTCGTGCCGCCGGTGGAATCCGCGCCGCCCAAGGCATCCCCGGCCGCGCCGCCCGCGGTGACCGAACCGCCCACCATCAAGGACCTGCCCGACGACCGGTACTTCAACCGGGAACTCTCCTGGCTGGACTTCAACGCCAGGGTGCTCGCACTGGCCGAGGACGTCTCCGAACCGTTGCTGGAGCGGGCCAAGTTCCTGGCCATCTTCGCCTCCAACCTGGACGAGTTCTACATGGTCCGGGTGGCCGGGCTGAAGCGCCGCGAGGAGACCGGGCTGTCCGTGCGCAGCGCCGACGGCCTGTCCCCGCGCGAACAACTCGCCCGCATCTCCACCCGCGCGCAGGACCTGGTCGAGCTGCACTCGCGCACCTTCCTGGACCAGATCCAGCCCGAACTGGAGAAGTACCAGGTGCGCATCGTGGCCTGGGACGACCTGGACGACCCGGACCGGCTGCGGCTGACCAACTACTTCAGCGACCACATCTTCCCGGTGCTGACCCCCCTCGCGGTCGATCCGGCGCACCCCTTCCCCTACATCTCCGGCCTGTCCCTCAACCTCGCCGTCACCGTGCGGGATCCCGAGGGCGGCCAGGAACGCTTCGCCCGCGTCAAGGTGCCGGACAACGTGCCGAGGCTGGTCAGGGTCGAACTCGACCGGGACGCCGACACCGCGACCTACCTGCCGCTGGAAGAACTCATCTCGGCCCACCTCACCGACCTGTTCGCGGGCATGGACGTGCTGGAGCACCACGTGTTCCGGGTCACCCGCAACGCCGACCTCGAGGTCGAGGAGGACCGGGACGAGGACCTCCTGCAAGCCCTGGAACGGGAACTGGCCCGCCGCCGGTTCGGCCCGCCGGTACGCCTGGAAGTCGCCGACACCATGAGCGAGCACATGCTCGAACTCCTGCTGCGCGAGCTGGAGGTGGACCCGCACGACGTGGTCGAGGTGCCCGGCCTGCTCGACCTGTCCTGCCTGTGGCAGCTCTACGGCCTGGCCCGCCCTGAACTCAAGGACAAGCCGTTCGTGCCTGCCACGCACCAGGCATTCAGCGAGGGGGAGACACCCAAGAGCGTGTTCGCCACCCTGCGCGAGGGCGATGTGCTGGTGCACCACCCGTACGACTCCTTCTCCACCAGCGTGCAGCGCTTCATCGAACAGGCCGCCGCCGACCCGCACGTGCTGGCCATCAAGCAGACCCTCTACCGCACCTCCGGTGACTCGCCGATCGTGGACGCGCTCATCGACGCGGCCGAGGCAGGCAAACAGGTCGTGGCGCTGGTGGAACTGAAGGCCCGCTTCGACGAGCAGGCCAACATCAAGTGGGCCCGGCAGCTGGAACGCGCGGGCGTGCACGTGGTCTACGGCCTGGTCGGCCTCAAGACGCACTGCAAGACCGCGCTGGTGGTGCGTCAGGAGGGCTCCACCATCCGGCGCTACTGCCACATCGGCACCGGCAACTACAACCCCAAGACCGCCCGGCTCTACGAGGACATCGGCCTGCTCACCGCCGAACCCGCCATCGGCCAGGACCTCACCGACCTGTTCAACGTGCTCACCGGCTACTCCCGCCAGCACACCTACCGCAGCCTGCTGGTCGCGCCCTACGGCGTGCGCCGCGGCATCATCGAGCGGGTCGAGGCCGAGATCGCGCTGGCCAGGCAGGGCAAGCGGACCGGGATCCGGCTGAAGGTCAACTCGCTGGTGGACGAACAGGTCATCGACGCCTTCTACCGCGCCTCCCAGGCCGGGGTGCCGATCGAGGTGGTGGTGCGCGGCATCTGCTCCCTCAAACCAGGCGTCCCTGGACTGAGCGAGAACATCACCGTGCGCTCGATCCTGGGCCGCTTCCTCGAGCACTCCAGGGTGGTGCACTTCCGCGGCGGCAACGAGCACTGGTTCGGCAGCGCGGACATGATGCACCGCAACCTGGACCGCCGGATCGAGGTGATGGTCCGGGTGGCCGATCCCAAGCTGACCCACGACCTGGACGTGATGTTCGACTCCTGCATGGACCCGGCCACCCGCTGCTGGGAGCTGGAACCCAACGGGCACTGGAGTCCCTCGCCACAGGCGGGCGACCGGGTGCTGGACCACCAGGAGGAGATGCTGCGCAGGCACGGGGCCAAGGCGTGAGCGCGCTGCACGCGGCTGGCGCCGCACTGTGGCGGGAAACCCCGGCAGGCGTGGAACTGGCGGTGGCGCACCGTCCGCGCTACGACGACTGGTCGCTGCCCAAGGGCAAGTGCGACCCCGGCGAGACGCTGACCGAGACCGCGGTCAGGGAGATCGCCGAGGAGACCGGTTACCACGCGGTACTGGGCCGGATGCTGCCAGCCGCGCACTATGAGGTGTCCACTAAGGACGGAAATACGCGGCCGAAAAGAGTCACCTATTACTCCGCCGAGGCCATTGGCGGGGACTTCGTCCCGAACGAAGAGGTCGACGAACTGCGCTGGCTGAGCGCGGACAAAGCCCGCGCGCTGCTGAGCTATGAGCACGACCGGGTGGTGCTGGACGCCTTCACCGCGCTGCCAGCCCGCGTCCGCACCGTGCTGCTGGTCCGGCACGCCAAGGCGGGCAAGCGGGAGAAGTGGGCCGGGCCGGACGAGCTGCGCCCGCTCACACCCTCCGGCACGCACCAGGCGCGCTGCCTCGGCCGGATGCTGCCGGCCTTCGCCCCGCAGCGCCTCTACGCGGCTCCCAGGGTGCGTTGCGCGCAGACCGTGGAGCCCTTGGCCGAGCAGCTGGGGCTGCCTATCACCGAGGAGTGGTTGCTGGCCGAGGAGGGCTTCTGGCCGGACCCGGACGCGGGGGTGCGCCGGTTCCTGGCCATCGCCGCCGATGGGGCCGCGGTGGTCTCCAGTCAGGGCGGGGTGATCCCGGAGTTGGTGGAGCGGCTGGCGGTCAAAGCCGGCCTGCCGCTGACCGAGTTCCCCAGCCGCAAGGGCAGCACCTGGATCCTCACCTTCGACGCCGATCCGGCCGGTCCGACCCTGCTCGCGGCGGACTACTGCGAAACCCCGCTGCCGCCGGTCCGCGACTGATCCCAGGCACAAAAGAAAGGCCCCGCCGGCGTCCCGGCGGGGCCTTATCTCAGTCTTCCCGAAGCGGTTTGGGTGTCAGGACCGCCTCAGGCGTGACTTCACTTCTTGCGGGCCGCCGGCTTCTTGGCGGCCGGCGCCTTGGCGGCTGCGGGCTTCTTCGCAGCAGCGGCCGGCTTCTTGGCCGCCGGAGCTGCCTTGGGGGCGGCAGCCTTGGCGGTGGTCGCCTTGGCGGCGGCCGGCTTCTTCGCAGCCGCGGCGGCCTTGGGGGCGGCAGCCTTGGCGGCGGCAGCGGGCTTCGCAGCCGCAGCCTTGCGGGTGGTCGCCGGCTTGGCGGCGGCCTTGGTGGCCGGCGCCTTGGTGGCGGTGGCGGTCGCCCGCGCGGTACGCGTGGCGGTGGTCTTGGCCGCGGCAGCGGCCTTCGGGGCAGCGGCCTTGGCAGCGGCGGCCTTGGGGGCAGCGGCGGCCTTCGGCAGCTTGGTGGTGCCGCTGATCACGTTCTTGAACGTGGTGCCGGCGCGGAATGCGGGGACGTTGGTCTTCTTGACCTTCACGGTCTCACCGGTACGCGGGTTGCGAGCGGTGCGGGCCGCGCGGGCCCGCTTCTCGAAAACACCGAAGCCGGTGATGGTGACCTTGTCACCCTTGTGGACAGCGCGGACGATGACGTCGACGATGCCGTCGACTGCGGTGCCGGCGGTCTTCTTGTCGCCAAGACGCTCGGCGAGCGCATCGATGAGCTGGGCCTTGTTCACCTTCAGTCCCTCCCAGGACGCTTACGGCCCTACAACTCAGGCCGACTAGAAGGCAACGGTAAGGCCAAGCGCCAATACTTTCCACGCGCCACGCCCAAAAATCCATTGCGACGCGCGGAGTTCCGCCCGTCCGAGGTACTCCGGGCGGTGGAATGGGCGGGTTCGGGGCCCGCCGTTTCCGGACCTGAATCCCCTTCCCCACCAGGGGATTCAGGTCCGGCGAAGGCGGATTTCTCAGCCGCTGCGGGCCGGAAGGGTCCTCGGCAGCCAACTTGGCCGCGATTTTTCGAACGCATCAACACTTTCGGCGTGTCGCAGGGTGAGTCCGATGTCGTCGAGCCCCTCCAGCAGCCGCCAGCGGGTGTAGTCGTCGACCTGGAAGGGCGCTTGGAACTCCTTGGCTCGCACCGTCTTCGACTCGAGGTCCACAGTGACCTCGGTGCCCGGTTCGGCCTCCAGCAGCTTCCAGAGCTGCTCGACGTCGCTTTGCTCACACTGGGCGGCGAGCAGACCCTGCTTGCCGGAGTTGCCACGGAAGATGTCGGCGAACCGGGAGGAGATCACCGCCCGGAACCCGTAGTCCCCCAGCGCCCACACCGCGTGCTCCCGGGAGGAGCCGGTGCCGAAGTCGGGTCCGGCCACCAGGACCGAGCCGTTCCGGAAGGGCTCTGCGTTGAGCACGAACTCGGGGTCGTTGCGCCAGGCGGCGAAGAGCCCGTCCTCGAATCCGGTCCGGGTGACCCGCTTCAGGTACACCGCCGGGATGATCTGGTCGGTGTCCACGTTGGACCGTCGGAGCGGCACCCCGACGCCCGTGTGCGTGGTGAACGGCTTCATCGCACCCATCTCAGAACCCCTCTCCGGCCAGATCCGCGGGCGAGGACAGGTGTCCGGTTACGGCCGTGGCCGCGGCCACCAACGGGGACACCAGGTGCGTCCGGCCGCCCTTGCCCTGCCGCCCCTCGAAGTTCCGGTTGGAGGTCGAGGCCGACCGCTCCCCCGGCTTGAGCTGATCCGGGTTCATGCCAAGGCACATCGAGCACCCGGCCTGCCGCCACTCCGCGCCCGCCGCGCTGAAAACCGTGTGCAGCCCCTCGGCCTCGGCCTGCGCGCGCACCCGCATCGACCCCGGCACCACCAGCATCCGCACGCCCTCGGCCACCTTGCGCCCCTTGAGCACGGCGGCGGCGGCGCGCAGGTCCTCGATGCGTCCGTTGGTACAGGAGCCGAGGAAGACGGTGTCCACCCCGATCTCCTTCAGCGGCTGCCCGGCGGTCAGCCCCATGTAGGCCAACGCCTTCTCCGCAGTAGTCCGTTCGACCTCATCCACGATCAGCTCGGGATCCGGCACAGAAGCCGAAAGCGGCAGCCCCTGCCCCGGGTTCGTCCCCCAGGTCACGAACGGCGCCAACTCCGCCGCGTCAAGCACGATCTCCTCGTCGAAGACCGCGTCGTCATCGGTCCGCAACGACTTCCAGTACTCCACCGCGGTGTCCCAGTCCGCGCCCTCGGCGGCATGCGGCCGCCCCTCGAGGTACTCGAACGTGGTCTCGTCCGGCGCGATCATCCCCGCCCGCGCGCCCGCCTCGATCGACATGTTGCACACCGTCATGCGGGCTTCCATGGACAGCGTGGTGATGGCACTGCCCCGGTACTCCAGGACATACCCCTGCCCCCCA
This sequence comes from Crossiella cryophila, assembly GCF_014204915.1. NCBI lineage: Bacteria > Bacillati > Actinomycetota > Actinomycetes > Pseudonocardiales > Pseudonocardiaceae > Crossiella > Crossiella cryophila. Next base: position 9,663,945 of record NZ_JACHMH010000001.1, read on the forward strand.
CCGGTACCGATCCGCGCGATCACCGCCAGGATCAGGTCCTTGGCCGTGACCCCCTCGGCCAGCTCGCCCTCGACCGTGATGGCCATCGTCTTGAACGGCCGCAACGGCAACGTCTGGGTGGCGAGCACATGCTCGACCTCAGACGTCCCAATCCCGAACGCCAACGCCCCAAAGGCACCGTGCGTCGACGTGTGGCTGTCCCCACAGACAACAGTCATCCCAGGCTGGGTCAGCCCCAACTGCGGCCCGACCACGTGCACGATGCCCTGCTCCAGATCCCCCATGGGGTGGAGCCGGACCCCGAACTCCTGACAGTTCTTCCGAAGCGTGTCCACCTGCGTCCGCGACACCAGATCCGCGATCGGCTTGTCGATGTCCACAGTCGGCACGTTGTGGTCCTCGGTGGCGATCGTGAGATCCGGCCGCCGAACCGGTCTCCCCGCCAACCGCAGGCCGTCAAACGCCTGCGGACTGGTCACTTCATGCACCAGGTGGAGATCGATGTACAGCAGATCGGGCTCAGCCCCACTGCCCCGACGCACAACATGCGCGTCCCACACCTTCTCCGCGAGCGTGCGTCCCATCGCTCCTCCGCTCGAGGTAAGAAAACAACGCTGGACTTCCCAAATACCGGGAAGTTAGTATCGGCTCGTGGGACAGCATAGCGGCATCGGAGTACTCGACAAGGCAGTGGCAGTGCTGCACGCGGTGGCAACAGACCCCTGCGGCCTGGCCGAGCTGTGCCAAAGAACAGGCCTGCCAAGGGCAACGGCACACCGCCTCGCAGTAGGCCTTGAAGTCCATCGCCTCCTCCAGCGAGGCCCCGACGGCCGCTGGCGCCCAGGCACCGCCCTGGCCGAACTGGCAGGCGGCGTAACGGATCCCCTCCTCGACGCCGCCTCAGCCGTCCTCCCCAGACTCCGGGACATCACCGGCGAAAGCGTCCAGCTCTACCGCCGAGACGGAACCCAAAGAGTCTGCGTCGCCTCAGCAGAACCCCCCGCAGGCCTAAGGGACACCGTCCCCATCGGCTCCCGCCTCCCCATGACAGCCGGCAGCGGAGCCAAAGTCCTGGCCGCCTGGTCCGACCCAACCACCCAACGCGCAGTCCTGGCCGACGCCGTCTACGGCGAGCGAACCCTCCTGGACGTAAGACGCCGAGGCTGGGCCCAAAGCGTCGCAGAACGCGAACCAGGCGTAGCCAGCGTCAGCGCCCCCGTAAGAGACAGCACCGGCCAGGTAGTAGCCGCAGTCTCAGTCTCAGGCCCAGTAGACAGAATCGGCCGCCGCCCAGGCGCCCGCTGGGCCGCAGACCTCCTAGCCGCCGCAGAAGCCCTACAGTCCCGCCTCTAGCCCAGAGACCCTCCGGACACCCCGAACGCCCCACAACGGCCAACAAGGCGTCCACAACGGCCAACACACGCACAGCCCCTCGGCCCCAGCTGCCCTAGCAGCTGGGGCCACTCTTGTCCGTGACCCACATCACGCCCCGGTTGCAAACCAGCATCAGCCCCACGACTCGGCCGCCAGGCCGAGAGCCCATGAGCGACCATCCCCAAGAAGCCCCACAAGAGGACCCAAAACAATGAGCAACAGGCCAGCCCGAAGGGCTAGGCCAAAACAATGATGGAAATCAATAGAACCCCGCTGGTTCCGCAACCCACCGCACCGTGGGGGTCCGGGGGCTCGAGCCCCCGGGATAAAATGCGAAAGCGGCCTGATCCAGTTCTTCCGGATCAGGCCGCTCCCACCGATGTAGCCCCGACGGGATTTGAACCCGCGCTACCGCCTTGAGAGGGCGGCGTCCTAGGCCGCTAGACGACGGGGCCTAGCTAGAGGATTCCTATTACTAGGCTTCCTCCTGCTGGGGTACCAGGACTCGAACCTAGACTAACGGAATCAGAATCCGTTGTGCTGCCAATTACACCATACCCCATCGCGCGATGGCCAACCCCAGGGGCTCCGTTCCGGAGTCTCTGTCGCTGTCCGCCGTGCTGAGATGAATACTAGACCACGATCCCAGCGAATACCTAATCGACCCCCCGGGAACCCCTTCTGCCCAGCTCAACGCACTCGCAGCGGGGCCTCCGCCAGCTCGCACACCAACAGCTCCGGAAGCTGTTCCAGGGACCCGATCACCGACACCCGTGCCGGAAGATCGACAACCCCATCCCCGCTCCGGTCGAGCCACACCCCGTACATCCCCGCATCCCGGGCGCCGACCGCATCCAAGTCCAACCGGTCCCCCACATGCACCGCTTGCTCTGGAGCGATCCCAAGTGCGGCGCAGGTCGTGTGGAAGATCACCTCGTCCGGCTTCGCGACCCCCAGCTCGCCCGCGATGACGACTTCCTCGAAGTACTCGGCCAGCCCGCAGTCCGCCAGCTTCACCCGTTGGAGCGCCCCGCTGGCATTCGTGATCGCGGCCATCCGCAGCCCGGCCCCGCGCAACCACTCCAGACACGGCCCGGCGTCGTCGAAGAGCCGCCAGGCGCGGCGCATGGCGGCCACCCGGCGTTCCTCGCGGGCAATTGCCTCTGAGTCGGAGATGAACTCACCGAGATCGGCGAAGAAGGTGCGCGAGCGCTCCTTGCGCATGGTGTCGTAGTCGATCTCGCCGGCAATGAGGCGGGCCAACTGACATTCCGTTGCGCGTTCCCAGGCTGACCACCCGTTGTCGTGACCGAGTAACGCGGCCAAACCGAGCCGGGCCGAAGTCGCATAGTCGACCAGTGTGTCGTCGATGTCGAAGCACACTGCTCGGATTTGGCCGACCTTCTGCGGGGCAGCGGAGAACGCTAACGCGGATGTCACCCGGTGAGGTTAGACGCGTACCAGCCGTGTTCGAGACTGCTAAAGAGGTGACATTTGCCCGGCTGGCACGGTCAAGTGGTAATCCTGAGTAATCAGGAGGCGGTGGGGACCGCCTCCAGCGCCCGGTTCAACCGCCCGAGCGAGCGGTCCCGGCCCAGCAGTTCGAGGGACTCGTACAGCGGCGGTGACACAGTGCGACCGCTCACCGCGACCCGCACCGGCGCGAACGCCTTCCGCGGCTTCAGCCCCAGTCCGTCGATCAGCGCGGCCTTCAACGCCGCCTCGATCGCCTCGGTCTTCCACTCCGCCAGACCCGTCAACGCCTCCACCGAAGCCCGGAGAACCGGCTCAGCGTCCGCCCCCAGAGCCTTCGCCGCGGACTCCGGCTCAACCTCGAACTCAGATTCCTCAGCGAACAGGAACGCGAGCATCCCGGCCGCCTCGGCCAGCAGCCCGACCCGCTCCTGCACCAGCGGCGCCGCCCCCGCCAGCAGCTCCAGCTGCTCAGCCGTCGGCTCCGCGGGCAGCACGCCAGCCTGCACCAGATACGGCACCAGCCGCTCCCGGAAGTCCGCCGGCGCGAGCAGCCGCATGTGGCTGCCGTTGATCGCCTCGGCCTTCTTCAGGTCGAACCGGGCCGGGTTGGCCGAGACCTTGCCGATGTCGAATGCCTCGATCATCTCGGCCATGGTGAAGACGTCCCGGTCCTCGGCGATGGACCAGCCGAGCAGCGCGAGGTAGTTCAGCAGGCCCTCTGGCAGGAAACCCCGGTCCCGGTGGTGGAACAGGTTCGAGGACGGGTCCCGCTTGGACAGCTTCTTGTTGCCCTCGCCCATGACGAAGGGCAGGTGCCCGAACCGCGGCGTGTACTCCGCCACCCCGATCCGCCGCAGCGCCGCGTACAACGCGATCTGCCGGGGGGTCGACGGCAGCAGGTCCTCGCCGCGGAGCACGTGGGTGATCCGCATCAGCGCGTCGTCGACCGGGTTCACCAGGGTGTAGAGCGGGTCGCCGTTGGCGCGCACCAGCACCTGGTCCGGGATCGAGCCCGCCGGGAAGGTGATCTCGCCGCGCACCAGGTCGGTGAAGGTGATGTCCTCGTTCGGCATCGGCAGCCGCAGCACGGGCTCGCGACCCTCGGCGCGGAAGGCGGCCTTCTGCTCCTCGGTGAGGTCGCGGTCGAAGTTGTCGTAGCCCAGCTTGGGATCGCGACCGGCCGCGCGGTGCCGCGCCTCGACCTCCTCGGTGCTGGAGAAGGACTCGTACAGCTCGCCGGCGGCCACCAGCTTGGCGATCACCTCGCGGTAGATCTCCCGGCGCTGGCTCTGCCGGTACGGCGCGTGCGGGCCGCCGACCTCGGGGCCCTCGTCCCAGTCGAGGCCGAGCCAGCGCAGCCCGTCCAGCAGGGCCTCGTAGGACTCCTCGGAGTCCCGCGCGGCGTCGGTGTCCTCGATGCGGAAGACCAGCTTGCCGCCCTGGTTGCGGGCGTAGGCCCAGTTGAACAGCGCGGTGCGGATCAACCCCACGTGCGGGGTGCCGGTGGGGGAAGGACAGAAGCGCACGCGGACCTCATTCACGGCGGAGAGGTTACTCATCCGATCGGTGGTTGACGAACCGGTTGCCCCAGAGGATCCTGACCTTATTCAACAAGCGTTGAAAAGGGGATGATCACCATGACTGACCAGGGCGCCACGGGGTGCGTCGTGATCGGCGGCGGACCGGCCGGGATGGTGCTGGGCCTGCTGCTGGCCCGCGCCGGGGTGCGGGTGACGGTGCTGGAGAAGCACGGGGACTTCCTGCGGGACTTCCGCGGCGACACCGTGCACCCGTCCACGCTGACCCTGCTGGACGAGCTGGGGCTGGGCGAGGAGTTCGCCAAGGTGCCGCAGCGGCGGGTGGACCGGCTGCGGGTGCAGCTGGCGGACGGCATCGTGCCCATCGGCGACCTGCGCCACCTGCCCGGCGGGCACAAGCACATCGCGCTGGTGCCGCAGTGGGACTTCCTGGACCTGCTCGCCGCGGCGAGCAGGCGTGAACCCGGGTTCGAGCTGCGGATGAACACCGAGGTCACCGGGCTGATCAGGGAGAACGGCAAGGTCGTCGGCGTGCGCCACCGCGACCGGGAGACCGGGATCAGCGGTGAGCTGCGGGCCGGGCTGACCGTGGCCTGCGACGGCCGCAACTCGATCGCGCGCGCCGCGGCCGGGCTGCCGACCAGGGAGTTCGGCGTGCCGATGGACGTGTGGTGGTTCCGGCTGCCCCGGCAGGACGGGGACCCGGCAGGCGGCATCGGCCGGTTCACCGCGGGCCACGCCGCGGTGCTGATCGACCGGGGCGAGTACTTCCAGACCGCCTACCTGATCCGCAAGGGCTCGGACGCCCAGGTGCGCACCGAGGGGGTGCAGGCCTTCCGGGAGCGGATCAGCGCGCTGATCCCCTGGCTGGCCGACCGGATGCACACGGTGGAGTCACTGGAGGAGGTGAAGCTGCTCGACGTCCGGCTGAACCGGTTGCACCGCTGGCACACCGACGGCCTGCTGTGCATCGGCGACGCCGCGCACGCCATGTCACCGGTGTTCGGGGTGGGCATCAACCTGGCCGTGCAGGACGCGGTGGCCACCGCCCGCCTGCTCGCCACGCCACTACGCCGCGGCCGGGTCCGCCCCGCCGACCTGGCCAGGGTGCGCCGCCGCCGCTGGCTGCCAACGGTCGTACTCCAGAGCCTGCAGCGCTTCGTGCACAAACGCCTGCTCAGCCGCACTCTCAGCAGCCAGATCAACCCCAGCGCCGGCATGCCCAAACCCATCGCGCTGATGCAACGCTTCCCGATCCTCCAGCGCATCCCGGCCTACGTGGTCGGCATCGGCCCCCGCCCCGAACACGCCCCCACCTTCGCCCGCCGCCACCCCACCCCCACCCCTAACCCGCCCCACAACGCCCACCCAGACGTCCAAAAACGGCCAACACACCGCCCATAACGGCCAACACACCGTACGAAACCGGCCAACACTCCAAGAGCGAAAACCCCGCCCCGAGTGTTGGCCGATGTCGTACGCAGTGTTGGCCGTTTTTGTACGCCGTGTTGGCCGTTGTGGGGGGTTACCTCGCGGCGATCGGGTTGGTCAGGGTGCCGAGGCCCTCGATCGAGACCGCGACGGTCTGGCCCGGTCGCATCGGGCCCACGCCTGCCGGGGTGCCGGTGAGGATCACGTCGCCGGGCAGCAGGGTCATGATGTGCGAGATGAACTCGATCAGCGCCGGGATGTCGTGCACCATCTGCGCGGTGTGGCCGTCCTGCTTGACCTCGCCGTCCAGCTCGGTCTTGATCTCCACGTCGGCCGCGTCCAGCACGGTCTCCACCCACGGGCCCAGCGGGCAGAAGGTGTCGTAGGTCTTGGCCCTGCCGAAGCCGCCGTCGGCCTTCTGCTGGTCGCGCGCGGTGACGTCGTTGGCGATGGTGTAGCCCAGGATGACCTCCCTGGCCTTGGCCGCCGGGACGTCCTTGCACGGGCGGCCGATGACCACGGCCAGCTCGCCCTCGAAGTCCACCCGCTCGGAACTGGCCGGGAGCTTGATCGCCACGTTCGGGCCGATCACCGTGGTGGAGGGCTTGAGGAAGATGATCGGGCTGGCCGGGGCCTCGCCACCCATCTCCTTGGCGTGGTCGGCGTAGTTGCGGCCGACGCAGACGACCTTGCTGGGCAGCATCGGCGCCAGCAGGCGGACGTCGGCCAGCGGCCAGCGCCTGCCGGTGAACTGGACCTGGCCGAAGGGGTGTTCGGCGATCTCGGCCACGGTCAGCTGATCGGCCGGGCCGTCGAGGTCGCCCTCGATCGCGGCGAAGGCCATGCCCTCGGGGTGGGCTACACGAGCGATACGCACCGGATCACCCTACGACGGCCCGGCAGGCGGCGTCGGGGGACGTAGCACGTAGCCGGTGCGCGGGATGGTGTGGATCATCGGCTCGCGCCGGGCGTCGACCTTGCGGCGGAGGTAGCTGATGTAGGTCGGCACCACCGAGTCCTCGCCCGCGTAGTCGTACTCCCACACGTGGTCCAGGATGTGCTGCTTGGTCAGCACCCGGTTCTGGTGCGTCAGCAGGTGCCGCAGCAGCCGGAACTCGGTCGGACTCAGATCCACCCTGGTCTCGTCCCGCAGCACCAGGTGCGCGTCCTCGTCCAGCCGCAGCCCCGCACAGCTCAGCAGCGGCGACCCGGCCCCGGTACTGCGCCGCAACGCCGCCCGGCAGCGGGCCACCAACTCACCAAGGCTGAACGGTTTGCCCAGGTAGTCGGCACCGGGCACGGACAATCCGGTGATCTTGTCCTGCTGGGTGGCGTCCCGGCCGAGCAGGAACAGCACCGGGATCGAGCAGCCGAACCGGCGCAGTTGATCAGCCAGCGAACCCCCAGGCCCCTTGGCCAGCCGCAGGTCCAGCACGAGCAGGTCGGGCCGCCTGCTCAGCCCCACGGCCAGCGCCGCCCCACCGGTCCCGGCCACCTCGGCCTGGAACCCGGCCCGGCGCAACGCGTTGGCGGCCAGGTCGGCCAGGTAGTGCTCGTCGTCGACGACCAGGATGCGCGCGCCCTCCGTCATCCGGACAGTGTCGACCAACCGGGGGCCGGAAAGCGAGCGCACCGCACAATCCTGTGTGGACTGTGCGGCACGCTCTTCCGGTGCCTACAGATCCTTGACCTGGTCGTAGATGCTGCGGGCGAGGTCACCGAAATAGGCCGCGGTGTTGTCGCCGCCGGAGTGGTGTTCGCTGGTGACCCCCATCACCAGGCCCAGCCCGTTCGCGTCGTAGTCGTACAACCACGGGCCGCCGCTGGCTTCACCGCCCAGGCCGCAGCGCATGATGTGCGCGTCGTCCACCGCGATCCGGCCAGGGATCCCGCCGCAGAACACCTGCCGGAAACCGCGTTCCACGGTGATCGGGTAACCGACGACCTGGGTCTGCTGGCTGTGCGGGGCGTTGAACCACAGACCGTGCGAACTGACCAGGTCGCCGACCCGGTCGCCGTTGGGCCGGTCCTTCATGATCACGAAACCGAAGTCCCACTTGCGGTCCTGGACCAGCGTCCAGCTCTTGGGCACCACGAACCGGGCGGCCTCGAAGCCGCCGATCGGCTCGAACGGATCCTCGTTGGCGTCGGGCTCCAGGCCGGGCACGAACCGCATCGTCTGGATCCAGGGCCGGGCCATTCCGTGGTGGTACAGGCAGTGCGCCGCGGTGACCAGCACCCGCCTGCTCGGGGTGTTGACCACCGAGGCCGAGCACCCCTGGATCTTGCCGTCACCGGTCCAGGCGGCGGTCTTGCCGTTGGTCAGGGAGTAGATCCCGGCGGCCGATGCGGCCTTCCGCGGCGCGGCCGGTGGCACCTTCTCGGACAGCGCGGACAGTGTCGCCAGCGGCACCCGCATGGTCGAGGAACCCCCGCCCACCTCGTGCACGGCCATTTCCACGCTCGCCGCGGGCGCGGCGGACGCACCGCCGGCCAGGGTCGCGCTCAGCACCAGGGCCGCGCCCAGGGCAGCTCGAAGCAAACGCATGTCTCCCCCTCAGCGGTTGGCGACCGACAGGTACAGGGCCTTGGCCTCTGGGCCGAAGTACGGCGCGTGGTTGATCTTGTTCGGGTTGGTGCTGGTCACGCTGATCACGTCGCCGAGCCCGTTGGGCTTGTAGTTGCGCAGCCAGGGACCGCCGCTGGCGCCGTCGTTGCCGTCGCAGCCCATCGTGTGCCGGTTGGTGCCGGCCTCCCGGCCCGCGGTGCCCCAGCAGTACCACTGGGCCTCGCCGTTCTCCATCCGGTACGGGTAGCCGGCGACGTGCACCTGCTGGCGGTAGGCGCTGTTGATGATCAGTCCGTGCGCACCGGCCACATCCACCAGCCGCCTGCCGTCCGGCAGGTCGTTCGTCACCAGGAACGCGTAGTCGTGCCGGTAGTCACCCTGCAGCCACTGCGGCGCCGCCTCGGCATAGGCCACGGTGAAGGCGGGCAGTCGCACACCCATGTGGTACCCGGGGTGGTAGGTGAAGTTCGTGGACACACCGCCGGTGGAGGCCCGGTACACGCAGTGCCCCGCGGTCACCACGACCCGGCCGCTCGGGCTGTTGACCGAGGAGGCCGAGCACTCGCTGTTCTCCCCGTTCCCGTTCACATAGGTCAGCTTGCCGTTGGTCGTGGAGTACCAGGCGTCCTTGGTGCCGGGCCCAGCCGCGACGGCCGGTGCGACCGGGCTGGCCAGTCGTTCCGGCGCCGCGGGTGCCGCCTGCGCGGTGGCCCCACTGAGCGCCGCGCCCACCACCAGCGCCAGCACCGGCACGATCCGTGCGATCCGCATTCTTGCTCTCCCCTAGCTCGGCGACAGCCCCGCTGGGCCGCCGCCGAATGCTAAGCAAAGGGAGAAGTCGTTGTCCTGCAACGGGATTCGACTTCTCCCTTTGAGGCAGAACGCTAGGCCATCAGTGTGTGGTGAGCGTCTCCACCCGCATCGCCTTGTGTGCCAGCGCGTCGCACAGCGCCAGCCAGCTCGCCTCGACGATGTTGCCGTGCACACCCACCGTGGTCCACTCGGCCTGGCCGTCGGAGGACTCCACCAGCACCCTGGTCACCGCGTCGGTGCCGTGTTGTTCGGTGAGGATGCGCACCTTGTAGTCGATGAGTTGCACCGAGGCCAGCCAGGGCAGGTGCGGCAGCAGGGCCTTGCGCAACGCGGCGTCCAGGGCGTGCACCGGGCCGTTGCCCTCGGCGGTGGCGATCACGCGTTCGCCGCCGACGTGCACCTTGACCGTGGCCTCGGAGATCACCACGCCGTCCGGGCGGTGGTCGAGCACAACCCGGTAGGAGTCAAGGACGAACGGCGGCGAGACCGTCTCCTGTGGACCGTCCGGAGTGGACATCTCGCCGCGCAGCAGCAGTTCCAGCGAGGCGTCGGCCGCCTCGAAGGACCAGCCGCGGGCCTCCAGTTCCTTGACCTTGCGCACGGTGCGGGTGACCGCTTCCCCCTGGCCGGCCAGGTCCAGTCCAAGCTCTTTTCCCTTGAGCTCGATACTGGCCCGGCCGGCCATCTCGGTGACCAGGACTCGCATGCCGTTGCCGACGGTGGCCGGATCGATGTGGTTGTACAGATCCGGGTCCACCTTGATCGCGCTCGCGTGCAGACCCGCCTTGTGAGCGAAAGCCGCTGTCCCGACATACGCCTGGTGGGCGTCGGGTGCGATGTTGGCGATCTCGGCCAGGGCATGGGAAACGCGAGTCAGCTCGGACAGCGCAGCGGTGGGTAGCACCGGCATGTCCAGCTTGGTCACCAGGTTTGCCACCACGGCGAACAGGTCGGCGTTGCCTGCCCGTTCGCCGTAGCCGTTCGCGGTGCACTGCACGTGGGTGGCGCCGGCCTGTACGGCGGCCACGCTGTTGCCCACGGCGCAGGCGGTGTCGTCCTGGCAGTGGATGCCGACCCGGAAACCGGTCCGCTCCACCACCTCGGCGACGGTCTTGGCGATGCCCAGCGGGAGCTGGCCGCCGTTGGTGTCACACAACACCACGACGTCCGCGCCCGCCTCCACCCCGGCGCTGAGCACGCGCAGCGCGCAGTCCGGGTCGTGGGCGTAGCCGTCGAAGAAGTGCTCGGCGTCCAGGAACACCCGGCGGCCCTGCCCGGTGAGGAAGGACACCGTGTCGGCGACCATCGCGGCCGCCTCCTCCACGCTGGTGCGCAGCGCGCGTTCGATGTGCCGCCGGTCGGACTTGGCCACCAGCGTGATCACCGGCGCCTGCGAGTCCAGCAGCGCGCGCACCTGCGGATCGGTCTCCGCCTTCGCGCCCGGCCGCCTGGTGGCGCCGAAGGCGACCAGCGCGGCGTGCCGCAGCTGCAGCTCACCGGCCGCCGCCCTGGCGAAGAACTCGGTGTCCTTGGGCAGCGCGCCCGGCCAGCCACCCTCGATGAAGCCCACCCCGACCGAGTCCAGCAACCGGGCCACCGCGAGCTTGTCGGTGGCCGAGTAGGTGATGCCCTCGCGCTGCGCGCCGTCCCGCAGGGTCGTGTCGTAGACGTGGAAGCTGTCACCGAGCGGGGTCTCGGCCGGGCTGGTGCGGGTCACGGGAGGCTCCATGTGGCGGGAGGCACTACGGGTTTCGACAGTCGGAAGGCCAAACAAAAAGACCCCCCGCGAATGCGAGAGGTCTGCGCGCCGGGTGCTGGAGAGGCACTACCCGACGCGCTCGTCAATAATGATCACGAAACGTGAAGTCACGCCAAGGATGCTGCCACACACCCGCACCGAATATCCAGCACACGGACGGGTGCTCCCAGATCGCGGGACAACGCGACGGCAGGCCCTGGTCAGTCGTCGGCCGCGGCCAGCCTGCGGATTCCCTCCCTGACCCGCTCCGGCGACACCGAGTAACCGACCCGCAGCCACTCGCGCAGGCCCTCGGCCGCGGAATAGGCGGGCCCCGGCACCACCAGCACCCCGTGCTTGCGCGCCCGCGCGGCCAGCGCCACCGAGTCCCGGCCGGGTGCGCGCAGCCACAGCGCCGCCCCGCCCAGCGGCCGGGCGAACTCCCAGCCGGGCAGGTGCTCGTGCGCGGCCTGCTCGGCCGCGGTCAGCCCGGCGGAGAGCTGGCCCATCCGCAGCCGCCGGGCGTGATCGCTGTGCGGCAACAACTTCAGCCCGAGCAGCTGACTGGGCACCGAACTGCCCAGATCGGCGGCGTTCTTCACCCGGCTCAGCCGCGTGATCAGATCCGGCGGCCCGTGCACCCAGCCGACCCGCAGCCCGCCCCAGAACAGTTTGGACAGTGAGCCCACGGAGAACACGGTGGCGGGCACGCCGTGCTCGGCGGCCACCGCGGCCAGCGGCGCGGGCGGCGGCCAGCTCAGCGAGGTGTCCACAGTGGACCCGTCGTCCACCACGGCCACCCCGGTGGCCGCGGCCGCGCGCACCACCCGCAGCCGGTCGGCCAGGCCGAGGGTGGCGCCGGTCGGGTTGTGCGCGGTGGGCAGTAGATAGAGCAGCTTCGGGCGGCGGGACTCCAGCAGCCGCTCCAGCACCTCGATGTCCACCCCGCCGGGACCGCGCCGCCCGGTGCGCACCGGCACCGAGAGCACCTTGGCGCCCCTGGCCCGGAACGCCTCCAGCGCGCCGCGGTAAGTGGGCTCCTCCAGCACGATCTCATCGCCCGGTTGCAGCAGCCCCTGGGCGAGCATGTCCACCGCTTGCTGGGAGCCGCTGGTGACGATGACGTCCTCGGCCGCCGCGGGCACCCCACGTCCGGCCAGCTGGGTGGCCAGCGCCACCCGCAGCTCGGGCAGGCCACCGACGAAGTAGCCGTGATGGTCCAGCAGACCGGCGTAGTCGGCCGCGCCCACGGTGGCGGCGATCTCGGCCACCATCGGCAGGCCGGGCAGCGCGCCGGTGGACAGGTCCACGGTGTCCGGCGGGTTGGGCAGGTGCGCGCCGGTGAGCGGGGCCGGCACCGCGCCGCTGCGGCCGAGGCCGAGCGCGCCCGCCCTGGACTCCGGCGCCGGGTAGTCGATGCCGGGCCGCCGCGCCCAGGTGCCGCTGCCCTGACGGCTGGCCAGCCAGCCCTCGCTGCGCAGGTCGTCGTAGGCGGCCACCACGGTGGACCGGCTCACCGCGAGCGAGACCGCCATCGCCCGTTCGGCGGGCAGCCGGGTGCCCGCTGGCAGTTCCCCGCTCTCCACGAGCTGCCGGATCGCGAGTGCCAGCCGTCGGTGCAGGGACCCGGTTTCCTCGGTCCAACCCTGGAGTAGTCCAGCCAGACGGGTGACGCTGATCGCGGATTTGCCCAGTCGAGCGGACACCCGCAGTCCACCTCCGCGGAATTGGCCTGCTCAGGGCCGATCGGACCGGAGCAGTCTCTGATCTGATGGGCCGCAACGTATCGGAATGATCATCTCCGTAGTCGCGCACACCTCATTCGACGTTACTTCACGCTGGACTTCCGCTGGAAGGAGCCGCTCGCCTTGGCGACCGTGGTGCTGGTCGGGACCCTGGACACCAAGGGAGTTGAGTACGCCTGGCTCGCCGAGCGGATCACCGCGGCGGGCTGCGCGGTGCTGCTGGTGGACACCGGAGTCCTCGGCGATCCGTTGACCAGGGCGGACATCAGCGCCCGGGAGGTCGCCGCGGCGGCAGGGGTGGAGCTGGGCGAGCTGCGCGCGGCCGGGGACCGGGGCGCGGCGCTGACCGCGATGGCCACCGGCGCGGCCGCGATCGTCACCTGTCTGCACCAGCAGGGCATGCTGCACGGCATCATCGGCCTCGGCGGCTCCGGCGGGTCCGCGGTGGCCAGCGCGGCCATGCGGGCGCTGCCGGTGGGCGTGCCCAAGCTGCTGGTGTCCACGATGGCCTCCGGGGACACCACGCCGTACGTGGACGCCATCGACCTGGCCATGATGTACAGCGTGGTGGACATCGCCGGGCTCAACTCGGTCTCCGAGCTGATCCTGCGCAACGCCGCCAACGGGATCGCCGGCATGTCCCAGGGCTACGAGCACGCACTGCAGAACGCCGACCCGCGCGGCGCGGAGCAGCGGCCGGTGGTGGCCGCGACCATGTTCGGCGTCACCACCCCGGCGGTGGACGCCGCCCGCGACCGGCTGACCGAACTCGGCTACGAGGTGCTGGTCTTCCACGCCACCGGCTCCGGCGGCAGGTCGATGGAGGCACTGGCCGGAAGCGGACTGCTGGCAGGCGTGCTGGACCTGACCACAACCGAACTGGCCGACGACCTGGTCGGCGGAGTGCTCTCGGCCGGACCGCAGCGGCTGGCCGCGGCAGGCCGGGCCGGACTGCCGCAGGTGGTGAGCCTCGGCGCGCTGGACATGGTCAACTTCGGTCCGCTGGAGACCGTGCCGGAGCGCTTCGCCGAGCGGAACCTGTACGTGCACAACGCGACCGTGACCCTGATGCGCACCACCCCGGCGGAGAACCGGGAGCTGGGCAGGCGGATCGCGGCCAAACTGCGTGCGGCCACCGGACCGGCCGCGTTGTTCGTGCCGCTGCGCGGGGTCTCCGCGATCGACGCCGCGGACGGGCCCTTCGACGACCGGGTGGCCGATGCCGCCCTGTTCGGGGTGTTGCGCACCTCGCTGGCCGGCAGCACGGTGGAGCTGCACGAGCACGACGCGCACATCAACGACCCGGAGTTCGCCGTCGCGATGGCCGACCGGTTGCACGAGTTGATCACAGCGGGGGCCCGGACCGGGAACGCGGCGCTCGCGGGAGGGCCCGCACGATGAGTCGTGGCGAGATCCTGGCCGGATTGCGGTCCACAGTGGAACAGGGCAGGCCGATCATTGGCGCGGGCGCGGGCAACGGCCTCTCCGCCAAGTGCGCCGAGGCCGGTGGCGCGGACCTGCTGATCATCTACAACTCCGGCCGGTACCGGATGAACGGCCGCGGTTCGCTGGCCGGGCTGATGCCCTACGGCGACGCGAACGCGATCGTGCTGGAGATGGCGGGCGAGGTGTTACCGGTGGTGCGGCACACCCCGGTGCTGGCCGGGGTCTGCGGCACGGATCCGTTCCGGGTCATGCCGCACTTCCTGGACCAGCTGGCCGCACTCGGTTTCGCCGGCGTGCAGAACTTCCCCACGGTCGGCCTGATCGACGGGGTGTTCCGGGCCAACCTGGAGGAGACCGGGATGGGCTACGACCTGGAGGTCGAACTCATCCGCCTTGCCGCGCAACGGGATCTGCTCACCGCCCCGTACGTCTTCGACCCGGACCAGGCGGCCGCGATGGCCGCGGCGGGCGCGGATGTGCTGGTGCCGCACATGGGCCTGACCACCAAGGGCTCGATCGGGGCGGCCACCGCGGTGTCCCTGGACGAGGCGGTGGCCCGGGTGCAGGCCATGCGGGACGCGGCGGTGGCGGTGAACCCGGAGATCCTGGTGCTCTGCCATGGCGGCCCGATCGCCGATCCGGCCGACGCCGAGTACGTGCTGGCCAGGACCGAGGGGGTGGCCGGGTTCTTCGGCGCCTCCTCGATGGAACGACTACCGACCGAGATCGCGCTGACCGCGCGGGTGGCGGAGTTCAAGAACATCCCGATCTGACCCCCAGACCCGGCCGTCGACGGTTTCCCCCAGGACCCGAGTCGGCCTGCCAGTCGTCCGGTGCGGCCCGCCAGCCCACCGGACGACCCCGAAGCCCCCCGTGTTGCCCGTCATCACGGGGGGCTTCACCCCATCAACGCAAGGAGCCCCGATCGTCCACTTCGGACGATCGGGGCTCCTTGGACTTGTGGGATCAGGCTCCGGTGCGCTGCCCGGAACTCACCAGCGCGGCCAGCCGGTCGCCGACCGCGTAGGTCGCGCCGGGCGCCGTGTGGTCCCTGGTGGCCAGGTCGAAGGCCACCGCGGCCTCGATCCGGCGGGCGGACTCGGGCTCGCCGAGGTGGTCGAGCATGAGCGCGACGGAGAGCACCGCCGCGGTCGGGTCGGCCACGCCCTGCCCCGCGATGTCCGGGGCGGAGCCGTGCACCGGCTCGAACATGCTCGGGTTGCGCCGGGTGACGTCCATGTTGCCGCTGGCCGCCAGGCCGATGCCGCCGGTGACCGCCGCGGCCAGGTCGGTGATGATGTCGCCGAAGAGGTTGTCGGTGACGATCACGTCGAACCGGCCGGGGTCGGTGACCAGGTGGATCGTGGTGGCGTCCACGTGCTGGTAGGCCACGGAGACGTCCGGGTACTGCAGCGAGACCTCCTCGACCACCCGCGACCACAACTGGCCCGCGTAGGTCAGCACGTTGGTCTTGTGCACCAGGGTGAGGTGCTTGCGCGGCCGGTTGGAGGCCCTGGCGAAGGCATCCCGCACCACGCGCTCGACCCCGAACAGCGTGTTGATGCTGACCTCGGTGGCGATCTCGTGCGGGGTGTCCTTGCGCAGCAGGCCGCCGTTGCCGGCGTAGAGGCCCTCGGTGCCCTCGCGCACCACGACCATGTCGACCTCTGGCGAGTCGGCCAGCGGGCTGCGCACGCCGGGGTAGAGCCGCGCCGGACGCAGGTTGACGTGGTGATCAAGCTCGAAGCGCAGGCGCAGCAACAGCCCTCGTTCGAGGATGCCGCTGGGCACCGACGGGTCGCCCACCGCGCCCAGCAGGATCGCGTCGTGCTGGCGCAGCTCGCCGAGCACGGATTCAGGCAAAAGCTCCCCCGTGGCGTGCCAGCGGGCCGCACCGAGGTCGAAGCGGGTGATCTCCGCGGTCGGAAGGACCTCACCGAGCACCTTGAGCGCTTCAGCGATCACCTCGGGGCCGATCCCATCTCCTGGGATCACCGCGAGCCGCATGCACACACCTCCTGGCTAGTTGCCCCACCTACAGGGACAAACCGTTGCGCGCAGGTTACCGGCTGAGGGGCTGGAAAACGCAGTCCGGACACGCTTTCCGACCGATCTCTCCCGTACTGCGGGACACCCGATCGGGTTTCCCCCGTCAAGGGAGCCCGATTTTGGCCGTTTCGAAGGGTGGAAAGCCCGTCTCAACCGACGAAGTCCCGCCGTGGGGCGGGAGGATGGCAGCCTAACCGGGCTTCCGGGGGCGAAACCGGTCACCAGCGGGGCGTGCCCGATGTTTGCCCAAAGTCCACTCGTCTGGGTGAGTAGACGGCTCTGTCTCACTCCGGATCGCGGGCGGAGAGCACCACCGTCGGCAGCGTTCCGGAGAGCGTTTCCTGGGTCAGCCGGACCCCGGTGACCCGCTCGGCCAGCGCCAGCGCGGCCGCGTCCGGATCGGGCGCGGTCCCACCATCCGGATCGAGGCCGACCGCCAGCATCACCGGCAGCAGCGCGTCCGGCAGGCTGCCCCAGCGCAGGTACGGCACCAGCTGGTCGAAGGCGGTGCGCAGACCGCCGTCCACCGCGTGGCTGATCTGCCCGACCGCGTCCAGGTTGCGGTAGACCGAGAGCACCTCGCCGCCGGTGGAGACCACCGAGAGCACCTCGTCCAAAGTGGACTGGAACCCGTTCGGCTCCACCACCAGCACCCAGTCGCCCACCTTGGTCACCGCGGCCAGCAGCAACGACTCGGGCAGCGCGTCCTGCTGCGCCCGGTCGATCGCGTCCAGCGTCATCGGCCTGGCCGTGTCCGGATCGGCCCCGAACCGGCGCAGCACCTCGGCCTCGTCGACCCCGCGCACGAAGGCCAGCGCGAACGCCGCCCCCAGCGGCAGCTCGGCCAGCCACGCGTAGTCCCCGGCGCCGTCACCCACGCCGGAGAACATCCCGACCCCTGGAGATCCACATACGCCGAATGCTGCCACCAGAACCCGCCGGACTCCACGGTCTTCCGTCGGTCCCGCCCAGATCGACCAACGAGACGTACGACAACGGCCAACACTCCGGCGGCGGTTCGAGCGACCTCCGCGAGTGTTGGCCGTTGTCGTACGGGGTGTTGGCCGTTGTCGTACCTGGTGTTGGCCGATCTGGGTCAGGTCAGAAGGAGATGGCCTTCACGGTGCGCGCGCCAACGGTGGCGCCGATGGGCTCGAGCACGCCGGCGTCGACCGGGCGGTCCACCCGCAGCAGCATGGTGGCGTCCGCGCCGTCGCGGGTCTGGGAGATCTGCGCGGCCTCCACGTTGACCCCGGCCTCGCCGAGCAGGGTGCCGACGGTGCCCATCACGCCGGGGCGGTCCGGGTACTCCAGCAGCAGCACGTGGCCCTCGGCGCGCAGGTCGAAGCTGCGGCCGTTGACCTCGACCAGCTTCTCCACCTGGTTGCGGCCGCTGAGCGAGCCGGAGACGCTGTAGGCGGTGCCGTCCGCGCCGACCGTGCGCACGGTGACCAGGCTGCGGTGGTTGGCGCTCTCGGACTCGGTGACCACCCGCACGTCCACACCGAGGTCGGCGGCCAGCTTGGGCGCGTTGACGAAGGTGACCTGCTCGTCGACCAGGTGCGCGAACACCCCGCGCAGCGCGGCCAGCGGCAGCACCCGGACGTCCTCAGTGGACAGTTCGCCGCGCACCTCGACGGTGACCGAGACCGGGGCCTTGTTGGCGCCGAAGGCGGCCAGCACCGCGCCCAGCTTCTGGGTCAGCGGCAGGTACGGCCGGACCTCCTCGCCGACCACGCCGCCGCCCTGCACGTTCACCGCGTCCGGCACGAAGTCCCCGCGCAGCGCGAGCACCACGGACCGGGCCACGTCGGTGCCCGCGCGGTCCTGGGCCTCGCCGGTGGAGGCGCCGAGGTGCGGGGTCACCACGGCCTTGGGCAGCTCGAAGAGCGGGCTCTCGGTGCACGGCTCGGTGACGAAGACGTCGATGCCGGCGCCGCCGACCTGGCCCTCGCGGATGGCGTCGGCCAGCGCGGCCTCGTCGATCAGACCGCCGCGGGCGGCGTTGACGATCAGCACGCCCTTCTTGGTCTTGGCCAGCTGCTCCTTGCCGATCAGACCGAGGGTCTCCGGGGTCTTGGGCAGGTGGATGGAGAACGCGTCCGCGCGCTCCAGCAGCTCCTCCAGGCTGACCAGCTCGATGCCGAGCTGGGCGGCGCGGGCCGGGGCCACGTAGGGGTCGTAGGCGATCAGCGTGGTGCCGAAGGCGGCGATCCGCTGGGCGAAGAGCTGGCCGATCTTGCCGAGGCCGACCACGCCGACGGTCTTGCCGTTGAGTTCCACGCCGCCGTAGGCGCTGCGCTTCCACTGGCCGCTGCGCAGGCTGGCGTCGGCCGGGGCGATGTTGCGGGCCACCGCGAGCAGCAGCGCGACCGCGTGCTCGGCGGCGGAGACGATGTTGGAGGTGGGCGCGTTGACCACCATCACGCCGCGCGCGGTGGCGGCGGGCACCTCGACGTTGTCCAGGCCGACACCGGCCCTGGCCACGACCTTGAGCTTGCTGGTCGCGGCGAACACCTCGGCGTCGACCTTGGTCGCCGAGCGCACGAGCAGCGCGTCGGCCTCGGCCACCGCGGACAGCAGTGCGGTGCGGTCGGTGCCGTCGACGTGCCGGATCTCGACGTCGTCGCCGAGCACCTCCAGCACCGAGGGCGCGAGTTTCTCCGCGATCAGCACGACGGGGCGGTTGGGGTTGGTCACCGGTGCGCTCCTGAGAGGACGGATTGCCTTGGTCCGGGTCACCGCGTTGTGCCCCGAGCGGGAAAGCCGCAGTCTAGCTGCGGTGTTACCGGCATGTTTCAGGTGGCGGGGGCGAGCTTGGTCACCCCCGCTCCACCCGATGTTCACCGGGGCCCGGACTCACCAGGGTTCGGTGAACTCCCCATCCTTGGCCCCGGCCAGGAACGCTTCCCATTCGCTGGTGGTGAAAACCAGGATCGGCCCCTCGGGCTGCGCGCTGTTGCGCATCCCGATGTAGGTCGTCCCCGCGGAGTCGACGAAGGCGATCTCCACCTTGCCGGTGCCGTCCGGGTCCTCCTCGCCGGAGAGCCACCGCGCCCGGGAGAAGTCGAGCGTGTCCCGGATCCCGGCCTTGTCGTCATAGACCGGGACTCTGCTGTTGGGCACTGCCGTGCTGGGGTGCTGCCCAGTCACGCCCGGGACCCGTGCAGGGCCGGGGCGCTGGCGAGGAAGCCGTGCCACTGCGCGCGGGTGAAGGTCAGCGCGCCGCCCGCGCGGTTCTTGGAGTCCCGCACCGCGGCCGCCGCGGCGGGCAGCGCGACCTCGACGCAGTTGTTGCCGCCGCCGCTGTAGCTGCTGACGCGCCAGGAAAGCGATTCGGTGTTGTAGCTGGCCAACATGACTTTCTCCTTGCCGGATAACAGATGGTGCGATGGTCGAGCGCAGCGCCGGATGGCCTGCCTCCTGCTCATGCGAGTTCCTCCGCCATGGCGGCCATCAGGGCGACCGATTCCTCGGTGCCCAGCGCCGCGGCCCGGACGTGGTCGAAAACCGTGCTGTACAACCGGATCTCCTCCGGCTTCTCCAGGTAGAGCGCGCTGGTGAGGCTCTCCACGTAGACCACGGTGGGGTCCAGCGGATCGGGGAAGCCGAGCATCACGAACGGGCCGTCGGAGGCCGCGTGCCCGCCCGCGCTGAACGGGAGCACCTGGATCTCCACGTTCGGCAGCGAACTCATCTTCACCAGCCGGTCGAGCTGTTCGCGCATGACGTCGGCGTCGCCGACCCGCCGCCGCAGCGCGCCCTCGTCCAGCACGGCCCAGTACTTGGGCCCGTGGTCGGAGGAGAGCAGTCCCTGCCTGGCCATCCGGGCGGAGACCCGGCGCTCGACCTCGTTGGGCGCGGCCTTGGGCCGCACCGCGCGGAAGACCGCCAGCGCGTACCGCTCGGTCTGCAGCAGCCCCGGCACCACGAGGGACTCGAAGGTGCGGATCGAGGACGCCTCGGCCTCCATCCCGGCGAACCCGCCGGTGAGCACGTCGCCGTAGTTGTGCCACCAGCCCTTGAGTTTCGCCATCCGGGCCAGGTCGATCAGCGCGTTCTGCCGCTCGCCCTCGACGCCGTAGAGGACCAGCATGTCCCGCACATCGCGCGGGTTGACCCCGGTGCGGCCGGTCTCGATCCGGCTGACCTTGGCCGCGGAGCACTCCAGGTGTGCCGCGACCTCCTCACAGGTGAGGTTCGAGCTTTCGCGCAGTCGCCGTAACTCGGAGGCCAGCCGCCTTCTGCGCACGGTCGGGCTGTGACTGGTGGACATCTCCTGGCCTCCGGGCAAGTTCGCGAGATCGCGGCGCGTCCGTGGCGCGGTGCCGGCCGCCCGCCGTGACGCGCAGTGAGAGGGAACTCGCGCAGTGTGCCCGCCCAGGCTAGCTAGCTGCAATCGCTTGTGGTTTGCAGGACGACACTCTCACCCGATCGTGTCTTTCGCAGTATGTACGTTGCATTTCTGGGGCACCGTCTTGCACGCTAGGTACCCACGTCGTCGCTCTCCGAAATCGACGGCAGCCACGAACCGTAAGCGCTCGGTGACGCAGACTACTCAAGTTAGGGGCGGTGGAGACCGTGTGGTCGTCAGGCAGGCCCATCCTGGATGTGCACGAGCCGCCGGATCGCTGCACGACCCGCGGCCGCGAGTGCTACCGCGCGGTGGCCACCCGGCTCGCCGAGCTGGCCGAACTCGCCGCGACGCAGTCCGACCCCACCGCCCGCAACGCCCTGCTGCGCACCGTGCACGGCTGGCAGTTCCTGCTCGCCCAGCACCGCGCCGTCGGCCGGAAAAAGCGCCGACGCTGCCGCTTATGCCGCCCAGCCTGGGGCCTAGGCGGCGAATGGCCCTGCCCCACCTGGCGGATCGCCTACGTCCAGCTCTGCCTGGTCGAGGACTCCCCCACCCCTGAGCTGTCGTCCTGGCCCAGTAGCCCCCCGCCGGGCCAGGACGACATCCCCGTACAACGCGCCCGGCATCGCCTGCGGGTGGCGCCTGGCGTGGTGGCCTGAGCCCAGGCGGGCGGCTGGGCGGGCTGCCGGGTTGCCGGGCGGCGGATCGGCGCTTGACGGAAGTGGTTGCGCCAGAACGGGTTTTCCGTGGCGAGCCGGAGATCCCGAGGCAGGCCATAGCTTGCCAGGCGGGCAAAAGCTCTGAGACGGCCCGGAGGCGTGGCGAGACGAAGACTTTGTGGCGGACATGGTCGGCACGGACCATCCCTGGGTCCGTGCCGATCATGCTGTCCGGCCCCTGCCGCTGACTACGTTGCGTGATGACGCCCGCAGCGCTGCCGCCGAACGGATCAGCTTCGCTGGACACGTCGGAGCGGTCTTGTGCAGGTTGCATCAACTTGCGTTACCGATGTGCAGGACGGCGGCGTCCACTTCATCGACCATGACCGGGTTACCGCACGGGCGGTCGACGGCATCGCCAGCACACGGCACTCCACCGTGCCGCTGCCGCGCAGCCTGCTGGATGCGATGCCCACCCGGCAAGCGACCTTCGTCGCATCCCGGGTAGCCCCTACTTCCCACACCACGCAACAACACTTCCCACACAGCCCACCCCCGCGTACGACAACAGCCAACACGGCGTACAAGAACGGCCAACACGGCGTACGACTTCGGCCAACACTCCGGGTGGGTTGGGCTTTGCTCGGAGTGTTGGCCGTTCTCGTACGGGGTGTTGGCCGTTGTGGGACTGGGTGTTGGCTGTTGTGGGGTGGCGGGTGGGGGCTAGTGCAGGGCGTGGCGGGGGCGGTTGTCGGCGAAGGCCGAGTGCTGGGCCTGGACGAGCATCTGGGGGAGGCCGCGTTCCACTGCCAGGAAGCGCTGGGCGCTGTCGTAGGCGCGGCACGGCTCGAACGGCAGGCGGTGGCGGCGTTTGCCTGGCTGGCACTGCCTGCAGTGGCCGTACTCGTCCGGCTCGTGCGCGTCCAGCACGAGCTTCAACGCGGAGATGAGGCGGGGCATCTCTGCCCTGGCCAGCTCGGCCACGTCCGGGTCGTCGAGGGTGTGGATGAGGGTGAACAACTTGGCCAGGTGGGTTCGGACAGACTCGTCCAGGCCACCGGTCATGTTGCCGGTCATGGCTTTGCACGCTCCCCGCGTCGTCATGAGGCGGCGCTTCCGCCGTCTCCCTGCTGCCGGGCCGAGGTCCCAAGCCCCGCCGGCTGACTGCGGATCACTGTGAAGTCCATGCTAAATAAGCAAATTACTGATTGAAATGAACTGATCGGGTGGGATCTCGGATCACCCTCCGTAACCCCCTGAACAGCGCGAACGCCGCCCACTCTCGGGTGGACGGCGTTCGCTCTGTGCTGGTTGCAGACGTCAGGCGGTCTCGGTGATGGGGCGGTCGACCCAGGACATGAGCGCCCGGAGCTTCTTGCCGGTCTCCTCGATCGGGTGAGCTTCGCCCTCCTGCTGGAGCTTGCGGTAGTTGGCGCGGCCGTTGTCGTCCTCGGCCACCCACTCCCGGGCGAAGGTGCCGTCCTGCACCTCGGTCAGGATCTTCTTCATCTCCTCCTTGACCGCGGCGGTGATCACGCGCGGGCCACGGGTCAGGTCGCCGAACTCGGCGGTGTCGGAGATGGAGTAGCGCATGCGCGCGATGCCGCCCTCGTACATGAGGTCGACGATCAGCTTCAGCTCGTGCAGGCACTCGAAGTAGGCGACCTCGGGGGCGTAGCCCGCCTCGGTCAGCACCTCGAAGCCGGCCTGCACCAGCGCGCTGGCGCCGCCGCAGAGCACCGCCTGCTCACCGAAGAGGTCGGTCTCGGTCTCCTCGGTGAAGGTGGTCTTGATGACGCCCGCCCGGCTGCCGCCGATGGCCTTGGCGTAGGAGAGCGCGAGCGCCTGGGCGGTGCCGGTGGCGTCCTGCTCGATCGCGATCAGGCAGGGCACGCCCTTGCCGTCGACGAACTGGCGGCGGACCAGGTGGCCGGGGCCCTTCGGCGCGACCATGGCGACGTCCACATTGGACGGCGGGGTGATCAGGCCGTAGCGGATGTTGAAGCCGTGCCCGAAGAAGATCGCGTCGCCGTCGTTGAGGTTGGGCGCGATGTCCTTGGCGTAGATGTGCCGCTGCGCGGTGTCCGGCGCCAGGATCATGATCAGGTCCGCCTCGGCGGATGCCTCGGCGGGGGTGAGGACGCGCAGGCCCTCCTCCTCGGCCTTGGCCCGGGACTTGCTGGTCTCCGGCAGGCCGATGCGGACGTCCACGCCCGAGTCGCGCAGGCTCAGCGCGTGCGCGTGGCCCTGGCTGCCGTAGCCGATCACCGCGACCTTGCGCCCCTGGATCACGCTGATGTCGGCGTCGTCGTCGTAGAAGATCTCGACACTCATTGCTCTTGCTTCTCCTGTCGTGCGTTATCTCAACGGACCGCGGTCGCGGTGATGGAACGGGCGCCCCTGCCGATGGCCACCATGCCGGACTGGACCATCTCCCTGATGCCGTAGGGCTCCAGCATGCGCAGCAGGGCGTCGAGCTTGTCGGTGGTGCCGGTGGCCTCGATGGTCAGTGCCTCCGGCGAGGCGTCGACCACCTTGGCGCGGAAGAGCTGCACGGTCTCCAGCACCTGGCTGCGCACGGTGGCATCAGCCCGCACCTTGACCAGCAGCAGTTCCCGGCGCACCGAGATGGCCTGGTCCAGCTCGACGATCTTGATGACGTTCACGAGCTTGTTGAGCTGCTTGGTGACCTGCTCCAGCGGCAGCAGCTCCACGGCGACCACGATGGTCATCCGGGACACCTCGGGGTTCTCGGTCGGGCCGACCGCGAGGCTCTCGATGTTGAAGCCCCGCCGGGAGAACAGTCCGGCCACCCTGGCGAGCACACCGGGCTTGTTCTCCACCAGCACGCTCAGCGTGTGCCGAGTCATCGCCTCACACCTCGTCTTCGTCGAACAGCGGGCGGATGCCGCGCGCGGCCATGATCTCGTCGTTGCCGGTGCCCGCGGCCACCATCGGCCACACCTGCGCGTCCTTGCCCACCACGAAATCGATCACGACCGGGCGGTCGTTGATCTCCATCGCCTGCTGGATGACCGAGTCGACCTCGTCCTTGGTCTCCGCGCGCAGACCGGCGCAGCCCAGGGCCTCGCCCAGCAGCACGAAGTCCGGGATGCGGTGCTTGTGCGTGCCGAGGTCGGTGTTGGAGTAGCGCTCGGAGTAGAAGAGGTTCTGCCACTGCCGGACCATGCCCAGGTTGCCGTTGTTCATCACCGCGACCTTGATCGGGATGCCCTCGATCGCGCAGGTGGCCAGTTCCTGGTTGGTCATCTGGAAGCAGCCGTCGCCGTCGATGGCCCACACCGCGGTGTCCGGCAGGCCCGCCTTGGCGCCCATGGCCGCCGGGACGGCGAAGCCCATGGTGCCGAGGCCGCCGGAGTTGATCCAGGTGGCGGGCTTCTCGTACTTGACGAACTGGGCGGCCCACATCTGGTGCTGGCCGACGCCCGCGGTGTAGACCGCGTCCGGCCCGACCAGCGCGCCGATCCGCTCGATGCAGTACTGCGGGGACAGCGAACCGTCGGAGGGCCAGTCATAACCCAGCGGGAACGAGCCGCGGATGTCGTTGAGCATGGTCCACCAGGCGGAGATGTCCGCCCTGGTGCCGCCGTCGTACTCGGCGCGCACGGCCGGGACCAGGTCGGCGATGATGTCCTTCACATCGCCCACGATCGGCACATCGGCCTTGCGGTTCTTGGAGATCTCGGCCGGGTCGATGTCGGCGTGGATGACCTGCGCGTCCGGCGCGAAGGTGCCCAGCTGGCCGGTGACCCGGTCGTCGAAGCGCGCGCCCAGGGTGATCAGCAGGTCCGAGCGCTGCAGCGCGGCCACCGCGGCCACCGTGCCGTGCATGCCCGGCATGCCCAGGTGCGAGCGGTGCGAGTCGGGGAAGGCGCCGCGGGCCATCAGCGTGGTGACCACCGGGATGCCGGTCAGCTCGGCCAGGTCCAGCAGTTCGGCGCTGGCCCGGCCGCGGACCACGCCGCCGCCGACGTAGAGCACCGGGCGCTTGGCCGCGGCGATCAGCTTGGCCGCCTCACGCACCTGCTTGCCGTGCGGTTTGGTGGTCGGCCGGTAGCCGGGCAGCCGCATCTCCGGCGGCCAGGTGAAGGAGGTGGTGGCCTGCAGGATGTCCTTGGGCAGGTCGACCAGGACCGGGCCGGGCCTGCCGGTGCTGGCGATGTGGAATGCCTCGGCGATCGCGCGCGGGATGTCCGCGGCCTCGGTCACCAGGATGTTGTGCTTGGTGATCGGCATGGTGATGCCGCAGATGTCGGCTTCCTGGAAGGCATCCGTGCCGATGGAGGAGCGGGCCACCTGACCGGTGATCGCGACCATCGGGATGGAGTCCATGTAGGCGTCCGCGATCGGGGTGACCAGGTTGGTCGCGCCGGGGCCGGAGGTGGCCATGCACACACCAACCCGGCCGGTGGCGTGGGCGTACCCGGAGGCGGCGTGACCGGCGCCCTGCTCGTGCCGGACCAGGATGTGCCGCACCTTGGTGGAGTCCAGCAGCGGGTCGTAGGCGGGCAGGATGGCGCCGCCGGGGATGCCGAAGACGATCTCGCAGCCCACCGACTCGAGCGAACGCACGAGCGACTGCGCGCCGGTCACCCGGACCGGGGCGCCGGCAGGCGGGGTCGGTCGGGGTCTTGCCCCCTGGGACGGCGGGGGCGGCGGCGTGGGCCTCACCTGGGTCATCGGGTCTGCCTCGTGTTCGGTGTGAGCAAGCTACGGGCAACAAAAAACCCTCGTCGGCCCGGGTCGGCCATACGAGGGTTGCGCGTCGACGAGTGCTTCCTAGGCGTCGACGCGCCTGGGAAGTACGAGGAGGAAAGTCTTGCGCTGCACCCTGTCGACGCTAGTACTTGGCCGGGACAGGCGTCAACTCTGCGGGACGGTACTCCCGCATGTTGGACACGACCGAGGGACAAGGAACCTTCGACAGGGGGTGTTCACGCACGTGGGAGGATCGGTTCCGTGAGCGGACTGATTTTCCGGATCCCCACCACGGCTATGATTCCGGTGGCGTTGCTGTTCCTGTGCGCGACACCACTCGCCTTCGGCGCGCCGGGGCTCCAGGTGATCTACCTGGTGCCGATCGCACTGGTCCTGTGGGTGATCCGCACCAGGACCGTGGTCGACGCCGAACAGGTGCGCATCCGCACGATGTTCGGCGCCCGCAGCATCGCCTGGTCGGAGATCGCCTCGCTGCGACTGACCAAGCGCTCCGGCGTGAAGGCCGTGCTGGCCGACGAGTCCGAGGTCACGCTGCCCGCGGTGCGGGTGCGCGATCTGGACGCGCTGGCCCAGGCCAGTGGCGGCCGCTTCGGCGAGTCCGGCACGACCGAACCCGGCAAGACTGACGAACCCCGTTAAGGAGGAGCAGTGCCCCCGCTCCGCTCCCGCGTGACCACCCACGGCCGCAACGCGGCAGGCGCCCGTTCGCTGTGGCGCGCCACCGGTATGACCGACTCCGACTTCGGCAAGCCGATCGTGGCGATCGCCAACTCCTACACCCAGTTCGTGCCGGGCCACGTGCACCTGCGCGACCTCGGGGACATCGTGGCCGAGAAGATCGCCGAAGCCGGCGGGGTGGCCAGGGAGTTCCACACCATCGCGGTGGACGACGGCATCGCCATGGGGCACGGCGGCATGCTCTACTCGCTGCCCTCCCGCGAGCTGATCGCGGACGCGGTGGAGTACATGGTCAACGGCCACGCGGCGGACGCGCTGGTGTGCATCTCCAACTGCGACAAGATCACCCCCGGCATGCTGATGGCCGCGCTGCGGCTGAACATCCCGGTGGTCTTCGTCTCCGGCGGGCCGATGGAGGCTGGCAAAGCCGTTGTGGTGGACGGGGTCGCCCAGGCGCCGACCGACCTGATCACCGCGATCGCCGCCTCGGCCAGCCCGGACGTGGACGACGAGGGTCTGTCCATCGTGGAGCGCTCGGCCTGTCCGACCTGTGGCTCCTGTTCGGGCATGTTCACCGCCAACTCGATGAACTGCCTCACCGAGGCGCTCGGGCTGTCCCTGCCCGGCAACGGGTCCACCCTGGCCACGCACGCCGCCCGCCGGGCGCTGTTCGAGCGGGCCGGGACCACCGTGGTGGAGCTGGCCAAGCGGTACTACCAGCAGGACGACGAGTCCGCGCTGCCGCGCAACATCGCCAACCGGGCCGCCTTCGAGAACGCGATGGCGCTGGACGTGGCCATGGGTGGCTCGACCAACACGGTGCTGCACGTCCTGGCCGCCGCGCACGAGGCGGAGATCGACTTCACCATGGCCGACATCGACGCGGTCAGCCGCCGGGTGCCCTGCCTGGCCAAGGTGAGCCCGAACTCCGACTACCACATGGAGGACGTGCACCGGGCCGGTGGCATCCCGGCCATCCTGGGCGAACTGGACCGCGGCGGGCTGCTCAACCGCGCGGTGCACACGGTGCACAGCGCGAACATCGACGAGTGGCTGGGCACCTGGGACATCCGCGCCGAATCGCCATCGGCCGAGGCGGTGGAGCTGTTCCACGCCGCGCCGGGCGGGGTGCGCACCACCAAGGCGTTCTCCACCGAGAACCGCTGGTCCTCGCTGGACACCGACGCGGCTGGCGGCTGCATCCGGGACCGGGAACACGCCTACACCAAGGACGGCGGCCTGGCCGTGCTGCGCGGCAACCTGGCCGAGGACGGCGCGGTGATCAAGACCGCGGGCATCGACGAGGAGCTGTGGGTCTTCCGCGGCCCGGCTCGGGTGGTGGAGAGCCAGGAGCAGGCGGTCTCGGCGATCCTGGGCAAGCAGGTGCAGCCGGGCGAGGTCGTGGTGGTCCGGTACGAGGGCCCCTCCGGCGGGCCGGGGATGCAGGAGATGTTGCACCCCACCGCGTTCCTCAAGGGCGCCGGGCTGGGCAAGGTGTGCGCGCTGATCACCGACGGCCGCTTCTCCGGCGGCTCCTCTGGCATCTCGGTCGGGCACATCTCGCCGGAGGCTGCCGACGGCGGGCTGATCGGACTGGTCCAGGACGGGGACGAGATCGTCATCGACGTGCACCAGCGCAAGCTGGAGCTGCTGGTGGACCCGGCGGTGCTGGCCGAGCGGCGGGCCAAGATGGACGCCAGTGAGAACCCGTGGCAGCCGGTGGACCGGCAGCGCCCGGTGTCCAAGGCCCTGCGTGCCTACGCCCGGCTGGCCACCTCGGCCGCCACCGGCGCGGTCCGCGACCCCGGTAAATAAGCGCGAAACGACCGCGGGCCCGCTTCCGAGACAGGAAGCGGGCCCGCGGTCGTTCGGGTGTTAGCGGAGGACTACCAGGGTGATCACCGAGGAGCCTGCCGCGACCAGGAGGAAGAGCACGCCCCACGGGAGTGGGACGCGCGCCCAGGCGCGACCGTTGTCCAGGGATGCCCGGCCGGGGCCGATGAAGAGCAGCGCGGCGGCCAGGGCGCCGAGCACCAGGTCGAACTCGAAACCGGTGCCGGTGGAGCCGAGGAAGAAGCCGTTGTTCCACTTCAGCGTGACCACGTTGATCATCACGCCGAGCAGTCCGGCCGCGCCGAGCGGGGTCAGGAAGCCGAGCACGATCAGCGCGCCGCCGCCCAGCTCGGTGATCCCGGTGACATAGGCCAGGATCCGGGTCTGCTGGAAGCCGAAGGACTCCAGGAACTTGGCGAATCCGCTGATGCCCGGTCCGTTGAACGCGCCGAAGAGTTTCTGCGCGCCGTGCGCGATGAACGTGCCACCGAGCACCAGGCGCAGGACGAGCAGCCCGAGGTCGGCGCCACCGTTCCACGCGAAGGGCTTGCGCCGCACGGTGTCCGCACCGCCGGCCTGGTCAACGGGCAGCGCCGCCGTGGTTCCGGTGGACGTGTAGCCCGCGTCGTCGAAGTGGTGCGCGCCCCCGCTGGTGCCGGGGCCGCTGTCGTGAGTGCTCACGCCCAAGCAGGCTAGGTGATCCGGGCCACTTCGGCGACCCGGGCGGCGGGGTGGGGGTGGGGGCGGCGGCAACGGCGCTGGTCAGCGCGCCGGCCTGTGAGATCGGCCTCGCTGGGGCCGAGGTCAGTCGGCCAGCAACCCGTTGAGGTGGTGGCCGAAACGCAGCTCCAGGTCCCCCGGCTGCTGCAGGCCCTTCCGGAACAACGCCGCCACCCGCGCCTGCGTCTCCGGCCAGGCCAGCGTGGCGCCGAAGGCTCGCTGGCTCTCCAGCAGGTGCTCGTCGGCAGGCAGCGTGACCCGGTCGACCAGGCGTTTGGCCGAGGCGATCGGGCGGCGGTCGAAGGAGGCGATCCGGCAGGCGAAGGCGTCCACGAAGGAGTCGAGTTCGGCGTCGGGGATCGCGCGGTTGACGTAGCCGTACCGCTCGGCGGTCTCGGCGTCGAAGTCGTCGGCGCCGATGATGATCTCCAGCGCCCGCGCGCGGCCGACCAGGTGGGACAGCCGCTCCGCCCCGCCGCCACCGGGGATGACGCCCGCGCCGACCTCGGGCTGACCGAGCACGGCGTTCTCCCGGCTGGCGAACCGCACATCGCAGGCCAGCACGAACTCGCTGCCCACCCCTCGGGCCCGGCCGCGGATCTTGGCGATACTGAGCACCGGTGCGGCGGCCAGGCGGGTGAGGAGATCGGAGATCGCGGGCAGTCCGGACGGGCCGATCCCGCGGGCGGCCTCGACGGAGGCGCCGCTCATGTCGAAGTGGGCGAGGAAGAACTCCGGATCGGCGCTGTCGAAGACCACCACGCGCAGCTCCTCGCTGGCCTCGATGCGGTCCAGCAGCGTGCCGAGGCCCTCGATGACCGCGGTGTCGAAGACGTTGATCGGCGGGTTGTCGATGGTCACCTGCCAGTGGGCGGGCGAGATCTCCTGCACCTGGACGGCATCTGACATGGCGTTTCTCCCTGGGCACCGAATCTGACTTGCAAAACTATATCCAGAGTCTAGCGCGCGATCCGGAGCCGGTCACCAGGTGCGGCGGATGCTGAGTTGTAAACTGCTAACCAGGGGGTCGGCCGGAGGAGGCAGCACGATGGTCGAGGAAGCCTGGCGGCGGCAGGACGAGCCGGCCTGTTCGATCGAGCGCAGCCTCCAGGTGCTCGGCGAACGCTGGACGCTGCTGGTGCTGCGCGAGGTCTTCGCGGGCAGGCACCGCTTCTCCGAGATCCGCGCTTCCCTCGGCCTGGCCCCGAACCTGCTCAGCGACCGGCTGAAAACCCTGGTGGAGGCAGGCGTGCTGGAAACGCGCGGCTACCAGGAACCGGGCAGCAGGCCCCGGGAGAGCTACCACCTGACCGAGTCAGGCCGGGAGCTGCGGCTGGTCTTGGGCGCGCTGCAGCAGTGGGGGGACCGGCACCGGCCCCGTCCTGGCGGGCCGACGGTGCTGCGCCGCACCGCGGACGGGGACAAGCCGGTGCACGTGGCCTTCCACGACGACGAGGGCAACCAGGTCCCGGCCACCGACGTCGCCTTCGTCTGGAACCCGGTGGCGGCCGGGCTGGGTCAGTAGCTGCCGCGGATCAGGTTGTCCGGGTCCTGGCCCGCCGCGAACTGGGCGATCTGCCGGGCCACGATGGTGAATGCACGCTTGTGCTGACCGGCCACGCTGCCGGCCACGTGCGGGGTGAGCAGCAGGTTCGGCGCGGTCCACAGCGGATGTCCGGCAGGCAGCGGTTCCGGGTCGGTGACGTCCAGGGCGGCGCGCAGGCGGCCGCTGGTGAGTTCGGCCAGCAGCGCGTCGGTGTCCACCACCGGGCCGCGGGCGGCGTTGACGAAGATCGCGCCGTCGGCCATGCAGGCCAGGAACTTGGCGTCCACCAGGTGCCGGGTGTCCTCGGTCATCGGCACCACCACGATCACCACGTCGTACTGGCCGAGCAGGTCGGGCAGCTCGTCCTCGCCGCGCACGCCCTCCCGCGCGGTGCGGCCGACCAGGGTGACCTCGGTGTCGAACGGGGTCAGCCTGCGTTCGAGCTGATGGCCCAGGTCACCGGCGCCGACGACCAGGATCCGCTTGTCCTGGAGGGTGTCGGTCTGGTGGTAGGACCACTCCCCCGCGCGCTGGGCGGCGTCGAACTCGCGGAGGTCGCGGTAGATCGACAGCAGCGTGCCGACCACCCATTCCGCGGTGCTGCCGCCGTGCGCGCCCCGGCAGTTGGACAGCTTCACCTGCTCGGGCAAGGCGCCGATCCACGCCTCGGCGCCCGCGCTGAGCAGCTGCACCAGTTTGAGCTTGGGGAAGGTCTTCGCCAGCGGCACCAGTTTGCGCGAGGCCAGGAACGGGGGCACGAAGACCTCGGCCTCGACCGCCTCGGCCGGCATGCTGAGCTGGTCCTGCGGGTCGTAGCTGACCACCCGCACCCCGTCGATCGCGGAGACCAGCTCGGCGGCCCCCGGGTAGTCGGGCAAGAGCACTGTCAGGGTCACCTGCCGACTCTAACCCCGGGTTCACCTGCGCCCACCTACCCTGGGGACCATGCCAGCCCCGGGTTCGACGCGACGGACGTCCCTAGTCGGGATGGTGGCGCTCGCCCTGCTGGTCTCCGGCTGCGCGAGTTTCCCCGAGGTCCGCCAGGCCGACTGGACCGAGCAGCCCCGGCTGCAGCCGCAGGGCGGTCCGCCGCCAGGTGGTGGCGGTGGGAGCGGCGGCGGTGGGGGCCAGCAGCAGCGGCCGAACACCCCGGTGCCACCGCCGGACGGGTGCAAGGACTTCGACCCCGCCGTGGTGGCGACCTGCCTGGACCAGGTGGCCGCGATCGCGGTGCTGCCGGACGGGCAGTCGGCGCTGGCCGCCGAGCGGGTCAGCGGCCGGATCTTCAAGGTCCAGCCCGGCCAGGCCCCGGTCGAGTTCGCCCGCATCCCGGTGGACGGCGCCACCGGCGGCGGGCTGACCGGGCTGGCGCTCTCGCCGAGCTACGTCGAGGACGGCCTGGTCTTCGCCTACATCACCACCGGCGCGGACAACCGGGTGGTGCGCATCGCCAAGGGCGACGGCCCCAAGCCGGTGCTCACCGGCATCCCGCGCGGTCCGCGCAACAACGGCGGCGCGCTGGCCAAGGACCGCACCGGCGCGCTGCTGGTGGCCACCGGCAACGCGGGCAACGGCAACTCGGCCAACGATCCGGCCTCGCTGGCCGGCAAGGTCCTGCGGATCACCACCTCCGGCAAGCCTGCCGAGGGCAACCCGACCGCGTCCAGCGCGGTCATCGCCAACGGCCTGACCAGCCCCGGCGGCATCTGCAGCACCAGCGACCACCGCAGCACCTGGGTCACCGACCGCACCGACAAGCAGGACGTGGTCTACAAGCTCGCCATGGGCAAGCCGCTGGGCACCCCGGCCTGGACCTGGCCGGACCGCCCCGGCGTGGCGGGCTGCGCGGCCTACACCGACCGGCTCTCGGTGGCGCTGACCGCGGGCGCCGGCATGTTCAACCTGGCGCTGAGCAACACCGGGGCGTTCACCGGGCGGCCGGAGACCACGTTGAAGGGCGTCTACGGGCAGCTCGGCGGGGTCGACCTGGCGCCGGACGGCAACTCCTGGGTGGGCACGCTGAACAAGGCCGGTGGCAAGCCGGTCTCCAGTGACGACCGGGTGTTCGTGCTGCCGCCGCAGGGTGGCGGGGGCGGCGGGAACGACTGAGCGAGGCTTCGAACGACCGCTGCCCCCGGGAGAACTTCCCCGGGGGCAGCGGTGTTCTCGGGGCTGTTACTGCCCGCAGCGTTCCAGGACCAGTTCACGGACGCGCTTGGCGTCGGCCTGGCCCTTGGTGGCCTTCATGACCGCGCCGACCACGGCGCCCGCCGCGGCGACCTTGCCGGAGCGGATCTTCTCGGCCACGTCCGGCTGGGCGGCCAGTGCCTCGTCGATCGCGGTGAGCAGGGCCGAGTCGTCGGAGACCACGACCAGGCCGCGGGCCTCGACGACAGTGTCCGGGTCGCCTTCACCGGCGAGCACGCCGTCGACGACCTGGCGGGCCAGCTTGTTGGTCAGCTTGCCCTCGGCCACCAGCACGATCACCCTGGCCAGCTGGGCAGGGGTGATGGCCAGCGCGGTCAGTTCGATGCCCTGGGTGTTGGCCTGCTGGGACAGGTAGGCCACCCACCAGGAGCGGGCCTCATCCGGCGAGGCGCCCGCCTCGACGGTGGCCGCGACCAGGTCCAGCGCGCCCGCGTTGACCAGGTCGCGCAGTTCCAGGTCGGAGAGCTGCCAGTCCTGCTGGATGCGCCTGCGGCGCTGCCAGGGCAGTTCGGGCAGGGTCGCGCGGAGTTCCTCCACCCAGTCCCGGGTGGGCGCGATCGGCACCAGGTCGGGCTCCGGGAAGTACCGGTAGTCCTCGCTGGTCTCCTTGCGCCGTCCGGCCCTGGTGCTGCCGGTGGACTCGTCGAAGTGCCTGGTCTCCTGGATGACCTCGCCACCGCTGGTCAGCACCGCGGCGTGCCTGCGCATCTCGAAGTGCACGGCCCGCTCGACGCTGCGCAGCGAGTTGACGTTCTTGGTCTCCGAGCGGGTGCCCAGTTCGGTGCTGCCCTTGGGCATCAGCGAGACGTTCGCGTCGCAGCGCAGCGAGCCCTGGTCCATCCGCACGTCGGAGACGTCGAGGGCCTTGAGCAGGTCGCGCAGCGCGCTGACGTAGGCGCGGGCCACCTCGGGCGCGCGCTCACCGGTGCCGTGGATCGTCTTGGTGACGATCTCGATCAGCGGCACGCCGGCCCGGTTGTAGTCGAGCAGGGAGAACTCGGCGCCGTGGATGCGCCCGGTCGCGCCGCCGACGTGCAGCGACTTGCCGGTGTCCTCCTCCATGTGCGCGCGCTCGATCTGCACCCGGAAGATCTCGCCGTCGTCGAGCACCACGTCCAGGTAGCCGTTGAAGGCGATGGGCTCGTCGTACTGCGAGGTCTGGAAGTTCTTCGGCATGTCCGGGTAGAAGTAGTTCTTGCGCGCGAACCGGCACCACTCCGCGATCTCGCAGTTGAGCGCGAGACCGATCCGGATGGCCGACTCGACCGCCTTGCCGTTGACCACCGGCAGCGCGCCGGGCAGGCCGAGGCAGGTCGGGCAGACCTGGGTGTTGGGGTCGGCGCCGAACTGTGTCGGACAACCGCAGAACATCTTCGTGTTGGTGTGCAGCTCGACGTGCACTTCCAGCCCCAGCACCGGGTCGAAGCGCTCGACCACGTCGGAGTAGGGCAGCAGGTCTGCCGTGACGTCAGTCGTCATCGCCGTCGTCCTCCCAGTCGGACAGGATGTCCCGCTTGAGCAGCTCGGACTGGAGCACCATCGTCCCGAGCAGTTCCTCGTCGTTGATCCCGGCGGTGCGCCGGGTACACCAGGTGGGCGTGCCGCTGGCATCAAGGCACTTCACCACCGCGAGCGCCTCGATCGGCGTCCAGCCGTCGGGCAGCGGGAACAGTTCCAGTCCCCGCAGCACCTGGCCGACCGCCTGGCGGGTGTCCTCCCGCTCGCTGCGTTCGCTCACCGCACGCCCGCCGCGAGGTCCGGCACCCGGTGGATCTGCGCACCGCCCTCGGCGTCGTTGCGCGCGACCTCGTACGCCGCGGCCACCCGGTACATCCGCTCGTCGGCCAGCGCGGGGGCCATGATCTGCAGCCCGACCGGCAGCCCGTCCTCGTCGGACAGGCCGCTGGGCACGCTCATCGCCGCGTTGCCCGCCAGGTTGGCCGGGATGGTGCAGAGGTCGGCCAGGTACATCTGCATCGGGTCGGCGGTGCGCTCGCCGATGCGGAAGGCGGTGGTCGGCGTCGTCGGCGAGATCAACACGTCGACCTGCTCGAACGCGGTGGTGAAGTCCCGCGAGATGAGCGTGCGGACCTTCTGCGCCGAGCCGTAGTAGGCGTCGTAGTAGCCGGCCGAGAGCGCGTAGGTGCCCAGGATGACCCGGCGCTTGACCTCGGGGCCGAACCCGGCCTCGCGGGTCAGCGACATGACCTGCTCGGCGTCCAGCGACGGGTCGTCGCCACCGACCCGCAGGCCGTAGCGCATGGCGTCGAAGCGGGCCAGGTTGGAGGAGCACTCGCTGGGCGCGATCAGGTAGTAGGCGGGCAGCGCGTAGGTGAAGTTGGGGCAGGAGACCTCGACGACCTCCGCGCCCAGCTTCTCCAGGGTGGCCACCGCGGCCTCGAAGGAGCGCAGCACGCCCGGCTGGTAGCCGTCGCCGCTGAACTCGCTGACCACGCCGATGCGCAGGCCGGACAGGTCGCCGGTGGCGCCCTGGCGGGCGGCCGCGACCACCGGCGGCACCGGCACGTTCAGCGAGGTGGAGTCGAGCGGGTCGTGCCCGGCGATGACCTCGTGCAGCAGCGCCGCGTCCAGCACGGTGCGCGCGCACGGCCCTGCCTGGTCCAGCGAGGAGGAGAAGGCGACCAGGCCGTAGCGGGAGACGCCGCCGTAGGTGGGCTTGACGCCGACGGTGCCGGTGACCGCGCCGGGCTGGCGGATCGAGCCACCGGTGTCGGTGCCGATGGCCAGGGGGGCCTCGAAGGCGGCCAGCGCGGCGGAGGAGCCGCCGCCGGAGCCGCCGGGGATGCGGTCCAGGTCCCACGGGTTGTGCGTGGGGCCGTAGGCGGAGTTCTCGGTGGAGGAGCCCATCGCGAACTCGTCCATGTTGGTCTTGCCGAGGATGACCACGCCGGCCTCGCGCAGCCGCCGGGTGACGGTGGCGTCGTACGGCGGGATCCAGCCCTCGAGCATCTTGGAGCCGCAGGTGGTGGGCACGCCCTTGGTGGTGAGCACGTCCTTGAGCGCCAGCGGCACCCCGGCCAGCGGGGAGGCGGGGGCCTCGCCGGCGGCGATGGACTTGTCCACGGCCTCGGCGGCGGCCAGCGCACCGGCGGTGTCCACGTGCAGGAAGGCGTGCACCGCGCCGTCCACCGCGGCCACCCGGTCCAGGTGCGCCTTGGCGACCTCCACCGCGGACACTTCACGCGAGTGGATCTTCGCGGCCAGCTCGGCCGCGGTGAGCCTGGTCAGGTCAGTCATGATCACGCCTCCCCGAGGATGCGCGGCACGCGGAAGCGGCCGTCTTCGCTGGCGGGCGCGGCGGCGAGCGCGTCCTCGTGTGACAGGCAGGGCACGATCTCGTCGGCGCGGAAGACGTTGGTCAGCGGCACCGAGTGCGAGGTCGGCGGGACGTCCTCGGCGGCTACCTCGCCGACCTTGGCCACCGCCTGGATGATGCCGTCCAGCTGGCCGGCGAACAGGTCCAGTTCGGCATCGGTGACGGCGAGCCTGGCCAGTCTGGCCAGGTGCGCTACCTCGTCGCGCGAGATGGTGGGCACTGGTGGACTCCCTGAAAGTTGCTGCCCGGATGCGGGGCATTGTTCGGGGCGAGTCTATGGCGCACCCATGCGCGGTCCCGAACGGGTTGTTGGTCGGACGGTCACGCTGTGGATAACTGGACGGGTTCTCTCGACATGTGGACGGCGGAATCGGCGTTGTCATCCGGGTCTGCGACAATCGGCGGCCGTGTCCTTCCTGATCCGCGTGCAGCTTCCCGACCGTCCCGGCACCCTGGGGGCGGTCGCGTCGGCGCTCGGGGAGATC
The DNA here is from genome assembly GCF_014204915.1 of Crossiella cryophila. NCBI lineage: Bacteria > Bacillati > Actinomycetota > Actinomycetes > Pseudonocardiales > Pseudonocardiaceae > Crossiella > Crossiella cryophila. The sequence continues at coordinate 9,700,687 of NZ_JACHMH010000001.1, forward strand.
GGGGCCGACATCCTGAGCGTGGACGTGGTCGAACGCGGGGTCGGCGTGGCCATCGACGACCTGGTGGTGGAGCTGCCATCGGGCCGGTTGCCGGACGTGCTGATCACCGCGGCGGAATCGGTCGAGGGCGTCGAGGTGGACGCGGTCCGGCCGTACGCGGGCATCCTGAACACCCACCGTGAGCTGGAGCTGGTCGAGGAGGTCGCCGCCGAGCCGCGCAAGGGGCTCGCGGTGTTCACCGAGGGCGTGCCGCGGATCATCCGGGCCGGCTGGGCGGTGGTGGTCGGCGACAACGGCGACGGCCCGTACCGGCTGGCGGCCAGCAGCGCCGCCCCGGAGACCAAGGCGATCGAGCTGCCCTGGCTGCCGCTGCACAAGGCGACGGTGCTCGACGGCGAGGAGCCGTGGGTGCCGGAGACCTGGCAGGAGCTGGGCACGGAGCTGGCGGCCACGCCACTGGGCAACCCGGAGCGGGTGCTGCTGGTGGGGCGGCCGGGCGGGCCGATGTTCCGGGCGGCGGAGGTGGCGCGGCTGGCGCACCTGGCCGGGATCGTCGCGGTGGTGCTGCCCGACTAGCTCGGGTTCCGGCGACCGGGTTCGGCAATCTGGCGCGGATTCCGGCTGACCGGCGCGGGGCCGGGCGGGTTAGCGCGGGTTCCGGCGGTTCGCGTCTGCCGGATTGCAGACGCGGCGGGAGCGTCCGGGCGGACAGCCTGGGCGGGTGAACTTGACCTTTCGTGTGCTCGCCGCGGCGGTCGGCGCGACGCTGGCCGCGCTGATCGCGCCACCCGCCAGTGCCCTGCCCGCCCCGGGCCCCGCGGCCACCGCTGACACCACCGCCCTCGCCGCCGCCGAGTCGATCGAGCCGCCCGCGGCCACGCCCGCGCTGTCCTGGCGGGATTGCGGCCCCGGCCTCCAGTGCGCCGCCCTGCCCCTGCCCACCGACCACGCCGCCGTCGGCAGCCCGCGCTTCGACCTCGCCCTGGCCCGCTTCCCCGCCCGCGACCAGTCCCGCCGCCTCGGCTCCATCGTGGTCAACCCCGGCGGCCCCGCCGCGATCCTCGACCTGCTGCCGCACCTGCGCACGCAGTTCACCGACCTGACCGAGTGGTTCGACGTGGTCCTGTTCGACCCGCGTGGCCTGGGCCGCAGTGCCGGGATCAGCTGTCCGACCCCGGCCCCGATGCCGCTGGAGTGGGCGTTCCCGTCCGAGGCCGCGCATCGCGAGTACACCGAACGCAGCCGGGCCTTCGGCGCGGGCTGCACGGCCGCGGCCGGAGCGTTGGCCGGGAAGCTGGACAGCTGGCAGGTGGCGCACGACCTGGACGCTTTGCGGGCCGCGCTCGGCGAATCCCGGTTGCGTTACCTGGGCAACTCCTACGGCACCGTGTTCGGGCAGGCCTACCTGTCCCTGTTCCCGCAGCGGGCCGGGCGGTTCTTCCTGGACAGCGTCTACGACCACACCAACCGCTCGCAGCGGGACTGGGTGGCCTCCCGGGCCGCGGTGACCGAGCGGAACCTGCACCGGTTCGCCCAATGGTGTGACCGCACGCCGTCCTGCGCGCTGCACGGGCGGGATCTGGTGCGGGTGTGGACCGAGCTGGTGGCCCGTGCCGAACAGCAGCCGATCCCGGCGCCGAGTGCGGTGCACGGCGGGCCGGGCACGGCCGCGCGGATCATCTCCAGCACCTTCGTGGACTTCGAGCGGGAGTGGCCGCGGCTGGCCGAGGGCATTGCCGAGGCGGACGCGGGTGATGCCGGCAAGCTGGTCGGGGTGCCGTCGATCCCGGTGGAGACCGATGTCAACCGGCTGATCAACTGCTCGGACTTCGCCTACCCCACCGGGTACGCCGAGGTGAGCCGGATCGTGGCCGATGTCCGGGCGACCGTGGCGCCGTTGCTGGGCTGGCGGCACGCGTGGGTGAACGTGCTCAAGTGCACCGGCTTCCCGGCGGTGAAACCCTTTGCCCCGCAACCGATCCGGCCCGCGTTCCGGCCGCCCTCGCTGCTGGCCGACGGGATCCACGACGCGGTGTCCACAGTGGAGTACGGGCGGCGGCTGACCGCGCAGCTGCCCGGTTCCCGGCACATCGCGGTGGACGGCGCGCACGCGAACTACCTCTACGGCGCCAACCGCTGCCTGCGCGACCACGTGCACCGCTACCTGACCACCGGTGCACTTCCGCCGAACGGCACGACCTGCCCGGCCAATCCGTGACACTGACCCGGTGATCGCCTTGTCGCGGCCCCTGCGCCAGGACGCCCTCCTGGCCGGGGCCGCCTTCCTCGCCCTGCTCGGCGGCGTGCTGCTGGAACGCGGCACGCTGTCCTGGCCGCCGGTGCTGGCCAGCCTGGCGCTGAGCCTGCCGCTGGTGCTGCGCCGCCGGTACCCGGTCGGCGTGGCCCTGGTCTGCGCGGTGATCGCCTTCCTGGGCACCGGCCTGCCCGGCTGGTCCGGCCGCACGGTCACCGCGGCCGCGTTCTGTTCCGCCGTCTACCACCGGCGGGACCGGTTCGCGCTGGTGGTGACGTTGTCGCTGACCTGGACCGTGCTGTACGGCCTGGCCGCGCCCGCCCCACCCGCGACCCCGTTCCTCACCGAGGCGCTGCTGCTGGGCCTGTCCCCGATCGCGGCCGGGACCGCGTTGCGGCTGCACCGGGAGCGGGTGCACTCGGCGGCGTTGCTGCGGCGGGCCGAACTGGGCCGGGTGGTCGCGGACGAGCGGCTGCGGATCGCCCGCGACGTGCACGACGCGGTGGGCCACCACCTGACCGCGATCCGGTTGCAGGCCATGGCGGGCAGCCGGGTTCCGACGGCCGCGCCGGGCGCGCTGGAACGGATCACCGAGCTGTCCGCGACCGCGCTGACCGAGACCCGCGAACTGCTGGCGGCACTGCGGGAGGAGCCGGGACTGGACCGGCTGCCGGAGCTGGCGGCGCGGCTGGGGCATGGCGGGCCGCGGATCACCGTGCGCGGGGCGGACACGCCGGTGCCGGAGTTGCTGGGGCAACACGCCTACCGGATCGTGCAGGAGTCACTGACCAACGCGGTGCGGCACGCGGGCGCGTCGGAGATCGAGGTGGAGTTGCGGCGGGACGGGGCGGAACTGGCGATCACGGTGGCCGACAACGGGTCCGGCGGGTCGGCCTCGGCCGAGGGGCATGGCCTGCGCGGCCTGCGCGAGCGGGCGGAGTTGCTCGGCGGTTCCTGCGTGGCGGGTCCGGTCGAGGGCGGCTGGCGGGTGCACGCGGTGCTGCCCTGGACGCCGCGATGATCCGGGTGCTGCTGGCCGACGACCAGCAACCCGTGCGCGAGGCACTGCGCCTGCTGCTCTCCGCCGAACCCGATATCGAGATCGTCGGCGAGGCGGCCAACGGCGCCGAGGCCGTGCACCTGACCCGCTGGCGGCGCCCGGACGTGGTGCTGATGGACATCCGGATGCCGCATCAGGACGGCCTGGCCGCGATCGAGGAGCTGGCAGGCACCCCGGCCCGGATCCTGGTGCTCACCACCTTCGACCTGGACGACTACCTCTACCGCGCGCTGCGTGCCGGAGCGGCCGGATTCCTGTTGAAGGACAACGATCCCGAGCTGCTGACCACCGCGATCCGGGCCGCCCACCAGGGTCACGGGCTGATCGATCCGAAGGTCACCGGCAGCCTGGTCCGGCGGTTCGCCGAACTCTCGCCCGCACCGCCGGGACCGGAGCTGGCGACGCTGACCGGGCGGGAGCGGACCGTGTTGCGGGCCTTGGCCCGCGGGCTGAGCAACGCCGGGATCGCCGCCGAACTCGGCGTTGGCGAGGGCACGGTGAAGACCCACGTGGCCAGGGTGCTGGCCAAACTCGGGCTGCGCACCCGGGTGCACGCGGTGATCTACGCGCACGAGCACGACCTGGGCTAGAACCCGGCCCGGTGGTCGGCCACCCACTGCCGGAAGGTGCGGGCGGGCCGCCCGGTCACCGCCTCGACATCACCGGTGATCTCGGGATCAGGCTGGGCCGCCATCGCCGCGTAGGCGTCCAGCAGGACGTCCACAAAGGACAGTGGCAGGCCGTCGGCGAGCAGCTGGGCGCGGGCGGACGGGCGGTCGAGTTCCACCCAGCGCAGTGGGCGGCCGAGCACCTCGCCGAGGATCCGCACCTGCGCGGCCTGGCTGAGCACCTCGGGTCCGGTGAGCCGGTACACCCGGCCGTGGTGGCCGTCCGCGGTGAGCGCGCGCACCGCGACCGCGGCGATGTCCGCCTCGTGCAGCAGCGCCATCCCGAGCCCGCCGTGACTGCCGCGCACCTCATCCCCGGCCCGGATCTGCCCGGCCCACCAACGGGTGTTGACCGCGAAGGTGCTCGGCCGCAGCACCGTCCACTCCAGACCGCAGCGCCGGATCAACTCCTCCTGCCCGGCCATGCTGAGGTCCCGCACCCCGCCCGAGCCCAGGAACACCACCCGGCGCGCGTGCCGGGCGATCTCGGTGAGCACGCCGGGCAGGGCAGCGCCGCTGTGCAGTGGCCAGAGCAGGAACACCGCGTCCACCCCACGCAGGCACTCCCGCAGGCTCTCCGAGCGCGCCAGATCGACCCGATCTCGTTGCGGGACAACCACTTCCACGGCCGAGAGTTGAGCGAGCAGCTGGCGGCCGACGTTGCCGGTCGCCCCGGTCACCAGAATCCGTGTTGTCATGCCGCCAGCGTCGCCCCGGGGTGCGGATTTCCGCCCGTGGCTTACCGTGATCCGGTGGAATCCGTCATGCTGGACGAGCTGGAGCGGGAAATCGTCAACCACCTCCGGGTGGACGGCCGGGCCCCGTTCCGCCGGATCGCCGCGGCCCTGGAGGTCTCGGAGAACACCGTGGCCCGCCGGTACCAGAAGCTGCGTTCGGCCGGACTGCTGCGCGTGATCGGCTCGGTCAACGGCCCGCTGATCGGCCGCACCTCCTGGACCCTGCGCATCCGCTGCACCCCCGACGCCGCCGACCCCATCGCCACCGCGCTGGCCCGCCGCCCGGACACCTTCTGGGTGCACCTGCTCTCCGGCGGCACCGAGATCTCCTGCAACGTCCAGGCCCGCTCCGACACCGCCCGGGACACCCTGCTGATGGACAAACTGCCGCGCACCACCCGGGTCCTGGACGTCAGCGCGCACGCCCTGCTCGGCGAGTCCGGCCCCGAGGTGGCCCTGGACGAGGGCGATCACGCGCTGCTGGCCGCACTGGCCATGGACGGCCGGGCCCGGCACACCGAACTCGCCACCGCCACCGGCTGGTCGGAGTCCACGGTGAAACGCCGGATCGAGGGCCTGCGCGCCGCCGGCGTGCTGGTGTTCGAGGTGGACCTGCCCCCGGCGGCACTGGGTCTGCGGGCCGAGGCGCGGCTGTGGCTGACCGTCCGGCCCTCGGCGCTGCGCCGGGTCGCCGCGGCGATCGCCGGTCACCCGGAGGTGGTCTTCAGCGCGGTCACCACCGGGCGGACGAACCTGACCGCGATGGTGGCCTGCCGGGATTCCGGGGCGCTGTACCGGTATCTGACCGAGCGGGTGGGCGGGCTGGACGAGGTGCACACCGCGGAGACCGCGCCGGTGATCCGCACGGTGAAACGGGCCGGGCCGGCACTGCCCTGACCTGGTCAGTACTCCTGAGCGGCCCGGATCAGCTCCGAGTTGTCCGCGGCGGTCTCACCGTCCGGCAGCATCAGCGTGTCCTCCAGCCCGATCCGCCGCGGCAGCCCCAGCCGGGCCGCCTCGGCGAACACCGGCCAGGCGCCCGCCTCCTCGCCGTGCAGCAGGATCGGCAGGTCGTCGGGCAGGAAGTCCAGGGCGTCGAGCAGGGCGGTGGCGGCGGACAGGGAGCGGTCCGGGTTGGTTTCCTGGACCTCGGCCAGTACCCGGACCGTGCCGGGTGGTGGGCCGCCCGCGGCGCGCAGGCGGGCGGCGGCGGGGATGGTGAACACGCCCAGTTCGATGCCGATGCCCGCCCGGTGCAGCACCGCGCAGACCTCCAGCCAGCCGGGTTCGTGCACGTTCACCGAGGCCACGTCCGGACGGCCGGCGGCCAGGCCGGACCAGCCCGCGACGAGTTCGGCGCGGCGCACCGGGTCGGGGGTGATCCAGGCCCCGGTGCTGACGCCGATCTCCACGCCGGGGGCCGCGGCGCGCACGGTGGCGACCACGGTGGCCAGTTCGGGGCCTGCCAGGGTCTCCAGGCCGACCGCGTCCCGTGGGTGCAGGTGCACCGAGGTGACGCCCAGTTCGGCGACCTCGGCCACCGTGCTGGCCAGTTGCCAGGGGGTGATGGGCACGGCGGGGTGTGCCTCCGCCGGTCGGTTGCCGTTGGGACAGCACTGCAGCAGCGGAAGCATCGCTGGCTCCTAGCTGAGTTCCCGGACGAAGCCTTGCAGCCAGACTCCCGGAACCGGGGAGAAGTCGCGCGACGGCAACCGGGTGAACCCGTGCCGCTCGTAGAGCCGGTGTGCGGCGGTCATGTTCTTCGCGCTGCACATCACCACCCGGCTCACGCCCAGGTCACGGCCTCGTTCCAGCACCGCGCGCAGCAGCACCTCGCCGATGCCGCGGCCGCGCTGGGCCGGGTCCACGGCCAGCATCCGGAACTCCAGCTCACCCGGTTGGGAGATCTCGGCGAAGACCGTGCCGGGGTGCACCACGGTGACCGTGCCGAGCACGGTGCCCTCGCCGTTCACCGCGACCAGCAGCTCGGCGCCGTCCGAGCGGGCCTGCGCGTCGCGCAGTCTCTCCTCGTAGCCGCTGCCCTCCGGGATGACCTCGGCGGCGGCGTAGGCCGCCACGGTGACCTCGCCGACCGCCTCGATCTCGCCGGGGTCAGCCTTGCGGACCCGAATCCCCATCCCCATCCCGCGCACTCCCGTCCTCACCGATCGCGGCGACCTCGGTGGCCGCCGCCGGACCGGACTCCAGCAGCACCCGGAAGCCGTCCTCGTCGAGGACCGGCACCTTGAGCTGCACCGCCTTGTCGTACTTGGATCCTGGTGCCTCGCCGACCACGACAAAGCTGGTCTTTTTCGACACCGAGCCGACCGCCTTGCCGCCCCTGGACAGGATGGCCTCCTTGGCCTCGTCCCTGGAGAAGCCCGGCAGGCTGCCGGTGACCACAATGGACAGTCCGTCCAGCGTGCGCGGCACCGACTCGTCACGCTGCTCGGCCAGCTGGACGCCTGCCTCGGCCCAGGCCCGCACCACCGCGCGATGCCAGTCCACCTCGAACCACTCGCGCACGGCCGCCACGATGGTCGGGCCGACCCCGTCCACCGCGGCCAGCCGCTCCTCGTCGGCGGCCGCGATGGCCTCGATCGAGCCCAGCTCGCGGGCCAGGTCGCGGGCGGCCTTGGGGCCGACGTGCCGGATGGAGAAGGCGACCAGCATCCGCCACAGCGGCCGGGTCTTGACCGCCTCCAGGTTCTCCAGCAGCTTCTGCCCGTTCGCGGACAGCTCGCCAGCCATGGTGCGGAACAGCGGGACCTGGATCAGCTTGGCCGCGTCCAGGTCGAACAGGTCGCGTTCGTTGGTGTAGACCGGGGAGGCGACCAGGGCGGTGGCGGCCTCGAAGCCGAGCACCTCGATGTCCAGCGCGGACCGGCCCGCCAAGTAGGACAGCCGCTCGCGCAGCTGGCCGGGGCAGAACTCGGCGTTGGGGCAGCGGATGTCCACATCCGCCTCCTTCATCGGCCGCAGCGTGGCCCCGCACTCCGGGCACTCGGTGGGCATCAGGAACTCGCGCTCGCTGCCGTCGCGGGCCTCCACCACCGGGCCGAGCACCTCGGGGATGACATCGCCTGCCTTGCGCAGCACGATCCGGTCGCCGATCAGCACGCCCTTGCGCTTGACCTCGTTGGCGTTGTGCAGGGTGGCCCGCGCGACCACCGAACCGGCCACCTTGACCGGCTCGGTCACCGCGAACGGGGTGACCCGGCCGGTGCGGCCCACGTTCACCCGGATGTCGAGCAGCTGGGTGGTGACCTCCTCCGGCGGATACTTGTAGGCGATCGCCCAGCGCGGGGCACGCGAGGTGGCGCCGAGGCGGCGCTGGTGGGTGACCTCGTCGACCTTGACCACCACGCCGTCGATCTCGTGCTCGGCGTCGTGCCGGTGCTCGCCCCAGTAGGCGATGTGCGCGGTGACCTCGTCCACTGTGGACAGAACACGGGTGTGCGTTGACACCCGCAGCCCCCACGCCTGCAGCGCGTTGTAGGAGTCGGACTGCCGCTCCGGCTCGAAGCCCGCGCGCTTGCCGAGGCCGTGGCAGATCATCCGCAGCGGGCGGCTCGCGGTGACCTTGGGGTCCTTCTGCCGCAACGAGCCGGCCGCGGCGTTGCGCGGGTTGGCGAAGGGCGGTTTGCCTGCCTCAGCCTGGGCGGCGTTCAGCTCGGCGAACTCCTCCAGGGTGAAGAAGACCTCGCCGCGGATCTCCACCAGCTCCGGCACCGGGTACTCCGGCGTGCCGACCAGACGTTCGGGCACGTCGGCCAGGGTGCGCAGGTTGAGCGTGACGTCCTCGCCGGTGCGGCCGTCACCGCGGGTGAGACCGCGTTCCAGCCGCCCGTCCCGGTAGAGCAGGTTGACCGCGAGACCGTCGATCTTCAGCTCGCACAGGAAGTGCGCGTCCGCGCCGACCTCCTTCTGCACCCGCTCCACCCAGGCCTGGAGTTCCTCGGCGTTGAACGCGTTGTCCAGGCTGAGCATCCGCTCCAGGTGGTCCACCGGGACGAACTCGGTGGCGAAGCTGCCGCTGACCCGCTGGGTCGGCGAGTCGGGGGTGATCAGGACCGGGTGCTCGGCCTCCAGCCGTTGCAGCTCGCGGAAGAGCAGGTCGAACTCGGCGTCGGAGACGATCGGGGAGGTCACGTAGTACCGGTACTGGTGGTCGGTGATCTCCTGGGCCAGCTCCGCGTGGCGCTCACGCACCGCCGCGGACAGGTCCTGCACGCCCTCCGGCGCGACGGCTAGTTCACTGCTGTCGTTCCTGGTCACAGTAGGGAAGCCTAGTCATCCCCACCGACAGTTCCGGCCGGTCAGCGGCCGGAGTGTCGGCGGTCCAGCTCGCGCACGAGTTCACGCAGTTCGACCAGTGTGATGGCGTCCTCCGGCTCGGCGTCGGCGGTCTCCACCCGGCCCAGCCGGTCCCCGGCCAGCCGCTCGCCCAGGGTGGCGTCCAGCGGCAGGAAGGTCATCGCGGCCTTGCCCGCGTCGTCCAGGGCGGCGATGCCGGGGTGGAACACCGCGACGTCGACCAGCCCGGCTTCCTCGTCGATCAGCGCGGCCAGCCGCACCTGGGACAGCGGCAGCCGGTGCGCGCCGAGGTTGACGGTGACCTCGTTGGGGTCGGGCACCGGCGGGACCGCGTCGTAGAACTCCCACATCGGCCCTGGATCGGGCGCCGCGGCCAGCCAGGCGTCGGTGTAGGGCCGCAGGTCGGGGTCGCCCTGGGCACTGAGCACCAGCGCGTAGATGGCCTGCTGGCCGCGTTCGACGGCGAACTGCAGGTTGGGGTGGATCGCGGTGACCGCCTCGACCACCAGGTTCTCCACCCGGCCCGGGTCCTTGTCCCCGAGCGCGGCGCTCACCTGCGGCAGCAGCTCGTCGTTCCAGCGCTGCCAGAAGAGCACGGCGGCCTCCCGCGGGTCGGCTGGCTCGACCGGGTCGGGCTCGAAGCCGCCGCGCAGTTTGCGCAGGAACCGTTTCATGGCCGCCATTCCTTACATCTCATCGCGGTATCAGAACCCACCGTAGCGTTGATGTCACCGGGCTGGGCGAGAAGCTCGGGTCGCGACTGCCAGCAATGCTGCCGCCGGCGCAGCCAGCACCCGGCCGGCCGGCCACACCGCCCGCAGTTCACGCCGCAGGTCGATGCCGCTGACCGGCACCTCGACCAGGCGCCGGTCGGCCAGGTCCGCCTCGACCGCGAGCACGCTGAGCACCGCCGGACCCGATCCGGCGGCCACCGCGCCCCGCACGGCCGTGGTGGAGCCCAGCTCGGCGAGTGCCCGGACCTTACCCACTCCAGTGCGTGCCATCGCCCGTTCGAGGGTTTCCCTGGTGCCGGAACCCCGTTCGCGGACAACCAGCGGAGTACCCACGAGTTCCACCGGTCCAACCGGCCTGCGCCGTTTCGCCCACGGATGCCCCGGCGCGACCACCACGGCCAGCCGGTCCACCGCCACCCGCCGGGTGCGCAGGCCGCGCGGCACGGTGGGTGACTCGACGAAGCCGAGGTCGACCTCGCCGCGGCGGGCCAGTTCGGCCACCGCGGCGGAGTTGGTCACCTGGAGGCCCACGTACAGCTCGGGGTTGGCGCGGCGCAGTTCGGTGATCCAGCCGGGCACCAGGTGCTCGGCCACGGTCATGCTGGCCGCCACGCTCAGCTCGGCGGCCACCCTGGCGCGCAACGCGGCCGCGCCGTGCAGCAGCACGTCCAGTTCGGCGAGTACCCGTTTGGCCCATTCGGTGACCATCTGGCCGGACTCGGTGAGGGTGGATCCCCTGGTGCTGCGGTCGACCAGGGCTAGTCCGAGCCGCTTCTCCAGGGTGGCCAGGCGTTTGCTGGCCGCGGGCTGGCTGATGCCCAGCTGGGTGGCGGCCTGGCCGAGGCTGCCCAGCTCGGCGAGCCGGACGAGCAGGGCGAGTGACTCCGGGTCCGGCGGCTTGCTCATAACCGGAGGGTATGACGACCTGCCGAAGACGGCCTACCGGAGTGTCACACGGAGGGTGACCCTGAGGTGGTGAGGACTTCTGTGCGTGGCCCGGCAATGGCGCCGGGTCTGGCCGTGGTCGCCATCGCGGTGGCGATCGCGCTGGCGGTGGCGGCGGTGGCGCCCGCGGTGAGCGCGCTGACCGTGGCGGTGGTGCTGGGCATCGCGGCGGGGAACCTGGGTTTCTTGCCGAAAAGCTGCGGTCCCGGACTGACCTGGGCGGCCAGGCGGCTGGTGCGGGCCGGGGTGGTGCTGCTCGGCCTGCAACTCGCGGTGACCGATGTGCTGGACCTCGGCGGCGGCATGCTGGTGGTGGTGCTGGCCACGGTCGCGGGCACCTTCCTGGGCACCCGGCTGCTCGGGCGCTGGCTCGGCCTGCCCGCCGGGCTGAGCACGTTGGTGGCCACCGGGTTCTCCATCTGCGGTGCGGCCGCGGTGGCCGCGATGGAGGGCGTGGTGCCACGCCGGGACCGGGATGTGGCCACCGCGGTGGCGCTGGTGACCCTGTTCGGCAGCATCTGGATGCTTCTGCTGCCGCTGCTGGCCGAACTGCTCGGGCTGTCCGCGCGGGCCACCGGCGGCTGGGCCGGGGCGAGTGTGCACGAGGTGGCGCAGGTGCTGGTCGGCGCGGCGCCCGCGGGTGCGGCGGCGGTGTCGGTGGCCGTGGTGGTGAAGCTGAGCCGGGTGGTGCTGCTCGCGCCGCTGGTGGCCATCGTGGGCCGTCGTCAGGGGCGCTGGCTGCCGCCGGTGTTCGTGCTCGGCTTCGTGGCGATGATCCTGGTGCGCAGCAGTGGTTTCCTGCCGGTGCCGGTGCTCGACGTGGCCAAGACCGCGGCGACGGTGCTGATGGCCGGTGCACTGTTCGCCCTCGGCAGCACGGTGCGGCTCAAGGAGTTGCTGGCCACCGGACCCCGCGCGTTGGTGCTGGGCGCGGGATCCACCGCGCTGGTGGCCGGGATCTCGTTGGCGGGCTTGGCCTTGGTGGGCTGGTGACGGCCCCCGGTCGGGGTCAGGAGGCCGCCACCAGCACGTCGGTTCAGCGCAGGGCGGTCAGGCCCAGCGCCAGCGTTCCGGTCGCGGTGTAGTCGATCGCGGGCTCACTGCTCGGCCAGGCCCGGACGTCGTCGACGAACCGGGAGCCCTGCCCGTCGAAGGCCGCCATCGGGTGCGTGCACTCCACGCCGCCGCCGGGCAGGTCGCCGAGGCTGGCGAACTTCCCCTCCGCGTTGGGCCCGTTGACCACGCCGCCGACCAGGATCTTCTCCCCGCCGGTGGTGCTGCCGGAGAGGTTGGCCGCCTGGTGGTGCGGGCAGTACGGGAAGCGCGGGCCGACGCCGATCACCAGGGACAGGCCCCAGGAGTTGGCGCCGAGGGCGAAGTTGCGCTGCTGCGAGCCGAAGGCGTCGTAGCTGCGGTCCCTGGTCACCGAGCGGTACAGCTCGACGGTGGCCGCGTAGCCGAAGCTGCGGGTGGCCACGTCGAAGGCGGTGATGTCCACCGCGGTGCGGAACGGGCTGGTGGCCGCGCGGGTCACGCCCTTGTTCAGCTGCCGCTTGAGGTCGCCGATGAGCTGCTCCTCGGTCACCTGCGCGTTGCGGACCCACTTGGTGCGCAACACCTTCACCAGGTCGGCGTGGCCGAGTGCGCTGGTGTTGTACAGGTTCAGCGTGTCCTGGTCACCGGAACCCAGGTACGCCTTGGCCCACTCGGTGGCCGCGGTGGCCCAGTCGCCAGCCCGGCGGTCGCCAAGGGCGTAGCCGGCCAGCGCGAGCTGGGTGGCCCCGTACTCCAGGTCGTCGGTCCAGGAGTTCTCCGGGTAGTAGGAGTGCGGGAACGCGGTGGTGAGCTGGCCGACGTCGGTGGTCTTGGCCTGGGCGAAGACCGAGGCGGCCTGCTCCAGGTAGTACCTGGCCTTGCGGAAGTCGCGGCGGGCCTCCACCTGGGCGGCCAGCGCGAAGGCGGCCGCGGCGCGACCGGCCAGGTTCGGGCTGATCTTCTCGCCAGGCGCGGCGGCCCGGAACACCGGGCGGTGCTTGATGAAGTACTTCTCGTCGCCCGGCTTCACCTGGAGCTTGTCGTCGGTCTCCGGCAGCCGCCAGACGTCGTGGTCGCCGAGGATGCCCAGGTCCGGGCTGCCCACGCCGATGCCGACCTGCACGTAGAAGGTCTTGGACTTCTCGTCCCAGGCCTTGTCCAGCCACTTGAGGCCGAAGTCGATCTCACTGGCCAGGGTGCGGTCGCGGTTGCCCTCGCGCTGCACCAGCAGCAGTTCGCCGATGGTGTAGGCGGTGTTGGAGGTGAACTTGACGAAGTCGCCCGCGTCCACCCACCCGCCTTCGAGGTCGACGGTGGTGCCGGTCGGCTTGAGCGGCTCGGCGAGCTGGTCGTCCGGCCGGAACTTCGGGGTGTCGTAGACGGTGGCCTTGGCGTCGCTGAGGTGCGCGGGCTGGCGGTTCAGCTTGCCCGGCACCACATCGCCGCCGTCGCGCTGGGCGGCGTAGAAGTCGAAGGTCTTGTCCGCGATCGGGCCGAACAGCTCCCTGGCGGTGCCGATCTTGAACGTGGCCGAGCTGGCCTGCACCGCGCCGGAGACGGTGACCCGGTAGCTGCCCGGCCGCTTGAGCGCGGAGAAGTCCAGCGGGTGCACGGCGGTGTAGCCCGCGTTCCAGCTACCGAGGCTGGCCCCGGCCTTGCCCGCGAGCACGGTGCGGCCCGCGGTGTCGACCACCGTGAACCGGGCGCCCTCGCTGCTCGCGGGGGCCATCAGGTAACCGATCTTGGTCTCGTCGTGGGCGTAACCCACGCCGTCGAGCCGGATCTGGCCACTGGCGGCCGCATTGGCGGACGCCGCGCTCACCATCACCGCACCGAGGGCCACCGCGGTGGTGACCGCCACGGTTCGGAGCAGGGCAGGGCGAGGAACACGCATGAACCCTCGGCATTCCTGGGCCGGCGGCCCAAATAGTTAATAAAGTTCTCTATTTGGGCGGAAAGTATTCCCGGACATATCGCCCAAGGTCAATGCGTAGCCGTACTAGACGTCCAGCGGCTCAGTCGGCACGGCCGCCCGGCCCCGTGCTAGAAGGGAAAGATGCCGGATGAGAACCCCCAGCCCGCCAAGGTCAGTCCGCGCAGGCGCGGCTGGTTCCTGCCCACGGTGGCGATCCTGTTCCTGCTGCTCGCACTGGCGGCC